>JABHOV010000116.1 GCA_018695135.1 Candidatus Melainabacteria bacterium | reverse complement strand
GTGTTGATCCTGAAATTGGTTGATAATTCAATTGGACATTTTGTGTTGGGAGGGATGTAGATAAAAGTCCCGTCACTAAAGACAGCTCCATTCAGTGCGGCATAAAAATTGTCAGCGTGAGGTACTATTGTGCCAAGATATTTTTTGATCAAGTCAGGATGTTCTTGGACGGCTTCTGATATTGAACAGAAAATAATCCCGATTTCTGCTAGAGCTTTTTTGTGAGTATTGGCTACTGAAACACTGTCAAAGATTGCATCAACAGCAATCCCTTGCAATTGTTTTTGCTCTGCAATAGGTATGCCAAGCTTTTCGTAGGTTCTTAATATCTCAGGATCAACCTCATCAAGCGAGTCTTTGGTTTTACCGTCTGGAGTCATTTTGGACTTCGGTGCTGAGTAATAAATAATGTCTTGAAAATCTATTGCTGGATAATGAACTCTTGACCATTTTGGTTCTTTCATCTTGTTCCATTGCGCAAATGCTTTAAGGCGAAACTCAAGCATAAATTCAGGCTCGTTTTTGATTGCAGAAATATTGCGAATCAAGTTCTCATCAAGTCCTTTGGTGAATTGATCGGCTTCAATTGCCGTGGTGAAACCATACTTGTATTTTTGATTCTGTAGATTTTCTAGATTTGTGTCCATTGTGATCATCTTAGCTGTATACCATTTGCACTTCTGCAAAGTTCCTTACTTGTCCTCTTATATTGTTGATAGTGTTTTGTTCTTTATTGAGTAGGCTATTGAGGCTAATCCCAGCCAAGAAATTATTCACCATGCTATTGAGGGATGACCAGACTGGTCTTACTGAGCAGTCATTTGAGTTTACACAGTTCTCTTCTTTGCCTGAGTGCTTGTTACAAAAATCAATTCCAAAACTAGCCTCCCCAAGAGCGTCAATAATTTGATAGAGATTAATACTTGGACTTGGTCTTGATAATTTGTAGCCGCCGTATTTACCGCGTGTGCTTTCTACTAAACCAGCTTCTTTGAGTTTGCCAATAATTGCTGCTGTGTTTTCATAGCTAATCGCTTCAGCGCTGGCAATTTCATTAATTGATACCAAGCCACTTGAGCTAGTTTGAAGCAATCTAGCTAGTCTTAGAATTATTCTGAGGCCGTACTCCTCGTGTGCTGTGATTTTCATTTGTTTTGCCTTGGTGCTTTTGCTCAGCTGCTGCGTTACGTCTTTCCGTCGCAAGCCTTGCATCTGAACAAAAGTCCCTAATGCAAAATAGCTGACTACATTGATTATCGCTAAAAAGTTCAATGTTTGTAGTAATATCGTTTAATCTTTATAAAAATATCAAGATTGAATTAATATGTATTGCAATCGAGTGGCGAAAGACATAATGCAATAATAATTACTATGTCGAATCATGTTTTTGAAATAGCAGTTATCGGAGCAGGTGCAGCCGGACAAATGGGTGCTTTGCGTTCGGTACTCAATAACAAAGACACAATTGTTTTCAAGGGTGACGCGAAGACCAATAAAAAATCAAGAGCTACTTGGGTCTCTCACGTTGTTAACATGCCTTACACCTCTGGTATCCCAAGACCAATTGGTTCTGCTACCAAATCTAGCCTACAATGGATTCAAGAAGAATCTGAATTTAAAGACAAGCTCACTGTAGTGGCAGATGCTGTTAGTAAACTAAGTAAAAACAAAGATGGAATTTTTGAAATTGAAACTGCCAAAGGCGAAAGCTACCAAGCCAAGTATGTTTTGCTTGCAACTGGCATTATGGATATGCAACCAGAGATAGCTGGTTCTATTAAGCCGGTCTTGCCTTTTGCCAACAAAGGACATATTGATTATTGTTTGCGTTGTGATGGTCACAAATCATTAAACAAAATCACCGCTACTATTGGTCACGGCGCGCCGGCAGCTTGGGTTGCAATCATGCTCCACGAGCGCTATCAACCTCCAGAACTTAAGATCTTTACCAATGGTCAAGAAGTAGAATTTTCTGATGAAGTAACAGAACTTCTCAAGCTCTATGATATAAAAATAATCACGGAAGCTATTAAGTCAATCAAGGGTGATCCAAAAACCAAGATGGATGCTTTTATACTGGAAGATGGTACTGAGGAGCCAGTTGAATTTGCTTTTGCATTATTAGGACAAATTGCTTATAACGAGCTTGCAGTTCAAGTGGGTGCGGAAGTGAATACCAAAGGCAATGTAGTTTGCGGCGGTAAGGGCGAGTCCAGTGTCCCAGGCTTGTATGTAGCTGGTGATTTGAGAGATACTGGTAAGTATCAAATCTACACTGCTTGGGATCAAGCTGTCGATTCTGTTGATGATATGGATGCTAAGTTGAGACTGGCTTATAGAGAAGCGAAGAAAGCCGTTACTGCATGATAACTAAGTTTGTAGACTGGGCAAGAATGATCAAACTAGAGCACACGCTCTTTTCATTACCGTTTGTCATTAGTTCAGCTTTACTTGCAATTGATTACCAGAATGGACAAATTGATTGGATGATCTTCTTTTGGATTAGCCTTTGTTTACTTGGAGCGCGCTCTGCCGGTATGACCCTTAACCGGATTTTTGATGCTGAGATTGATTCACTTAACCCGCGGACTCAAGACAGAGAAATCCCCCAAGGTAAAATCAACAAGAGTCAAGCTTGGTTTTTTACAATTGTCTCTTTGGTTCTTTTGATTTTCTCAACTTTGCAATTACCTCAACTCTGTCAAATCCTTTTACCAATTGCCCTGACTTGGCTCTTTGCTTACTCTTGGATGAAGCGAGTAACTTGGCTTTGTCATTTTGTTTTGGGTACTACACTTGGTGGGGCTACCCTCGGTGCTTGGATTGCTATCACTGGCAATTTAGACTCATTTGCACCAGTTTATCTGGCGCTTGCTGTTAGCTTTTGGGTTGCTGGTTTTGATATCTTTTATTCATTACAAGACGAAGTTTTTGACTTAAGTCAAAAACTCCACTCTATCCCTGCCCGATTTGGCAAAGCGACAGCCGTCAAAATCGCTCGTTTTACTCATCTCTTAACACCGATCTTCTTATACCTTTGCGGAGAAGAATTAGCGCTTGGTTTCTATTTTAAGCTAGCGATCTTGTTTACGGTTATCGCATTATTCTACGAACAGCAACTCGTTAACGAAGAGAAAATAGAAAAAGCATTTTTTACTGTCAATAGCTGGATCTCTGTAATGATCATGGTTTTTGTGATATTGGAGTTGTATCTGAGTGTTTAAGTATTTGCTCAAGCATTACCGTGGATATTTACTCGGAATAGTTTTTTTGATTATCACCAATCTCTTGGCTGCGTATATACCGCAACTTATAAAAAAAGCAGTTGACATGATTGAAGTCCAGGATTCCGCTCTGTTAGAAGTCCTAGTTTGGGCTAGTTGTCTTGCCGTGTTAATGGCAATAATGAGAGCAGTGTCTCGCCAGATCGTATTTGCAATTGGACGTGAGATTGAATTTGAACTTAAAAAAGATATTTTTAATCATCTGGTGACCTTACCACCGAGTTTCTTTTCAGAAAATTCTAAGGACGGAATCTCAACTCAAGCAGGTAGTCTTATTTCAATAATTACTAATGATGTCCAGTCTATTAGAGCACTTGGTGGTTTTGCCATGCTTAATATATTCAATACGGTGATTGCTTTTGCAGTGATTTTGCCTTTGATGTTTGATTTGCATACCGAGTTGACCTGGGCTTTTCTTGCTTTGATTCCTATCGTAATTCTTTTTGTGATTTCATTAAGCGGCAAGATCAAAGACTATCAAAATTGGGTTCAAGAAGAGCTTGCACGCATTAGTAATTTCATCGAACAAAATCTAAGTGGTATTCATATCATCAAAGCCTACGCTCAAGAACAGGCTGAGCTTAAGCGTTTTTCTGTTATTAATGATCAATTGAAGCAAGCCTACATGAAATTAATTCAGGTACGTAGTTTTATTGGTCCAGTGATGCGCGTAATTGCAAGTCTTGGTTTCGTTTTGCTTTTGTACATGGGTGGTAAATCAATTATCGCTGGAGAGTTTAGTGCAGGTGACTTTGCTGCTTATGCGCTTTATGTCCAAAGGCTGATCTGGCCTGTCGCTACGCTTGGTTGGTTAATTACAATTATTTACAGAGCTCAAGTTAGTGAAACAAGAATCAACGGTATTCTTCAAGTTGACCCCACTATCAAAGATCGTGACAACGCTATTGAGAAGACTAGTTTTGAAACTGAAATTGAAATCAAAAGCCTTAATACCAAAATCACTAAGGGCACCATGGTTGGTGTCGTCGGTGCAATCGGCTCAGGTAAAACAATACTTGCTCATAAATTAATGCATCTTAAAGAACTCGCCGATGACGAGATTTTAATTGATGGAATTGATATTAAAGATATTCAATTAAATTCATTGCGTACTCTGGTGAATCTGGTGCCTCAAACCAATTTCTTATTTTCAAATTCGGTTTTTGACAATATTGCTTATGCAAAAGATCTAAATCAGAATGAGGTGATTGACTTAGCAAAGAAAGTTAATATACATGATGAGATTATGTCTTTGCCGGAGGGCTATGACAGCGTCGTTGGTGAGCGTGGTGTAACGCTCTCGGGTGGACAAAGGCAAAGAATGGCTATTGCCCGTGCACTCGCGATTGATCCAGAGATATTAGTTTTGGATGATTCTTTAAGTAGTCTTGATAATGAGAGCTCCAAGTTGATTTTGCACAACATCATTGGTTTGCGCAAAAACAAAACTACTATCTTCATTACTCACAATGAAAGTATTTTAACTGAAATGGATCAATTGATTAAATTGGAGCGTACTGATGACTAATTGGGATTTAATCAAAACTCTATATCCCTTTATGAAGCCATTTAAGTGGCAAATTATTCTTGCCTTGGCTATCTTGCCTTTAAGTTCTGCCACTTATTCGATTCAGCCTATACTCTTGCAAAAAGCAATTGATGGTCCTATTGCTGCATTTGATTTAGCTGGACTTTGGACTTATGCTTTGTTTTTGCTCGGTGCTGTCGCTATCAACTTTGTTTTGCAAGTAGTGCAATTCTTTATCATGAACAAAGTAGGTCAGGCGATGGTAGCTGATATACGCTACTCTCTTTTTGAGCATCTTGAATCTATGTCTATGAGCTTTTTTGACAGGAACCCTGTTGGCAAGTCTGTTTCAAGAGTTACGAGTGATATGGAACAACTTGCTGAAAGTTTTGTTGGTGGTTTAGTTCTAATCCTGCTTGATATTTTCAATATCCTAGGGATTTTATTGTTTATGTTTTACCTCAATTGGAGATTGAGTCTAGTTGTTTCAGTTTTTCTTATACCAATTTATTTTATTACTATCTATTACCAAGAGCTTTACCGTAAAGCCAATTTAATGGCTCGCAAAGAACTTGCTAAGCTCAATTCTTTCTTGCAACAAAATATAGTTGGTATTTCTGTTGTTCAAGTATTAAACAGCACAGCCAAAAGTATGAACAAGTTTGCTGAATACAATCGCCAATATTTCAAGGCGAATGACCAAAGTATCAAAGCAGACGCGCAGCTTTCTGCGACAATCGAAATGGTCTCGCTTTTTGCAATTATCGCTTTGATTTATATTAGTTCCAAGATCTTCGCTGCTTCTGTATTAACCATTGGTATGATACTTGCTTTTATACAGTACTCACAGGCTCTGTTTGAGCCGATTCGCAATCTTAGTGATCGTTTCACTGTCATCCAATCTGCATTTACTGCAATAGAAAGAATGCGTGAATTATTAGATGAGCCAATTGGAATCAAAGACCGTTATGGCGAGGAGAAGCGTAGCGACGACGCGGCAACCCAATGCATTGACAATGATTCCCAACTAGATGGTGGCGCCCTGCGGGCACGGAATGACGATAAGCTCATTAAATTTAATCATGTGTGTTTCCAATACCAAGACAAAACTCCAGTACTTAATGACGTTAGTTTTGAAGTAGAGCAAGGTCAAAAAATAGCCATCATTGGCAAAACTGGTTCGGGCAAAAGTACTGTCATTAAATTATTGACTCGGCTTTATGAACTTGATCAAGGTTCAATTGAAATTAATGGACGAAACATCAAAGAGATTCCACAACTTGAGCTTCGAGAGAAAATCGCAGTGATTCATCAAGATACTTATATATTTGCAGGTAATTTAGAATCTAATATTAAGCTTGGTCGTGATGAAGCCAAGCTTGATATGCAGCTTGCCAAGCGCTTTCTAGACCTTGCTCCAGGTTTAAGGAAAGAACGTGATCTTTTGAATTTGTCCAATGTTTCATCTGGCGAAGAGCAAGTAATCAACTTTGCTCGTGCACTTGTTGCAAGGCCAGATATTCTTGTGCTAGATGAAGCAACAGCAAAGATAGATCTAGAAACAGAAAAAGCAATTTATGAATTATTGAATGAATATATCCAAGGCAAAACCTTAATTACTATTGCTCACCGATTAGAGACTATCAAGAGTGCAGACTTGGTGCTTGAACTTAAGAATGGCTCTTTGCTTAAGCAGTAGCTCCAAGGTCTGACCAAGAGCTATTGTCATTATCGATACCAGCCATTTTGGCTTGATTTGTATCAGTTAACGAAAACTGTAATTTACCGTTATTTTGTGTCATCGTGACTAAAGTCTCATCACTAAAGCCCCTCATCCCATTGGGGTAATGTGACCCTGGATTGAGCTTGCCTTTCTGGGCTGTAAGCGTAGCACCCTCAGCTAGTTGTAATCTAACTCTACTCGGTATATTGGTTGGGCCTTCTTCTATGTTGGTTTTAATATCGTTGCCAGCGCCAGCTGATACGGCAAAGGAATTCCCTTGTTTTAGCTTGAGAACTATTTTGCGCCTAGCTCCCTTTTCGTGTCCAGGAACGTCTCCAAATTTGAGATTGGCTCCGTCTGCCAGGTTGAATTCTCTGGTATTAAATCCAGGTATTTCATCTAATATTGCTTCCGGTAGGTGTTTGTTGATTTGGCTGCCATCGGATTTCTGCGCGCCAAGTAATATAGTAGGTACTTTACCAGCAAGTTGTATGAATTTAGTTATTAATAATCCAGCCACCATCGTCGAAATACTAGTTCTCCTAAGTAGTTTTTAACAATTTCAAGTTAAGAGCAGGTTAAACGGGGTTAACCAGGGTCGTTAACCAGGGTCGTATCCTGACATTGGACACAATCGCGTAATACACGATTGTGTCCAATGTCAGGATACGACCCTGATCCCTAATTCTTAATTTTTACTTAGAATAGGTATTTTTCTTCATTTAGAGCTGACGTTTCTTGCGATCCTTTATATGATTATATCGAATCTAGGGGCCTCGGTTCTTTGAAGGATAAAAATATGGGTAAGATTTTAAGTTCGGAACATTGGTGGTACAAAGCATGATTAACAATAAATTTTTAAGTTCGCAAGAAGGTAGTTCAGCAAAATACTTCATGCTCTCCGCTATAGTGTGGTTAGTAATTGGTATGGGATTGGGTTTGCTCGGGGCCTTGGAGTTTTCTTTCCCTGACCTTACCAAGGGAATATCACAACTATCTTTTACTCATATCAGACCAGCACACGTTAATATGGTTGCGTTTGGTTGGTTATCAATGGCTAATATCGGCTCTTGTCTTTATATTATTCCTGCACTTTGCAAAACAAAGCTCTTCTCTGAGAAGCTTGCCAACTTTGCTTGTCATGTTTGGAATTTAGTTATTGGACTAGGTTGCTGGTCACTAATGAACGGCTACACTGAAGGTCGCGAGTATGCTGAATTGCGCGAACCCTTTGATATATTAGTACTAGTAGGTCTATTACTTCTTTCATATAATTTATTTAGAACAGTTTTAAATAGACAAGTTGAAAAACTCTATGTATCTGTTTGGTACATCATGGGTGCATTTTTCTGGATGCCATTAGTATATATAGTAGGTAACAGAACTTTCGTTGCAATGGACGGTCTTAACGACGGTATCCTCAACTGGTTCTATGGGCACAATATTTTGGGTCTTTGGTTTACCGTTCTTGGGGTTGGTATTGCTTACTACATGGTACCGAAGATGAGCGGCAAACCAATCTGGAGTCACAGTCTTTCAATGCTTGGCTTCTGGACTATCGCATTTTTCTATGCACCAACTGGTACTCATCACTTGTTACAGTCACCTGTCCCGGAGTGGGCTAAAGCACTTGCAGTAATTTTCTCTGCAGCTTTAGTAATTCCAGTTATCACAGTTTTAACTAATTTCTGGATGTCGATGAAGGGCTCTTGGTGGATGCTCAGTACTAACATGCCATTGCGTTTTGTTCTTACTGGTGCTCTTTTCTATCTCTTCACTTGTATTCAAGGACCGTTCCAAGCAACTCGTGGTATCAACTGGTACATCCACTTTACCCAATGGGTTGTAGGTCACGCACATGCTGCACTACTGGGTACATTTACATTCTTTGTAATCGGTTCTCTGTATTATGGTTTGCAACGTCTAACTGGTAAGAGAATTTATAGTGTACGTCTTGTGAAATGGCACTACTGGTTACTATTCTTAGGCTTTAGTATTTTCTATCTAACCCTTACTGTTGCTGGTTTACAGCAATCAGCTGGTTGGGCATTAGGTTATCCAGTTGGTCAGTGGTCATTAACACTTCCGCCTATGTGGTTTTCAAGAGCGGTTGGTGGATTGATGATGTTCTTTAGTAGTTGTCTTTTTGCTTTTAATATCTACAAGACTTTGACTGCAAAGCAATCATCTAGTGATGAATCTGAATTAGACATGGCAGTTCCTGTTGGAAAGGGAGGCAATTAATTATGGCAAGCGAAGTTAAAAAGATAGGCGCAAAAGGATATATCCTACCAGCATTGGTTGTTGCAGCTACTTTCATTACAATATACACAGTTACAGTAATCATTCCTGACATGAAAGTCATGAAGGTTGATCCGACTAAATATGCAATGGAGTATATTGAGAAGGATACAAATGGAAAACCAATCATTGATGAGACTGGTAAACCCAAGCTTAGTGAAGCGGGTAGAGGAAGAGCCGTTTACGTAAGAGAAGGTTGTGTTTATTGTCATTCACAATTTGTTAGACCTCAAGATAGAGATTTTGGATCAAGAGTACACGCTGGTGACTACGCTAATGAAACACCAAATGTATTAGGTACTTCTCGTACTGGTCCTGACTTGAGTAACGAAGGTGGCAAAATGCCAGATGCTTGGCATGTAGGACATCTTATAGATCCAAGAGCATATACGCCTGGTTCGATAATGCCTTCATTTAGTTTTTTGAGTGAAGAAGATATGGGTGACCTTGTCGCTTATTTGCAAAGCTTAGGGCGTAAACGTCTTGAAGATCCGAAAAACAAAGGAGTCTATGAGGCTTATTACCCTGAGGCTGACACAGCTTTCTGGCAGAAGTCAGAACATCACAAGCCAAATGTTGACAGTGCTACTGCTGCCAATGGAGGTGCTGGAATATTTAGACAAAACTGTGCAGTTTGTCATGGAACGAACGGACTTGGTAATGGACCAAATGCTCTTGCTATGAACAAAAAACCAGCTAACTTCTCAAGACCATTTTTCAAGGCTTATTCTGACAAGACTTGGTATTACAAAGTTGCTGAAGGTGTTCCAGGTACTAGAATGCCACGTTGGAAGCTAATACTAGAGCCTGAACAAATGTGGTATCTTGTTGCTTACCTTAAAACACTTCCACAAGATCAAGAGGTGATTATTCAAGACTATCAAAGTATTGATGATAAGGCATGGGAAGGACAATCTATACTTCCGAATAAACTAAGAGCTTCTTATCAGAAGCTTGGGGAAGCAAAACTTCATGGTACTTATCAAGCAAACCCAGGTGGTTTGACTGGTTCTGAGACTGAGGGAGGAAGCTCTGGTGGACATTAGTCTATTTCACGATCTTGAGGCTTGGATTCTTTCTGTCTTTAACAAGGAAGCAATTGCAATCTTTGCCGTTCTTTGCGTAGCATTTTTTGGGACGGCTACATATGTTGCAATTTATGCTTGGAGAAGCGGAGAGTTTCGTGACATGGAGTCTGTAAAATACGATGTACTTAATCTATAAAAGGTAAAAAATGGCTGAAGAAAAAAACACACAAATACAATTAGACGAGATGTCACCAATCTCTCCGGAGTTTGCAAAATCACTTGTGACACCGGCGCAGGAATACAAAGTTAGCCACAATAAGCCACCTTTATTTTTGGTGGTGCTCTATATTTTAGTTATTGTCTGGTGTAGCATTAGTTGGATACCGTTTTATGGATATTAAAGTCAATATGAAAAGTAAAAATAGAGTCAACAGAATTATTGAAATAATTCTAGTAATGAGTTTGATCCTTACAATAGTTGCACCGGTGACAGCAGCTTCACGTACAGGGCTAGAGTCTAGCTTGATCAAAGAATGGGATTCCAAGGTTGATAGAGCTCAGTGCGCTGACTTCCTTTACCCTTCACACAATCCCTCTATCGTTACAGGAGAGAAAGTATACAAAGCCAATTGTGCTAGATGTCATGGAGCAAGTCCTGCAAAAGACCCCGAAGTGATTAGCTATATGCGCGCACAAAGTCCAGAAAAACAATTTGAAAGAATTTGTGGACACAAGCACCAAATGGATAAGGCATTGACTATTGATGAGCGTTGGGATTCGCTACTTTATATGAGAACCAATATTCTCGGTTATTACCCAACCAACTCACAAGAAGCTTCAGAGATGGATGCATTATTTGGTGGTAATTGCGCTATCTGTCATGGAACCAGAGGACAGGGAGACGGCAACTTACACAAGATGCTAAAACCTCAACCTGCCAATTTTAATATGTTCAAACGTCTTTATACTCGCTCTGATGAGAAATTATTCAACGAGGTTTCTTATGGAATTCCTTGGACGGCAATGCCAGCTTGGAAAGATAGACATGACTTTGATAGACAAGAAGATTTTAACCCTGAGCTGATTTGGAAATTGGTTCGTTATGTTCGTAGTTTTGCATACTCTCAAGAAATGGATAGACTGGATATTGGTCGTCAGAGACTTGAAGATTATAAGAAAAAAATAGGTGAGTCTAATTAATATGAAATTTGAAAGAAGAGAGTTTATAAAGACCTTACTTGCGATCCCTGTCATTGGCGGAATTTCAGCATTGTTTATTTCCCCTTTTGTTAGGTTCCTCAAGCCAAGTTCTGGACCACTTGCAACTGCTGAGATATTTAAGCAACCCGATAAACCATCACCAGTTCGTGAGATTAGTTTTGGTGTTAGTGATTTCCCTGAGAATTGGTCATTTAAGTATTTTATGTTTCAAGAATCCAACCGTGAATACACTTCTGTTGGTGAACAAATCAAAACTATTCCTGGTGTGATAGTAAGAACCCCGACCTCTGATGGTAGTCCTGATTTTGTTGTATTTAGTCGTGTCTGCCCTCACTTAGGTTGCGTATTTAATTTCGTTCCTATTGAGGAAGAGGTAGCCAAAGGTTATAACTATGCTCCGCCTCCTGGACAAAAAGTTTTTGCTTGCCCATGTCACCTTTCAGTTTATGATCCAATGCAAACTGATACCAAAGGTAGAGGCAAGGTAGTTTCTGGTCCGGCACCAAGATCACCATTTAAATTTAATTTCGTAAGAAATGGAGATCGAATATTGGTTAGTAGTTTAGAGTCAGGAGGGATCTCTTAATGGAATTGCCTTCTATCTTTAAAGCAGTAAAAAAATCCGTCATGGATAGACTAAAGAATGTCGACTTCTTTGATGAAAATTTTGTTGATAAGCAAGTAGACAATGTTTGGTACAAACTTGGACCAATACAGTGGCTCACTTGGATAGTAACTATTGTTACTGGAGCGATACTGGTAGCGTTTTATGTACCAACATCAGAGCAAGCCTATGACACTATCATTGTAATTCAAGAACATATACCATTTGGTGGATTGATGAGAGGTATGCACAAGTATGGAGCTGATGCTTTTATTATTGCTTGTACCTTGAAGATGTACCGTATGTTTATTTGTGCTGATTACAAAGGCAACAGAGAACTTAATCTGTGGATTTGTTTCTTCCTCTTGTTACTTGGATTTTATTCTGGACTTTCTGGTTATTTGTTAATTTGGAACCAAAGAGCTTTTTGGGCGACCAAAGTATTTGCTACCTTCCCTGGTTATATGGATCAGTTTGGTCTTAATTTAGCTTTCTTGGGCGAAACTGTTGTAAACAAATTGATTGAATGGGGTGTGCCAACTAGTTTGCCGGCGATACCAGTTTCAGAAGGTGGTGGAATTCTGCTTGATATGAAACTGCTTAATCAATACATCAACTTTAATATGGGAATGGTTACTCAGCAAATCTTGCTTGGTGGTAGTGCCATTGGACAAGCGACAATCACTAGATTCTATTCAATGCATCTGGCATTATCAACTATCGGTTTGATTGTTGTTGAACTTTATTTTTATAGTAACAAGAAGAAGCGTTTCAATATTCCTTGGAGCGAGGGATTCTTGATCATCTTTATGATAGCCGCAGCTGCAATTATTTTCCCTGCTGAAATGGGAGCAAGAGCTAATCCCGCTGTAACACCGTTACCAATTCTTTCTGACTGGTATTTCTTAGCTCTTTATCAAATGTACAAATATATTGAACCAGTACTAGCAACGTTTATTACTATGCTAATTCCTGCAACTGTACTTTTTTTACCGTTCTTTGACCGTAGCAAGGAGAAGAGTATTACCAAGAGACCAATAATCATGTGGACTGCTATTATGGGTGCAATTAGTGCTATTGCTTTCTCTGTTTTGATTATTCTCAATATTGCAAATATCAACACTGATCCACCTTACTGGGTTGCTGGTACAACTATATTGATTGCAATTGGAATTTATTTTTCTCAAAAACAATATGCAGGAATAAACAGATGGAGATTATTGTCTGTTCACGTTCTATTTTTAGCTCTATATTTAATGAGAGTTCATACCGTTCCTTATTTTGGTTTGCCTCTTGAGGGTATGCTCGGAGATGGTTTCTTTGCTGATGGTCCTTGGGGACGTATGTGGGTTTTCTACGGTGGTTTTGCTGCTTTGCATATTCTTACTATGCTTTGGGAAAGTAAATTCCTTGCAAACAAGGAGGCTAAATAAATGGCTTATTGGACAGTATTTATTTTAGCGGTATATTCAATCACCCAATTCTTTGGTGGTTATAGATACTTTAAAGCAGGAGAAGAGCTTCAAGGATACCTGATGAACGGTCTTTGGATTTTTATTTTTGCAGCTTCAATGTTCTTCTTGACTTACAAGATCTACAGCGAAGAGCGTGCCAAAAACAATATCAAAGAGAGCTTCGCGCCTTTTGAGCTGATTTACAACTGGAGGGAAAGCAAATGAAGAATTTAACATTGTTACAGATTGGAGTTGCACTAGCAAACCTCGGAGTCTTTGGTTTGTTGTTTCTATTAATGAACTATTTTGAATTAATGGGAGCTGACACAGCATACTTTGATGATGGTAGTTGGAATAATGTTCGCATTCTACAGTTCGTTCTAGAGAAATTACACCTTCGTGATATAGTCCCAGTTCCAGTAGAGGGTGTAGTTACTAAAGTTTCAACACTTTGGTATGCGGCATGCTACGGTTTCGCTTTTGCTTTTGCTGGATTAAGTATTATGATTGCCAATAGGCGTTCAGATGAGTTTTACGAGGTAACCAATTAATGTTTACAAAAATAGTTAGAGCCGGTCAAATAGTGTTTCTGAGAATTGAGGATGCCTTCAACAAGATCTTTTCTTCCGAACAAAATATTCTTTATTATCATGGGGCGATGCCTAATTTCTTCATGTGGATTTTATTCCTTTCAGGTTTATTGTTGTTTGCATACTATATGCCGACACTTGAAGGTGCTTACCAGTCAGTTGAGTACATCACTCACAAGATTCCTTTTGGAGATATGATTCGTGGTATTCACCGTTATGCTGCTGATGCAATGATTATTACTGTAGCCTTGCATGCGCTCAGAGTCTACTTCACTGATAGATATAGATCATATCGAATTATCGCTTGGTACTCAGGAATCGCTCTGATATTTATGATGACCTTGATTGGTATCTCTGGCTATATCTTAGTTTGGGATGAACGTTCTTATCAAATCGTCATTAAGGTCAGTGAATTTCTTGCTGCTTTCCCTATTTGGGGACAGACTTGGTCTCACGCTTTTATCAATGATAATTCAATTAGCAATTACACCATGAGCATGGCGCTGTTCTTGCATACCGGTACTTCATTCACTTTATTAGTGATGCTTTGGATTCATTATATGAGAATCTCAAGACCAGTAGTCAATGTCACTTGGGCATTAGGTTGCCTCTTGAGTGGGATTATACTTATATTTGCTGGATTAATGCCAGCAACTTCCGGTCCTGAAGCAGTTTTGATTGCCACTCCAACTTACTTTGATATGGATTGGTTCTATTTGTGGATCTTCCCTGTCATGGATTACCTTGGCAATATTTGGACTTGGGTTGCTCTTGCTGTAGTTACACTGATAGCGATCTTACTTCCTGAGTTTGTTAAATCAAGAGATGATGAACCAGCGACAGTAAACAAAGACGCTTGTGTTGGATGTAAGCTTTGTGCTGTTGATTGTCCTTATGAAGCAATTTATATGGCACCACGTACAGACGGTTCTAAATTCAAGGAAATCGCAATTGTGATTGACGCAAGATGTGCCGAGTGTGGTCTATGTGTTGGCGCTTGCAATTTTGACGCTATTGAATTACCAGCCCATGTTTCTACAGATTATATGGACAAGACTAGAATGATTTTGGAGGCTACGGTTTAATGACACTAGTTTCAGGAGATGTTAACATCATAGCTAATTTGAGAGATCAAGGTTCTGTGCAAAGAGTGGTGTCTTTAGTTCGTGAACTTGATCTCGACATTGACACAAGAGCTATATTGGAAAATACTAAGACCTTTGATGGAAAAGATCATACTTCTTTGAGAAGATCAGATTTCTCAAGGTCTGGAATAGAATGTTGATAGAGGATTGGTTGATTAGGGAGCTAGAGTTTATATGGGAAAGAACAAAGTAGTAGTAATAGCCTGTGAGCGCAGTGTCAATCTTGACAATGAGCTAGAAGGCAAGCATGGAGCTAATCTCAAGGATGTAGATAACGCTTATGTAGTTAGAGTTCCTTGCTCTGGAATCATTCAACCAAGAATGATTGAAAAAGCATTCAAAGATGGCGCTGAAGGTGTTATTGCAATGGGCTGTCAAATTGGTGATTGCCACTTCCGTGAAGGTAACAAGTTTTGTCGTGAACGTATGCTCGGTATGCGTCCACCGGTAATCAAAAAAACAGTACCCAAAAATAGACTCAAAGGTCTTTGGATGTCTGAAGTTCAAGTAAGTAGTTTCAAAAAACGTGTGCGTGATTTTCAAGATCATGTTGCAGTTGAATTAGAGAAGGAGGCTGCCAATGCCAGCTAAAACTAAAGTAGATATCGCCTTTGATAATATAATATTTTATGTGATTTTCTTTTTGGCGCTATTGATGATATCGGCATTTGGGCTCATCGCCGAAGCTTGATAGGGCTCTGTGCTAATTTACTCAACAGCTGCGTTATGCTCGCCCTTCTTGGTATTAACCAAGTACGGGAACGCCCTGCGGGCTCTCGCAAGCCTTGCTTTTGAGCAAATTATCTACATCGCTTTGAGATAATTTGCAATATGCAATGTAGATAAATACTATAATAACCCAATGCCCACTCAAACAACTATAAAAAACGATCGAATCCTCAAAGCACTTCGTTGCCAGGCAACTGACAGAGCTCCAGTATGGATGATGCGTCAGGCTGGAAGATACTTACCAGAGTATCAAGCGATTCGCAGTCAGTTTAGTTTCCTTGATTTGTGTAAGAACCCAGTCAAAGCAGCTGAGGTTTCTATTCAGCCTTATGAAATTTTTGGTGTCGATGCCATCATTATGTTTTCTGATATTTTGGTGCCGCTTGAACCAATGGGATCGGCTGTAAGTTTTGCAACTGGTTCTCCCAAGTTTGCTGAGCCAATTAGAACAGTGAAGCAAGTTGAAGACTTGAGAGTACTCGATAAAGATGAACTTGCCAAGTCTTGTAGTTTTGTCTATGACACTATTACAGAAATCAAATCCAAGGTCAATGATGAGCTTCCTGTTTTAGGTTTTGCCGGCGCGCCATGGACTCTTGCTAGTTATATGATTGAAGGAGGCGGCTCAAAAGACTTTGCACAGATCAAAGCCTTTAGTTACCAGCATCCTCAAGCGATGCATATGCTTTTGCAAAAACTCTCTGACACTATTGCTGATTACTTAATTCTCAAACTTGATAGAGGTGTTGATGCCGTGCAGCTTTTTGATACTTGGGGAAGCGTGTTGACTCAAAGAGATTACCAAGAGTTTGCAATGCCTTACCAACAAAAAATCATTAGCAAGATACGTTCTGTTTATCCAGATGCCAGTATCACTCTTTATGTAAATGGAGTTGCCAATATTCTTGATTACATGGTGCAAACAGGTGCCAATTGTCTTAGTGTTGATTGGAGAGTCAACCTCGCTGAAGTCCGTAGTTTTGTTGATGGCAAAAACATAGCGATTCAGGGTAATTTAGATCCTTGTAAATTACTGGGTACTAAGCAATCAGTAATTGAAGAAACCAAACGTATGCTTGAGCTTGCCGGCAATGAGCCAGGATATATAGCAAATCTAGGTCATGGCATCTTGCCAATGGTGCCAGTAGAGAACGCTAGGGCTTTTATTGAGACTGTAAAGAACTTAGCCTCTTAAGATCTGTTCCAATTTTGCTTTTGAGTTTTTCATCATCACTGTAATCAATTCGGTTTTTACCATCTTCTGATTCATCTAGTAAGTCAAGCAGAATAGTTTTTGCAATATCGGTGAAAGGAGGAGCAGATATTGTTTGATCAATTTTAACATGGCAATTATGCGGCTGTTCTTTCTTTATCTTCTGTAAGAAATAACGAATACCATTAATGAATGATCTCTCAATTTTTTGATCCCAGCCTAAGTATGTTAGTTCATTGAGTTCCGGATCTGATTCTAGTATTGAGCTATATCTAGGATCAAGCGGAACCGTTCTGCCACGATAGAATCCATGCAATGCTGCCTGTTGTTTTAATTTCAATAGAGCTCTATCTTTCGTAGCCTGATGTTTCAGTTTCCCCCCCTAGGCTTTTAATAGCATCTGCTGTAAGTGAGCCCTCAAAAGGTAATTCCCCATTTGGATCTAATGACAAGATACTTTTTGATTGGTGAGAACTATAATTTTTTGTATGAAATCTACAATTCTTTATTAAGGCTCTAATACGATCTGGACTTTCAGCTTCCACGAATTTTCCACGAAGTGATTTTCTTGTATAGTAATCATGTCCATTTCTCCCATCTTGGCCAATAATGATATGCACAGGACTAGAGCCATGGTCTTCGTCTTGTTTTTGTAGTTCAATTGTCTTGGCAACGGTAGCAATAAATTTGAGTGCGACTTCTCTAACTTGGCTATCATCATCAAGATTGATATTGCTTAGCGGTGGTTTTTCGTTAAGTATTTCAAAATCTGCTTCGCTCGTCAGTCGTTTTTGGCTCCATGGATATTTTGCTATATGTGCCAGTACTTCAGCAGATGGAGCAGGTGTTTTATCAGTATCAAGCTTGACTACATTGCAATGAAAACTTGCAGTAGGTGACTTGCCGGTAAAAGCAGTAGCTATTCCATAAAACGACATGTCTAAGATAATAGTACGACTTGCTGTTGTCTTAGCAACCATTTATAAACAGGAACCATGTTAATTTTCTTTGAACCGATTTTAAGCTTTTCCTCTCTATTTTTTGTTAAAATCAATCCTTCTTTAAGTTTGAGCTTATCTAGGCATTCAAGCAAAGCTTGAATTTCTCTTTGGTAGGTAGTTTCGTTTTTCATATCAGCAAAACAGACTTGAATCGCTTGCTTGGCTTTAAAATTTTCTGTAATTATAAAGTCCACTTCTTGATTTTCTTTGTAATAATATATTTCTTTATTACGTCTGAGTAGTTCAATAAATACTATATTCTCTACTAGTTTACCAAGATCTTCAGACACTGACCTCGCTATAGCATGCCTCAGTCCTGTATCTATGACATAGATTTTTTGAGCATCTCTTGTTTGGACTTTAAGGTTGGGGTGATAACGATCAATGCCAAAAATCAAAAAAGCATCTTTTAGATATTGGCTATAGTCTGCAACTGTTTCTGCATTGATATTGAGAGCTTTTTTGACAGAGTGAGATGAATGTAAAGAGCTTGGATTAGTTAGGTAGTAATTAGCTATAAGATAGAGATTTTTGCTGTTGCGAATTGAATATCTGTTGACTATATCTTTGTGTAAAATATCTTCAAAATAGCTACGCAATCCTCTGATTTTGTTTTGTTTACCTTTTGTAAGAGTGGGTTCAGGGAATCCTCCTTCAGTAATATATTTTTTTAAATAAGCTAGATATTCATTTTCACTAAGATCATGATCATTTTGTTTAAATTTAAGAAATTCAGAAAAAGATAGAGGGTAGACTTTGTAGCTTATGCTTCTGCCCGTTAAAGAGCTTGCAATGTCGCTACTGAGTAGCTTTGCTGAGCTACCAGTGACTATGATTTGATATTTATTTAAATCAATTTGTTTGCGAATCCATCTTTCCCATGAATCTATGTTTTGTATTTCATCAAATATTAGTAATTCAGGTTCATCTAATTCATATTCCGTAAAAACCTCTATCGCTCTATCTAATTCTGCAGTTGTATTGTTGTCTATAAAATATGGGTCTTCAAAGTTGATATAGAGATATTTTTCTTTTTTCTTGAGGATTGTTTCAGCAAGCTCAATTGCATAATATGTTTTGCCAGATCTTCTTACTCCAATTAGAGCAATTGCATTATTCGCTATAAATTTGGCATCAATAGCTTCTCGTTTAAAGCGTTTTTCTTTAAGACTAGAAGCCCATTTACCCCATTCATCTATTAGTTTTTTGATTTCAGAATTTGAGGGCATAAATAGATTATACCACTATATCTTTTAAAACAACCCTATATTTACAAGTTATAACTTGTAAATAACTCGGCACCAAACAATCAGTAATTGAAGAAACCAAACGTATGCTAGAGCTTGCAGGCAATGAGCCAGGATATATAGCTAATCTAGGTCATGGGATCTTGCCTATGGTGCCAGTAGAGAATGCTAGGGCTTTTATTGATACTGTAAAGACAAGCCGCCAAAGAAAACATCGCATTGATAATAATTTGCTATGATTAGGATATGAGTTTTGATATTGGAGTTTTACGACAATAAGCACTTTCTGGAGCAAGAGGGCGCACTGATATATTATGCGCTGACTATAGTAAAGCACAAGATCGTTTAAGTGAACATACTAGTCATGTGATCGATATAGGTAGGGACGGTGCCACACCATACCCTTTGACAGGCGATGCTGCAAGAAAATACGGCGAAGCAATGGCTGAAATATTTCTTCTGAAGACATCTCTAAAACAGAGAGCTTTGGTGATTTTTATGCGCTTCCAAAAATATACGAGACTTTGGCAAATAAAGGGGTTGGAAATGAGAAGAAGAATCTCGCTATTGCATATCTAGGTGAATTAATTCAACAGGTCTTTAGGCTGATGAAGAGAATGACTTAAGTCTTGAGTTTGTTTATCTGAACGACATAGATGATGAAGCTAGAGTTGAAATCCCTATGAATTTTGGTCTTCATCATGTGTCTCAAGACAGTCATCAAACAGACTATCCTTTTATTACAAGTAATTTTGGACAATCAGCAACATTGATGCAAGACTCCAAAATTCATAGTGCTGTGTCTGCTGCTATTCGCGCCAATATGAGGGTTTTACCTGAAGAGACTGAACGTGATGGAAGAGTTATTATCAATGAATAGAATGCTAAAATCTATATATGCTCCAAAACAAAGCTAAACTCAAAGAGCTGACTGCCAAGTACGGGCATGCGGTGCCTAGATACACTAGCTACCCGACAGCGCCAGAGTGGAAGCATGACTTTGACCAGAAGCAATATGAAGCAGCGATGCTTAGATCCAACGAGCAAGGCAATGATTATTCCTTATATTTGCATATCCCATTTTGTGAATCTCAGTGTTATTACTGCGGCTGCAATGTAGTGATTAGCCCTGAGCACGGTATTGAAAAGAAATATATTGACCAAGTCAAAAAAGAGCTTAGTTACTATGCTGACAAGATAGATCCGAAGCGTAAGATTTTGCAGATGGCTTGGGGTGGCGGTACTCCGACTTATTTAAGTCCAGATCAAATTGTTGACTTGGCTGATTTTATCAAAGAGAGATTTGGTTATTATTCAAGAACTTCACTCCTGGAGCTTGCAGATTCGGGTGTTGATTATAATGAACATGAGTATGCAATAGAAATTGATCCACGAGTAACAACCAAAGATCACCTTCAAGCACTTTATCATTCTGGTTTTAATAGATTGAGTATGGGGATTCAGGATTTTAATCGTCAAACCCAAGAAGCTATTAACCGGCTGCAGAGCTTCGAACAAGTGGCAGCACAGGTGGAAACCGCTCGTGAAATAGGTTTGGAGAGTATCAATTTTGATTTAATTTATGGCTTGCCGCATCAGACGGTAGAGACTTTTCAAGAGACAGTAATGATGGTCAAACAAATTAATCCTGAACGTATTGCATTATTTAACTATGCGCATATACCAAGTATTTTTCCGTTTCAGAAAAAATACATCGATGAGTCAGTGATGCCGAATCAAGAAACTAAGCTAGCAATCTTTATGAGTGCAGCAGAAGAGTTTTGTGATTTTGGTTATGACTTTATTGGTATCGATCACTTCGCGAAGCCCAATGACGCATTGTCTTTGGCACAAAAATCCAAAAGCCTTTCACGCAATTTCCAGGGCTACACCACTCACTCTGGCTTGGATATGTACTCAGCTGGACTAAGTGCGATAAGTGATATTCAAGGTGCTTACAAACAAAACCCCAAGAAGCTAAAGGATTATTACCAGGATCATATGCAAGCAGAGAAGTTCTTGATTAGTAATCAAGATGACAAAAACCGTAGAGAGATTATCAAAGAATTGATGGCAAACAATTTTGCACAGGTTGATATTGCTCTTTATGCTGAAGAGTTTGATCGCCTCAAGCCCTTTATTGATGAAAGTTTATTAAGCTGGAGCTATGCTGACTTAACTCAGCCAAACCTCATAAATCTAGAAATCACAGAACTGGGACGCTTTGTTAGTCGCAATATTGCAAGTTGTTTTGACAACTATATCCACAAGGCTGGCGCACATAAAACCTTTTCTAAAGCACTTTAAGGACACGCTGCAAAACGAAGTTTTTCTAGTCGGGTCCATGAAAAAAGGTTCTGACTGTGCGGAGCACATGTCAGATTAGGGTTGAGATTCTACATTCAGTGAGCCCTTAAATTAGTTATTACCTGAAACTACCCTTGTAATTACTCTTCATTTAGCGCATAATTATATTTTAAAGCCTTTTCAAAGCTTCTAGATGCAATTTTGCTTAACGTAGCAGCTTGAGTTTTGGAGCAAGGCTTTATACCAATGACATGGTTGACTTCGGACCTAGTACCAATTTTAATATTGGCGCCACCAAGACTGGCGCTGATGCTGCTGCAGCGAACAACTCCAATCTAGCTGTAATGAGTCCTGGTCGTCAGCTCTTCAAACTAAGTGCCAGGTTGCTTGCCCAAGAGCGCGGTGCAGGCTTAGTACAACAACAGCAGAATAATCAAATCGACCCTGCTTTGCTTGCAAGAATCTCACTAGAGGAAGAACTCAAAAAACGAGGCGGCGGCGGTGGTGGAATGCGCTCATTTAATCCAATGGTTTTTGTACCTTATAGTTTTAAGTTACTGGCTCAAGCAATTGATCAATTGCGAGCAGCTTTGATGCAAGCGCTTAATCAAGGCTTAGCTATGCCTGCACCTATTCAAAACACCTTACAATCGGTTCAATCAATTATTGGCAGAGTATTTAATAATCCATTTGTAGCTAATTTAACAACGGCAATTAATCAAAGCTTTGCTCAGTTGGCAAACGCGATGCGCAATCCACTTGCTACTGCAAACAAACTTGCAACAAATGTCATGCAGTTTGCAAATGCCATTGCAAGTGCTGTTGCTTCTGGTTTGAAGAAAGTATTTGGCGGCAAAGAAGAGGATAAGCTAGATCCTGACAATATTCACTTCAAAGAGGATGATGGTTTCCTTAAGCGGGTTTGGGGAATGTTTGCTGATGTTGCTAATGACGCTAATCAATCGAATGCAAGAAATATTAAGTCGCATATTGATAATTTAGCAAACCAGGTTACTAGGTGGATGAGTCGATCCTTTGATTTTACTAAGCGTTGGTTTTAGCATCATTCGCTTTGTGAGTGGCACTGTGTAGTGGTGCAAGCTTGCCAGGTCTTGTTTCTCTGCATAGTATCGTGAACCAATAAAGTCTTAGGAATTCTTGCAAAGTCTTTGAGCCATTCGGATTGAGGTTGCCTATTCGTTTTTGCTAAGCAAAAACAACAAAAACCCCTTCTTAGCTATGGTCCGAGGGCGAAAAGAGCTTTGCTAAGAATGAAGAAGACTTTATTTGGCTAATAAATACGAGAAAATGCTTCTGCTACCATAAGCAACTATGCCAAAGCTATCTTTGCTTCATTGGTAAATCTATATGGTATTTAAAGGTCTATATGTTGTTCGTGCTTTTCAGGCGCCAGTATCGTTGACCCAGTGTCAACACGTTTGATACTCGCACCAAGTGCAATAAATTTATCTTCGAGGTTTTCATAACCTCTATCAAGGTGTTGCAAACCTCTGACTTCACTTTTGCCTTCTGCGGCAAGTGCAGCTACTACAAGAGCGGCAGTACTTCTCAGGTCCTTACCTTCAATAGCAGTTGAAACGAGCTTGCTACAACCTTTGACGACAGCAACTTTGCCATTGATTTCAATTTTGGCACCCATGCGTTTAAGTTCTTCAAAATGTTGGTAACGTGAGTCGTAAATATTTTCAACAACAACGCTAGTACCTTCACTAACAGCAAGTAGAGTTGAAAAAATAGGTTGAATATCAGTTGAAAAACCTGGATACCAAACTGTAGTAATATCAGTGGCCAATGGTTTCTCTGTTTTGAGTTCAACGCTAATATCAACTAATTCTCTACCATCAACAAAAGTATTGGAATTATGGATCTTGATACTTGCACCAACATCTTCTAACTTACTTAAGAGTGATTGAATATCTTCTTCGATTACAGCTTTAGCTTTGATTTTACCCTTGGTCATGATTCCAGCTATTAGGTAAGTAGCTGCTTCGATCCTGTCCGGGATAGTATGATGTTCAAAGCCAGTTAGAGACTCAGGTTTAACTCCTTGGATGTGGATATTGCTGGTGCCAGCACCTTTGATGTCGCAGCCCATTTTATTTAAAAAGTTGGCAAGATCAATTATTTCTGGATCTTGTGCAGCATTCTCGATGATGGTTTCACCTTCTGCCATTGTTGCAGCGATCATGATGTTTTCAGTTGCACCGTTACTTGGAATATCAAAATAGATCTTGGTACCAATTAAACGATCCGCTTTAGCAACAACATGCCCTTGCTCTTCTGTAATTTCACAACCAAGTGCTTTAAGTCCTTTGAGGTGAAGATCAACTTTGCGAGCACCAATATTGCAACCACCAGGTAGTGCGATTCTCGCTTCTTTGAAACGTCCAACTAAAGCGCCAAGACAAACAAAACTTGCTCTTAGTTTACTAGCCAATCTTAGTGGCACATAGCTGCTTGATAAGTCTTCAGAGTTGATAGTGATACTGTTACCTTCAAGGTCAGCCTCACCGCCAAGTAGCTGGACGATCTCAGCCATATGTTCAATATCAGAAAGATGCGGCACGTTGTTGATCTTGATAGTACCTTTGGGCAACAATAATGCTGCTGCAATTTGTTTAAGAGCGGAGTTTTTGGCACCTGAAATAGTGACCTCTCCATTAAGGGCTTTTCCACCCTCAATTACTAAATATTTTGAATCTAAATCTATCATTTAAGTGACCTTCTGTTATTAGTGGGCGTAAATAATTAGACGCCGACCTATTACCATTGTTCCATATAATCGGCTTTTTAGCTAGTGTTTAAGATAAAAGTTTTATGAAAACAAAGTTTTGATAAAACCGCTCTAAGGCTCTAAGGCTCTAAGGCTCTAATGAAAATAATTACAGCTTTAGAGCGCTACAGCCTTAGAGCTTTCTGTATATAATGGAAATTGTTTCGTTAACCTAGAGACCGTTGACTTACAATAAGCTGCAGTCTCGTTATCTATAGTATTGGAGTTTTCTGACATAGATTTGAGGATCTTGCTGATAACTAGAGCAATTTCAGAGCATGCTGCTTCATCGAATCCTCTAGTGCTAATTGCCGGTGTGCCGACTCTTATGCCACTTGTTACAAAAGGGCTTTCTGGGTCATTTGGAACACCGTTTTTATTGACTGTGATTTTGTGTTCATCTAATAGGTTTCCTGCATCTTTACCGGTGATTTTAAGATTGCGCAGATCTAATAGTAGTAAGTGATTGTCGCTACCACCAGAAACTAGGTCAATGCCATTCTCAAGAAATGTTTTTTCCATAGCCTTGGTGTTTGCGACTACTTGTTTTTGATAGGCAGTAAAACTCGGATCAAGAGCTTCTTTGAAACTGACGGCCTTGGCTGCAATTACATGCATCAATGGACCACCCTGTGAACCAGGGAAAATAGCAGAGTTGATTTTTTTTGTTAGCTCTTCATTATTCCAAAGAATGATTCCGCCTCTTGGACCTCTTAGGGTTTTGTGAGTGGTGCTGGTAACAATGTCAGCGTAAGGAATTGGACTCGGGTGCACACCTGCCGCTACCAAGCCAGCAATGTGAGCCATGTCTACCATGAGTAATGCTCCGCAAGCGTCAGCAATTGCTCTAAATCGAGGGAAGTTGATTTCACGCGGGTAAGCAGAAGCTCCTGCAATAATTAGTTTGGGTTTTTCTGCGATTGCTTGTTTTTCAAGCGCGTCATAATCAATGAAACCATTGGCATCAACTCCATAACTTATTGCATCAAACCACTTACCCGAAATATTAACTGGTGAGCCATGAGTAAGATGTCCACCTTCTTTGAGACTCATCCCTAAGAATTTGTCGCCAGGGTTGAGTAAAGCAATAAATGCTGCTGTATTAGCGTTAGCTCCAGAATGTGGCTGGACATTGGCGAACTTAGCGCCGAATAATTCTTTGAGTCTTTCAATTGCAATAGTTTCTACTTCATCATGAAACTCACAACCGCTATAATATCTTTTGTTTGGATAACCCTCTGCGTACTTGTTAGTCATGCAAGAACCAGTTGCCTCCATGACGGCTTTACTCGTAAAGTTTTCACTTGCTATCAGCTCAATATTGCCGTTTTGACGGCTTAATTCTTTGTTGATAAGGATATCAATTTCTGAGTCAAATTGGCTTAAAGATTGGTTTAATGAGTTTGTCATAATGGCAAATATTGTAGCATTGTTCAGCTCAGGCTATCGCTCGGTAATAGCTCCCTTGCTTGCGACTCCTCCAAATAGTCTAGTTAGCATAAGCTCCATAGAGCCAATAATCTATATATGGCACATGCAAACATATTTGAAAGAATTAGTAGTAACGATAGAAAGGATACAACTATGAATAAAAAAGCCCTCGAAACAATCAAGCTTGTTGGACAACAAGTCATTGAAATTAGTAAGACTGTCGACCTGAAAGACCAGACCATAGATCTGCTCAAAAAAGAACTTAGCACCCTTAAGAAAAAGAACGCCGAAATGGAAGGTGATCTCAAACTTTTGATGATTAACCAAAAAGACTTGACTAAACAATTGCGTATGCTCAAAGCTGCTGTAACTGGGCAAGAATTTGCTCGTCCTGCACAAGCTAATCAAGAAGATTTTTCAGAGAGAGTGATTTCTAATTATCAACCAGAACAAGTAATTCGCACTAGTTCCGTTCGTGAAGATAAACCGGACTTTCGCAGTAAGTCTATTAAAGGAACTGCTCAAAGACCGCAAGCAATAGCACAAATGAAACCAGTTTCTAGCCACCAGGCTGAACCAAGCTTCTCTAATGATAAAGAAATGGATGATGCTTACTTAACTATCAGCACTGCAATTAATCATGCCAGAGCCAAGCTTGGACTTGATCCACATGAAGATTTGCCAGGGACGATTAAAGAGCATAATAGAATCTATCAGCAACCTGCTCCTGTTGAGACTCCTGCACAGAAGACTGCCAAGGATTTTGTGTTTGGTAGGCTTCCACGAATGCTCGACCTAGATTAAATTAGTTCTATGAACTCCATCTGGGGACTCTATGAGTCCATCATGGGACATGCTTCTTCCTTTATCAATAAGGTATTTCTCACAACCATGATATGTTACGCTTTTCCGTTGTATTACGGGGACCCAGTTCCACTTGTGTTGACCATGCGTATTCAGCAACCCTGAACAATGGCGGCTCAGCCAACTCCGGTTTATAAAAACTAGCAAGCCTTGCATATGAAGCCCATAGAGCTAATTTAACAACCATAATAATAATAACAAGGTTCTAGAAAATATCTTCCCCTGAATCTTCCCCAGGACCAAAAGCATCAAGCTGTTGCTCAATTTGACTTTGTCTAAATTGTTGCGGGTCTAAATTATTACTGCCATCTGGATCATTAAAGCCATTAACTTGATTGATTGCATATTGCAAGTCTGCCATCTCTTGACCATGTTCGGCTTCAAGTGTTGCCTGTCTTTGTGTTCTTAATTGCATTTGTTGCGCCTGGTAGGCTGCTCTTTGTTGAGATTCTTGTTTCCTTTGTTTGCGGCTTTTTTTTAATTTGACTGGTTCTGGGATTGTGGCAATGGGCGCTTCTCTGTAATAGAGCTTGTTGTCAATTCTGATTCGTTTACTTCTTGGACCCTTGTTGCCAGGCATATCAAGATCAAGGAAGTGAGCGATTTCTTTGTCACGTTCTCCTATTGCTTCGCTTTGTTTGAAATGAAAAACCTTGTTGATTACGTGCTTGTTTTCTGAGATCCTATCGTAAGCAAGTGAGGGATTGTAACTAATAGCCATCTCTTCCAAGCGTTTATTGATGAGAGATTCCGTTTTATAGGGCTTTGCTCTATATGATTTGCCTTTCTTTCCTTCTCTAAGCCAGGTAATTGTTTCAATGGGATTCTCTGAAGCCTCGTCATATAAAGTAGTGATAGTGAGGCTATCATTGTCCCTTGGTATATGAATCGCTAGTCTAAGCTCGAGGATTTGGCTTAAGACGGAGTCTCCTCCGTGACTGCCTTTGAATTTACCATTAATTAAAACCTCTTCATTAATGAGTACTTTAACCGGCGCAGGCTGGTTTTTCTTCTTTCTGTTCCAGAAAAAGGCTTGAGCACTGATTGGGCACAAAATTTGACTTATTAAAACTATCGTCAGTAATAGACATCCTGCAAAACGAAGTTTTGCTAGTGATGACGACACAAAAAAGGTCGGAACGGTGCGACGCACTAGTTCCGTTAGTGAAGATGAATGGGACTTTTGCAATAAGTCTAATTTGCGCATAACAGAATTTTAACACTTGCTCAGTGGATTTACTGCTCAGACATTAAATTTAATAAGTCTAAGAACCTATCTTGAAAGTTCAAGAACGAGGCTTGCGAGTACAAAAAGTCATATTGATTATATGGCTTTTTGTGCTTACCCGAAGTTTATTCTAATAAATGTGGGCGAGCAGAACGAAGTTATTGAGCTTTCAAGACAGGTTCTAAGCCAAAAGTACTAAAGTATTTGTCTATTTTGACCGATCTATCTAGATAGTCAGATGGAGGACAGAGACTTTGCTCTTGAAATTAAATAAATCATTTTGGATATTGATTGTAACTTTGTTTATTGTGGCCCCAGTTGCTGCAAAATACAAAGGACGCTTTGATATTTTAGCTGCTGATGAAACAGGAGTCAGTAGTGCTTATACCAAAATACTTGATAGGAGAACTAATCGTGTTCGTTATGCCAAGGATAGAATCTTAGTCAAGTTTAAAAAAGGTTCAACGGCTGAGCATCGCAAAGCCTATATGCTCAAAAATAAAATGGAACCTATTGCCAAACTCGGTAACAATGTTTATTCATGTCAATTAATTGATGGCATCAAAGACAGTAATAGTCTTAGTTTATTGACACATCATAGGGGATTGCCTTTGCCAGATCGTGATTTGCCTGGAGACTTGGTGGAAGACTTTGATTTGGATGAATATAAAGCAATGAGTTTAAATGCAATTAGTGCAGCCAAAAGAGCCAAAAGAAGAAAAAGAAAGTCATCAACACGAATACAAAGAACTAAGCGAGCAAAAACAAACTTGGTTGCTCAGCAATGGCATATTAGAAACGATGGTGTTAATGGACTTAAGAAAGGTGCTGATGTTGGGGCACAAGAAGCTTGGGAATATTCCAAAGGTTTGGGAATCAAGGTTGCCGTAATTGATACTGGCTTTGATACAGATCACCCTGATATTAATTTTATAGAAGGTTATGACGTAATGGATCATGATTCAAGAGCGAACGCTCCATCAAGATCAAATGAAAATCATGGTACTGCTGTTGCAGGAGTGATTGCCGCAAAGGATGATGATATTGGTGTGGTTGGAGTTGCGCCACATGTTGAGATAGTGCCAATAAGGCTGATTCCTGATGATGGCTATGTTTCTGTTTCTGATATCATCATGGCTCACCGAAAAGCAATGGAGCTTGATGTTGATATCATCAATAATAGTTGGACTAGTTATGATCCAAGCTTGCCGAAAGGGCAACAGTTTGAACTCTCGGATATTGAAATTGAGCTTTATAGAGAGCTTTACGAAGAAGCAAACGAAGGTAAAGGGATTCTTGTGATCTTTGCTTCTGGAAATAGTGGTAGTTCGGATTTTCGCAACTCGCCAGAGGCGCGAAGTCCTTACACGCTAGCTGTTGGAGCGACTGATAGTTCTGATAAACGCTCTAGTTTTAGTACTTACGGTTCAGAGCTTGATTTAGTGGCACCAGGCGGTGGAGACAATGAGGGTATTTATACTACTGATAGAGTTGATATTCAAATACGCAATGGTGATATAAAAAAACGTGTGGTGCTGGGTTATGCCAAAGGCAATACCAATAGTGATTTCAAAGGTACTAGTGCAGCAGCTCCTGTTGTTGCTGGCGCTGCGGCTTTAGTTTGGGCGGTTAATCCTGAGTTGACAGCCACTGAGGTTAGGCAGATTTTGGTAAGGACAGCTCAAAGACTTCCTGATTATGAATTTGTTTATGGTAAAAATGCGGAGCTTGGTTATGGACGTGTTGACGCTAGAGCAGCAGTGAGCCTCGCGAAGCAGTATTAAGGACACGCTGAAAAACGAAGTTTTTCTAGTCGGGTCCATGAAAATAGGTTCTGTCCGTGCGACGCACGTGACAGATAAGGGTTGAGACTTTGCATGTTCAGTGGAATCCTTAATAACGCCTACGATAACGATATGGTCTATAGCGGTATCTTCGAGACGGACTGCCAAGCAAGGCTGCAGCACCAATTGCTCCAACGATTCCTAATCCAAGAGCGCCAGCTCCGAGCTTAGACTGCGTAGTGTTTGCTGTGTGTCTGCGAAAGTCAAAACTAAACTCAATTTCTATTTCTTCTTGACTAGAATCAAGGAATTGACTAAAGTCGGGTTTGTCAAATGGTGAAGAGAGTTCTATCGCTCTAATTGCAATACTGTCTGCCTCTTCGTTACCTGTCTTTTCTTTGAATTTGAGATTTTGTGCGTTACCGTTTTGGTCAATTGTAAACTTGGCTATTGCAGAATAATTTTTGAGCTTGGTGACTGGGTGCCAGTTCTTCTTGATTCTTTTTTGTAGATTAGTCATATAGTTTTGGATATATTTGTTTGCCTTTCTGATTTGCTTTTTGGTGTAGACGACTTTGGGCTTACATTCATAACCGTATGATTTACCGTAGAATTGAGTGTCAAAAGGTTCAGCTCTGAAAATCGCTGCAATACACTCATCGACATTAGTTGTCTTGGTGTCTTGAATGGCTTCAATGCTTCTAGCTTTGCCGTCAGTGCCGACGGTGAAATGAATATAGGGAGTTTTTTTGTAATTCCAGTTATAAGGATCTGGCTTGAGTTTGCTTAAGATCTTCTCAGTTAATTCTGGATTTGAATTGAGTAGCTGTTTTTTCTTAGCACTTACTATTGTGCTTTGAGAGGCTAATAACAAGGCAAGTGCAAGTGACATGAATTTGCTGATCATGAGCATATTATAGCCTAAAGATACTTAAATTCTATTTCTTGTTCAATGTCTGGGTGCAAGCTGTGGTGCACTGGGCAAGTCTTTGCTGCGTTTTCTAGTTTGATTCTTTGCTTTTGCTCTAGTGTTGCTGGCAAATGAAACTCCACTGAGATTTTACTGACACGTCGCGGACTGTCAGTTGTCATATCTTTTCTGGTATTGAAAGTCACTTCACTAAGATCTATTTCATCACGTTGAGCAACTATGCCCATAATAGTAAGCATGCAAGCAGCCAATGAGGAAGCTAGCATGTCTGTTGGTGAGAATTTCTCGCCCTTGCCATTATTGTCGACTGGGGCATCTGTTTCTATTGTGCTTTTGGATGGACCATGCTTTAGTTGCACTCTGAGATTGCCTAAATATTTACCGGTGAAATGAACTGTCATTGCAATTATTATATCTTGTATGTGTGATTGAAATGAAAAAGCATCTTGCTATGTGGTGGGCTTGCTTTGAAGGGTCTTGTTACAAAGATTGTGTTTTAGTTTTTTGCAGCAGTAGCATTCGGTTTGATTGCTGTAGAACTTTCTTTACGAATGTCTCTCATTTCACTAAGTAACTTCTCTTCAGTAGATGCTTCTGGTTCAGGGGCAACTTCTGCAACTCCATCTAAGCTTGCTTTTTGGATTACAAATTTAAGTTCAGAGAAATTGACCCCACCTAAAATCAAGCCAATTGGAGGCATAATCATTTTGTCTACTAAGCACTGATTACTGGTTTAAACGCAGTACCAATTACTACAGCTACAGCTTGATCGATTACATTACCTTTGGATATAAATGACTTGAAGTCATCAAAAAATTTGTTCATTATTAAGCTCCTTTTGCTTTCGGTGAATTGGTATAGCGCATTTGCCCACTATTTTGCACTATTTTCTCCATCTTTTGTATTGCTACCAAATTGTTGATTTTGCTAAACTTTTTATGTGCTCTTCGCATCCAAAAGCTTCATTATATTCTTTCCGATAGTTGTTCTAGCTTACTTCCTTCTTCCGTTTAAATATAGATGGATCTTATTACTTGCTGCAAGTTACTACTTCTATATGTCATGGAAGCTTGAGTATGTATTTTTGATTGCTGCTTCAACATTGCTGGATTATTTATGTGCTTTGCAAATGGCAAAGAAGCAAACGAAGCCAGAAAGAAAGCCGTATTTAATTGCTAGTGTGATTGGTAATTTGGGAATGCTTTTTGCTTTTAAGTATTTTAATTTTTTTAGCTCTTGTTTTAGTGGACCCGTTCTGAATGTCATCTTGCCGGTTGGTATTTCTTTTTATACATTTCAGACACTTAGTTATTCAATTGATGTCTATAGAGGCAAAATGAAACCAGAAACTCATTTGGGACGTTTCGCTCTTTATGTCAGCTTCTTCCCGCAATTGGTAGCAGGTCCTATTGAACGAGCTTCTCGGCTGTTGCCGCAATTTAAACTAGAACATGACTGGAATGCTGTAAGAGCGCGTGATGGTTTGGTCTTGATGCTGTGGGGCTTGTTTCGCAAAGTCGTAGTTGCAGACAATATTGCGCTTTTTGTCAATTCTGTTTTTGAGACAGATAAGGAGTTTGGTGGTCTTAGTATATTACTTGCTGCTTATATATTCACTTTCCAGGTCTATTTGGATTTTGCTGCCTATTCTGAAATTGCCAGAGGAGCTGCCAAAGTAATGGGCTACGACTTGATGATTAATTTCAAAAGACCCTATCATGCAACGTCACTTACTGATTTGTGGCAACGCTGGCATATCTCGCTTATGACTTGGCTTCGAGACTATATTTATGTGCCAATGACTTCATCAAAAGATAGTAAGTGGAAAAAATCTCGGAATTTGTTATTAGTCTTTTTCTTGAGTGGTTTGTGGCATGGCGCAAGCTGGACTTTTATCGTCTGGGGTTTATTGCATGGTATTTTCTTGGTGATTGAAAATCTAACTAAAACTATACGTGCACAAATTTATGATCATTTCTTTACAACGTCGTCTAGGCTTAGGTTCTTTATTAAAAATACTATCACCATTACAATTTTGAGTGTTGTTGGTCTTTTCTTTAGAGCGTCTAGTCTTGATCAAGGCTTCAGTATGTTATTGAGGGTTTTTGATTTTACCACTTATCGTTTTGATTTTGGCGTGCAAAATTATAAGCTCTTGATCTTTTGTATACTAGTGATGGCTTTGATTTTGATTATTGAAGCTGTTGAAGAGAGGTTGTCATGGGAAGCGATGTTCTTGCAAAGCTCGTTGGTCTTTCGTTGGACTATTTATTCTTTGATGATTATGGCTTGTTTTGCATTTATTGCAATTAAGTCACAGCCATTTGTTTATTTCCAATTTTGATGATGAAAAATACTATAACTAAATCCCTATCCTTTTTGCTTCTCTTTTTATTTTTGAGTTTCTTTGTTTCTGCTTTATACAGTAATTCACAAAAACAACAAGATCATAGTATCGCCGATGTCAAAAAATTACCAAAGTTGAAGACGCTGATCATGGGTGACTCTCAATGTCTGAGAGGAATTGACCCCAGGGTTTTTGATTCGGCTTTTAATTATGCTTCTACTGGAGAAAGTATTATAGTCTCTTATTATAAATTGAAAGACTTGTTGGAAACAAGGACAGACATTGATCAAATAGTTTTGACTTCGACTCTTGGTTATTTTGGTGAAAGCAAATCTGATTATATTTCTAAGCCTTATTTGTGGAAAGAGATGATTGACTTTCAAGAGATTGCTCAGATAAAGAATAAGCACAGATTGTATTTATATAAATTTCTTAAAACATATTTCTTTGCGTATAAGGGGATGAGAGAGGAGTTTTTTGAGAGGCATTTTGCTGATGTCCCAGAGGAGATACCTTACTATAAGGGTTTTAGACCTAAACCTACAGGTTACTATTTGGATGTCTCGCAGATTGCGGATAAACAATTCAAAGACAAGAAATTATTTGATGAATCTTTATTGATTTACTTGAATATGTTTTTAGAACTTGCTCAAAAGCATGGAATTCAAGTCACGATGGTGAGAATGCCTGTTTCACAGAGATATCACGATAAAGTTATGTCTTATATCACAGAGGATAAATTGGCAGAGCGTTGTCTTGAATTAAAAAAGAAATTTGCAGATTTTGTGTTCTTGGATTATTTGAATATTTATTGGGGGCAAGAAGAAGAAGTCTTGTTTGATGACACTCATTTGAATGAAGAAGCGGCTTTGAGTTTTTCTAGGCTTTTAGTCGACTCTTTGCCCATAAATCATAAATCAGGGGCCGCGTCTGCCTTTTTCAGCTTTTACGCTATAAAAGTTGAAAGCATTTAACAATAGTGTAGAATATCAGCCTGCTGATTTAAGCTTGTATACAGGCTAGTAGTTTCTAGAGTTTGTTCAATTTAGCTTGCCTAAACAACTTTGTATAGTCAGCATACTGAGATCTGGCTTCTTTTAAGTCTTGTTTATTAGTTATTTCCCATGATCTCCATATCGTTATCAAACCAACTTTGTCGCCAGCAAGTACATATTTATATAGCATCGCTTCTCCAATTCCTGGAGTTGAATTGAGAGAGGGACATTCAAGGACAAGTTCTGCCGTTTTAAGACCGTGCTGCTCGTGGTCTGTGAAGGCGGAACGCAAGAAATCTTTGCAGGTCTTTTCATTTAGCGGACCTTCGCGCTGCATTGCAAGAGGAAAAGCTTGATAGTCAGGTGGCACTGCTATACCATCTAATCTCAATGTGATCATGTCTTTCCAGGAAGCTAGGCTTTGATCTTTGGGTGTGAATTCACCAAGAAAGCCATTAGCTAAAGTAATACTATAAACACTTTGCCATTCTTTTGGTATATTTAAAATGAATCGATAATTGCCACTTGGACTTTTCATGTCCAGCTTTGTAGTTTCAACTTTAGTTAGGTCTAGTTTGTTTTTTGCTTGAACTGAGTAATCAAAGGGAAAGTGAGAAGGTTAAGAGTTTAATAAGTGACCCCGTGTATGATCTGGCTTTGCCATATGCCGTGGGTTTTAGGTGCATTACTAAAATAAGGGCTTGCTACTTTACCTACGCTAAATGGGTGGGTATTTTTTTATAAATGGCGGAGACTTGGTTGATGAGGTTCGCTATCTTTGTAGGTCCCAGAAGGTCGATTTTGCTCGGATTGAAAAGCTCTTAGTTTGGAATAACTAGAGCTAAATCCACAAAGCGTATGTACCAATTTGGGCTTGTTCATTGGATAATATTGTTGACTGGCCTGTATTTTTTACCCAAAATCAATCAGTGTATGGTCTTGACTTGTTAACCTGAGCCAAATTGAGCTATAATGTTGACTATTAAAAGTTCATTGATACTAAATTGATTGTGAACTTTTGGAGGCTAAGCTTTATGAGAACTTTATCACCTACAGGTAATTCAGCAACAAGTCGAGATGATCTTGCTGCACGTCTTAATGCACAAAGAGATTCTAGTAAGAGTACACAAGATGAGCTAGTGACTCCTCGCCCGAGACCTAGAGAAGTAATTCTTATATCACAAAAGCCTGATGAGCTTCCTCTTGAAGAAAGAATATTCTCAAGAAGAGGGGTTATGAAAACTGCTATGGCAGGTGCAGCTTTGTTCACGCTTTCAGTTCTGGAACCTTTATTTAAGATTGCAGAAGCTAATGATAAAGTCCCAGGTGAACACCATTTTACTCCGCAAAATATTGCAAAGCTCAATATCGATACTACCTCTCAATTATTAGATTTAGCTCAGAAGCGTGGTTATTTGCCAGCTGAGACAGCAAACTCCAAGTTTAGTTCATCTAAATTTGTGGACATTGCTGACAGAGCAAGCTTGCATGAAGTTAGACAGTATTTTAGAGCAATAGAAATGCTTAGGAATGATGGTTTCTTTGATGATGATAAAGCTGATGTGCAAAATATAGTGTCTGGTACTCCTGCAATTGCTCCAGTTCGTTCACTATTGCTTGGAACCTTGGGTGCTCGGGCAAAAGATGGTAGTGAAGTTGTACATGGTATGACCAGAGGCGAATTATTCTATGTGCTTAATGACTATTTACCTAACAATTTTCAATTCCCTTATAAGGACGATCGAAGATCGACGGCAATGCTTAATAAGTTTAATGAAGGCATTGATAGAATTGGAAATGCGAGTATTCAAAATAGAGGATTAGGTTCTAAGCATGACGCTATAATTGCAGCGAATAAAAGAAAATAGAACTACACTTGCTTTTGAGTTATATTTTTTAATATACTAAATATTGGAGTTGTCTTCTCTGTCCTCACTGAGTCGATTACCAGATGACACATATTGAGGCTCAGCCTCTATTACCGTCTGTTCAACAACAGGTCTACTACTACTTACACTAGGACCAGAGTTAGATACTGCAATAGCCTGATTATTAACAACTAATGGTGTTCCACCTGGACCTCTGCCTTGTCCACCACCAGGGTTGAGACCTTGACCATAAGCCCCACCAGGATTAACACCTGAGACATTGCTTTGAGGTAAATTAGTTTGATCGGGGGTTTTAAATCCACCGATTAGATTTTTCTGATTAAAGCTTTCTTGAAGTGTTTCTGGGTTACTCAGAACCTGATCAATTCGACTTTGTCCATTGGTCCCAGAAGCTGGAACTGCATCATAGTTATCAATGCGTGCTAATTGACTCTTAGCCTGCTCTTTAATCGTTTCAGCAGGAGCTTCTGCCCCAGTATCTTTCCAAGGCTTATCAAGTTGTTTAAATATATCTTCAACACGGACTGGTTTGTCTTCTAAGGCTTTACCTGTCAGTTGGTCTAGCTTTTTAGCTTCCGTGACAACTGTGTCTGTAGTTGTCTTTTGCTTATCCGTTCCTTTCGCATCTTTTTTCTTGCGAATATTTTCCTCTGCAACGGCTGTATCATCTTCTGACTTGCTTTTTGAGCCATCAGGGTTTTTTATACTGTCTGGTGCTTCACCACCTTTAACTTTGTCACTAGCTCCTGCGCCACTAACCAAAGTTATTGTTTGACTTTTTAAGCCACCTATATTCATGATTAATCCTCCACTGACTTACGTCAGGATCCATTAACTGGACACATTAATAGATGCATATCTTGATTAAATTTAGGTTGTCGCCTAGTGGATTTACTGAAAGTCACGAGGTCTCCACAATTCCTACCAACGCTAAAACGCTAATTAAGCGTTTCTTCACGCTGCCTCGCGTATGATCTGACATAGTCAGATACCGTGGGTCTCAGTTTGGTTTTTGAGATAAGGGCTTACTACGACCACGGGAAGGCCTTCGGCGGGCTAGTGAAAACCGTGGGTTTGAGTCTCGAACTCGTAGTCTTCAAAAATTACGATGTAATTTTCTTGCCTGTTTCGGGGGCATCAGGTTTGCTTGAAGACGATAGCTGGCTGCGACCCCTTAACCTCCGGCTTTCGCCGGAGTCACGAGTTCAAACCACGATGTTTCGCGTTTAGACAAAAGAAAAGACACCCGCTAGGGGTGCCTTTCTTTTGTTTTAAAATGGCGGAGACGACGAGACTCCATCCTTCGGAAATGCGATGCATTTCACTCGGATACGACGGGGGTCTAAGTTGTGCTTGTCTGATATTACCCATGTTCACCCCTTGTTCGCGGCTACGGCGTGGCTAGTGAAGACAGTAAGTTCAAGTTTCGTTATTTCTGCACTTAGACAAAAGAAAAGACACCCGCTAGGGGTGCCTTTCTTTTGTTTTAAAATGGCGGAGACGACGAGACTCGAACTCGCGGCCTCCGGCGTGACAGACCAGCGCTCTAACCAACTGAGCTACGCCTCCGCGCATTCCCCCTGCATTTGACCTTTGAGAGGTCTTGAAATTTCTGTAAGTAAATCACAGGCATTTCAAACAATGCTGTAAAATATTAGCATAGGAATTTATGAATAAATCTGCATATACCCTTTTATTAATAAATCTTTTTATATTGCTAAAACCCTTTAGTGCGCTTGCGATGCCTAGCCAACAAATCTTTGAGCTAAAGATTAATAAAGTTGAAACAAGTGGTTTGAGCTTTAAAGTTTTGCCAGAGACGATTGTTGATACTGAACTTAGTTTAGAAGGAGATCTATTTAGTGCCTTCTTGGATGAAAAAGCCTGCCAAATTATCAAAGTACCCGCAAGAACTCGAATTATTGGCAAGATAGTAGAACTCAAAAGGCCAAGTTCATTTAAACGTGATGCCAAGTTAGAAGTGCACGTAAATAAATTAATGTTCTTTGATGGAACGACAGTTAAAGTGAGTGCCGATTTTAGTTCGAAAGCAAGTATGCAAGATGATGAAAATCCTAATGCGATTAAATCATTTGCTCGTCAGTTGGTAGAAGATACTAGTCAAGTTGGAGCTAGTACTTTGGTTGGAGCTGTAGATTCTTTACAGTATGCTGGCATTGGTACGGCAATTGCAACGAGTGGAATCACGACTTTGGTTGGTGCTGGGCTTGGACTTGGAATGGGATTGTTGGGAGCCGTAAAAAACCACGGCGAGGATTTAGTTAGTAGTGGTTTTGATCCTATCAACCTCAAACTAGAATCAGATTTTGTTTTCCTCGAAGACTTGCCAATCATGGTACAGCCACTGGAAGTGATGAGCGCCAACTTACTAGGACTCGGAATTACAGTTAATAGTATTTCTAAGCATTATTCCAATAGTTATGGTGACTATCTTTTACTTGACGTAAAACTCAATAACAATAGCCCCAATGAGTTGTTTATGGGAGACTTTGTATTGAGCTCTACCAGGCATATTCTTCCTGTTTTTAATAATCCTTTACTTGCAAATAATGGCTTAATGGATATCGAGCAAGATAAAGCCGGAACTGTTAAGCTTGCATTCTCACTGGGATCAATAAAAGAGAAGGATGATTATCAATTGATGATGTTAAATCCTCTGACTCAGGAGATTATTGCAAACACAGAGATTGATATTGCAAGCTATTTGTAATGGACCAAAATAACGACGATCAATTTTTTGATGCTCTTGTCAATGCTGATATGAATGATATCGACATTGAATCTTTTAATGCGCATTCAGATATGATTGGGCTTGATAAAATTCATGAAGCAAAGCCTTACAATGAGTCCGAGATCTTTGCTGTTAGTGACGAATACTACAAGACCAAAGGTATTATGGCCTGGAGCAATAGAGCTGCCAAAATAGTACCGCACAAAGTTGGCACTAATTATCAATCTGCTTTAGCTTTTGCCAAACTAGTCAAAGCTAATATCAAAAACTATTCTTGGAACGAACATATAAACATACTTGAGTGTGGTGCTGGTTCAGGACGCTTTTCGCGTCACCTCTTGCACGCCTTTCAGGAACTTGATTTGCTAGGTAAGTGTTGTTTGTTGATTACTGATTATTCAAAACTCAACCTAGAAGAAATTAGAGATAGTTCAATACTTGATGGATTCGAAGAAGGTGATAACTATAAATTAATAGAGTTTGATATCGTCAATGCAAATAGAGGTACCAATCTTGAAGGCAAGCGTTTTAATCTAAACAATATTGGTGCTGTATTTTTGCATTATGTTTTGGATGCTTTGCCACTTACTGTTTTGCGTAACAAAGCAGATCACCAAGAAGAACTTTGTCTCACTGCTCATCGGAGAAAAGATCAGACTTATGATCTTTTAGAGAATGATTTTTTTCAGGCACGTTTGCAACTACAAGAAAGCTGGCAAGCCTATGATTGGTCCAAGCAAACTGAGGCAGAACGCTATTACCATGAGCATTTGCAAGAGTTTTATAGACATAGTAAAGATGATATCTATTACTGTTATTCAGCACTGCGTGCCATTGACAACATAAATCGACTGCTTGACGATAGGGCGTTTATTCTAAGTTCTGATATTCTTGCTTGTCGTGATAAGCGCTATGTGATTGTTGGCAACTCTGTTGCTCACAAAATTGATAGTGAATTTATTTTAGATTGGCAAAAGCAACAAGGTAATCAGGGTTGCATTATTAATGAGCCGGATAAAAATCTTTCGCGTCTCTTGATCACTAAATCAGAAAAAGTATTAGAAGAAGTGAGACCAGCTTTTGAAGAACATTATATTATTGAAAACAATATTATACAATATCTGGAGATGGAAAAAGCACTTGAGCATTTAATCAAAGGCAATGATCCAGAGAGTTTGCTGGTTTTGCTTCGTCAGTTTACTAAATTAGCACCGCATTGTGCTACGACTTATAAGTTTTGGTCTGAATATTACAAGATGATCAAGAAAGATAATTATGCGATGGAAGCGCTGGCGAAAGCGCGGACCCTAGATCACTGGTCTGACATTTAAAAGGTTGCTGTAAACTCCAGCTACTGCGTTACACGAGTAAATTACAGCCATTATTGGCGGCTCAGCCAACTCAGTCTGTAATTTACTCGCAAGCCTTGTATCTGAAGCTTACAACAACCTTCTATGGATCCACTAAAAAATGCAAAGTCTCAACCCTTGTTTTTCAGGTGCTAATTGTTTGAGTATTTATTTCACGCAACTCATCAATAATCCCTACAACTTCATCATAAGAATTAACTTCAACAATCTGGGCACGTTTCTTGCCGGCTCCCTGCATGCCGCTGGTATAGCTTGCTATATGGCGGCGGCTCTCTCTGATGCCAACTTTGTCACCTTTATAGTCTATAAGCATTTTGCAATGCTTAAGCGCCAGGTCAAGCCGGGTATTGATGTCTGGTTCAGGTAGCTTCTCGCCTGTTTTAATAAAATGGTTTACTTGTTTTGAGAACCAAGGTTTGCCCATTGTCGCGCGTGCAATTGCCACTCCTGCTGCACCGGTGACTCTCATTACTTCTGCTACGTCATCAAGGTCTTTGATGTCGCCATTGGCAAAGACTGGAATTGAAACTGCTTGAACGACTTTGGCAATTTCAGCCCAGTCAGCTGAGCCGCTATATTTTTGTGCGCGGGTTCTACCGTGAATTGTCAGTGCTTGAACGCCAAGTTCTTCCAATTGTTTTACTAGTTCGACTACATTTTTCTCTTCATCAGACCAACCCAATCTGGTTTTAACCGTCACTGGCAAGCTTGTCGCTTTGATTACAGCTCTAACAATATCAGCAGCAAGCTCAGGTTCGCGCATTAAGGCAGCGCCGTCCATTCCCTTAACTATCTTGGCTACTGGACAGCCCATGTTAATATCAACAAACTTGGCACCAGCTTCCTGGGCGATTTGAGCAGCTTCAGCCATCACTTCTGGTTCATGCCCAAAAATTTGAATCCCGGTAAGCTCATCACCTTCAGGAATGTCCATGCGTGCACTATGACGATGGTCTTTAGAGTTTTTCTTTGCGTAGGTAAGTGACTTAGAGCTGAGCATCTCTGTGGAAAGCAAAACATCTTCATCAAACTCTCTACAAAGTTGACGATAAACAATATCTGTCACTCCTGCCATTGGCGGGATGTAGACATAGCCATTAAGCTCAAGATCGCCTATTTTTGTAATCTTATTCATTCAGGGTTATTACAGCATTACGTTTATCGATGAATTTAATTCAAACGACGTGTAACTTGATGCTTAATTATAGCCTGTCAGGCGAGTGTAATCTTGTACTAACCCGGAATGGTCAAGATTAGGTTATTTTTTCTTCTTGTTCTTATTCTTAGCTTCTTTTTCTTTTTTCTCAGCTTCTTTTTTTGCTAGTTCTTCTTCGTACTTAGCATCAAGCTCAGCAATTTTCTTAGTGATTTCTGCATCAAGTAATTTAGCACTGTCGCCAATCATGCCCTTAAGTACGTCTACAGCTTTCATCAGTTGCTTGTCTTGAGCATCTTCCGGCACTCTCACGCCATACTTTACATTGGGGTCAAAGAACCAAGGACCACGACTTTGGTCGTAATCAAGTTTTTCTAATTTAACTTCATGGTCAGGTTTGATACCTTTTTTGTTGATATCAGTTTTGTTAGGTGTAAGGTATTTGGCGATCGTTACATTAACTCCGCTACCATCCCCAAGCTTATTAATAGCTTGAACTAAGCCTTTACCAAAAGTGGTTGTGCCAACGATCTCCGCGCGGCCATTGTCTCTTACAGCACCACTAAAAATTTCACTCGCGCTAGCACTGTTGCTGTTAACAAGCAGGACAAGCGGTTTGTCAGAGGAGACGATCTTGCGAGAATTAAATGAACTCACGTATCCGTTTTTGTTTACGGTACTAACAATGACCCCTTCATTAATAAACATGTCTGAAATAACCATGGCATTATTTAATAAGCCTCCAGGATTATTACGTAGGTCGATGATGAAACCTTGAGCCTTGTCATTAATGTTGTCCATCGCATCAAGCAATTCTTCAACGGTGTCTTTGGAAATAAAAGTACTAAGGCGAATATATCCAAGGTCATCAAAAATTATTTTGGCTTGACCATCGGGAATAGAACGAATGGGGATCACTGCACGGGTAATAGTCTTGCTGATTTTTTCTTTGTCACGCTTGACCGTTAACACTACATCGGTGTCTACCGGTCCACGAATCATTTTGGCAGCGTTTTCAATCGATAAACCAGATGTGTTTTTACCATCAATTTCTATAATTAAGTCATTCGGTCTCAGGTCCGCTTTTGATCCAGGGGTACCTTCGATCGGTGCAATGATAATTACTTGACCAGATTTATCCAAGCCGATTTGAATACCAACACCAGTAAGTTCTGCTTCAATTGATTCTTTTTCTTCTTCAAAAGCCTTGCGGTCAAGGAAGCGGGTGTAGCGATCACCAAGAGAGGTGACCATTGTTTTAATTGCGATTACTGCTTCTGCTCTTGTTTCGAGGTATGCATCGTATCGATGTCTCCAAATTTGCCAATCTTGACTATTGTAGTGCTGATCAACATAGTCGTTTTTGATGATTCTCCAAACTTTGTCGTAAAGTTTGGCTGGTTCAACTTCGGGATATATTTTTTCTTTTCTAGGCTCCGATTTTATGCGAATAGCATTGACTGGAACGATAGTGCAAAACAAAAGTATGAGTAGGAAAAATTTACGCATCGCTTTTTATTATATAAGGGAATTGGTAGATAGAGAGCATGGAATTTGAAAATTCCCCCACTTCCCTATGCCCTCTGCCCTATTCCCTCAATACGAGCTCCTTCCTTGACCGCTTTAAGGTAACGAATCTCTGACTTAACACTGCTTTGTAACCAAGCTGATTGCATAGCAAGACCTACCGTTTCTGCTGTTCTTTGATTATCAACCACTGCAATCAGGGTAGAACCTGCTCCAGAAAGCATTGTGCCAATAGCACCTGCTTCCACCCCCGAATCCAGAACACATTGCATTCCAGGGACTAATTGTGCCCTATAGTGTTGATGTAATCTATCTTTGAAGCATTGTTTGAGGGTTTCAGTATCTTTGGCGGCTAAAGCTGCAACCAAAAGACTGCTGTAACCAATATTAAAGACAGCATCTTGAAATTCTACTTTGGTCGGCAATACTGATCTAGCGTTTGCTGTTGGTACTTTAAAGTCAGGAGTAATTGCTACAAAAAATAAATTTTGATCCCAGTCCAATTTCACAAAACGATGCTGACTATCGGCATAAACACAAACTACTAAACCACCAATAATAGCTGGTGTGATGTTGTCGGGGTGCCCATCTAGCTGGGTACCAATTTTGAGTAATGTCTTTTGGTCATAGGGATTGCCAAGGATTTGGTTTGCTGCCATTAAGCCAGCGATAATTGCCGTACTGCTTGAACCAAAACCACCAGTTGTCGGAATATTGGCTTCAAAATGTATCTGTATAGAAGGTGTTTCTTGTTGTTCTTTCTTGAAAACATAATCGAAGGCACGATAAACCAAATTGTCTTTAGAGTAAGGAATTTCAGATTCAGCGATATTTGAACTATAAACAAGCTCACTATTTGCACTGTCTAGTACTTTGAATTGATACTCGTTATATAAATTTAATGCAAGACCTATGACGTCAAAACCAGGTCCAAGATTGGACGTACTGGCTGGTACTTTGACGCTAAATTCCTTCACAAGCTTTTTATACCATAGAAGTCCTAGCCAGTTTCGCACTAGATAAGATTGATCTCATGTTTAAAGATCTTCTCTTGTGGAATATATCAAGTATGGCAAGAGATGCAGCATTAGAGAATTTATGTATGGCGTTAATTAACGTACTAAAGTCCATTGAAGTTACTGATGAGATGCCAACTTATTTAAATACCAAAGCTAGAGAGATTAATGCATTAGCTGGTCATGAGGCTCTAAAGAAAAACATTCCGGATGATGGTCTTCAAAGACTTTTTGAAGCGCGAGCCAAATCAAGGGTTAGTACTGATTTGGACATTTCAACGAAGGCAGATTTGATCAGAGAAATGATTAGATTAAAACCTTCAATCGATCGAATTAAAAGCAGTGGTTTCAAATTAATGCTTGAGCGTTACATGTCAGCACACGAACTCGCTGTTTATCTGAGTGAAGTTGTTGATGAAATTTTAGAGCAACAAAAATCAAGTTCTGTTTGACTTTTGAAAAGACAAAGAGCTGTTAGGATGAAGTCATATTGCTTCAAAACCTTGCTGAGCTTCAAAAATCAAGACTAGCCATTAATACAAATAATGGATACTGGGAGCGTTTTGTTATAGCTCCTTGTGCAAATAAATTATTGCAATTGATTGCTGGCTTTCAGTTTATCAATGCAAATCATCTTCGTTATTTTTCTTTGTTGTTTGGAATGAGTGCGGCATATTTTTTTGTACAAGCTGATCCTTTTGAATTAATTGCCGGTGCCGTTTCTGTACAAGTCTCATTTATTTTTGCTTCTATGTCCGGACAACTTGCATCCTTGCGTCAAGAGTCTTCTGGTTCTGGAACTTGGCTTAACTATTTCAGTGACAGGTTTAAGACCTTCTTGTATATCAGTGCATTGACTTGGGGATTTTTTGTGCATCACTCGATAGAGTTTTATATTAGCTTTGCTCCATTGAATAAACTCATTGATCTATTTTTTAATGCTGATACTTTGTTTGCAATGCCAGTTAATTTACAGCTATTGTTGATGGCTGCAAAACCTGTGCCTGCTTGGTTTATATGGCCACTTGCGTTCTTGGCCTTTTTGTTCATTGATTTCCTTAATCAGGACTCAAAAGGGGAAACCACTATTTTAAAAAAGATTTATGCGCAACTACCAATTTTGAAATTGCACACAGCTACCCAATTGTTTTTAATTAGTCTTCTAGCTGCTTTTGACATGGTTCTGACACTATTAGTGGTATTCACTCTAATCGGTGGATTAAATTCGTTAATTTACTTGATTTCCAATTCAAGAGATCCCAAGTAATCACTCAGGAGAGGCTGAAAGCACCGTTTTGTGAACCGGGTCCCGGATACGAGGCTCTAACAGTAAGGCTTACAATAAATTAGAGAACTAATGAGGCTTTAAACTTCTCCATGAACCCTTAAGGAGGCACGGGGAAATGCAAAGCCTCAACTCTTCTCTGTCACGAGTGCCTTACGGACAGAACCTCTTTTAGGGACAAGACTAGAGAAACTTCGTTTTCAGCGTGCCCTTAAGTTTACAAATATTTAACATATATATACCGTGGATTTGCTAGTATTTAAATTCTCAAGTTTCGTAAGAGAAACGAGAGCCAGTAGACTGAAAACTGAATAATATTACGGAATTATGAATTATTTCCTGTTCAATTTAAATTTGAGTAGGCCAATCTAATAATCTGAACATTCGACACTTATCGTTCTAACGGTAAGTCTCAAAGGTGTGTTCCAGAATATTAGGTGGCAAGTTAGGACAATTATAATAGAGATCACTTTGTGATTTCTATAAACTAAAATGCAATGTCATGGAGAGTTTGATCCTAGCTCAGGACTAACGCTGACGGTATGCCTTATACATGCAAGTCGAACGGTAAGGTCTCTTCGGAGATACACGAGTGGCGGACGGGTGAGTAACACGTAGGAATCTGCCCTTTAGCGGGGGACAACCAAGAGAAATCTTGGCTAATACCCCATACGACGAAAGTTGAAAGATTTATCGGAGAAGGATTAGCCCGCGTTAGATTAGGTAGTTGGTGGGGTAATGGCCTACCAAGCCTACGATCTATAGCTGGTTTGAGAGGATGATCAGCCACACTGGGACTGAGACACGGCCCAGACTCCTACGGGAGGCAGCAGTAGGGAATCTTAGACAATGGGGGCAACCCTGATCTAGCCATGCCGCGTGTGTGATGAAGGCCCTAGGGTCGTAAAGCACTTTCGCCAGAGATGATAATGACAGTATCTGGTAAAGAAACCCCGGCTAACTCCGTGCCAGCAGCCGCGGTAATACGGAGGGGGTTAGCGTTGTTCGGAATTACTGGGCGTAAAGCGCACGTAGGCGGATTAGTAAGTTAGAGGTGAAATCCCAGGGCTCAACCCT
>JABHOV010000065.1 GCA_018695135.1 Candidatus Melainabacteria bacterium | reverse complement strand
TTATCTTCACTAACTATAGGGAATCAGTTTTAGGTTAAGCTTGGGTTAAAAATGGCGAAATCTGTAATATAATAGGATAATGAATGGCAAATTAGCACCACAAGCTCAAGCTTATATTCTGATATTGCGTTGGACCTTGTCATTGATATTTTTTGTGATGGCAGCGCCAAAGTTATTTGATCCAAGTTTTGGAGCCAATGCTGATGTATATTTCGCTGCTTTGCGTGACGATATCATCATCTCCCCTTATGCAACTTTCTTTAATAAGATGGTTTTACCAAACGTTTATATCGTTGCAAGTTTTGTAAAATACGCTGAGCTCGCTATTGCTGGAGCTTTCTTTATTGCTTTTCCGATGCGCCTTGCCGTTTTACTTGCGACATTTTTGCATTTGAATTATATTTGCATCGCTAGTTTTCCTAGTTTGCTTTATCTCAATATATTAATGATCGTCTGTGAATGGGTTTGCCTTGCCGTTGTCGAGTCTCGTGGCACGCCTGCTGTCAAATGATACGCATCCTCACTTTAATTGACTTCCTGCGAAAGTCCATTTTGTCTTTACTAACGGAACTAGTGCTTTGCACCGTCCCGACCTTTTTGGTATCGACATCACTAGCAAAACATAGTTTTGCAGGATGTCTAAGTCTTGTTCTTCTCTGCTCATGTAGCTCTACAACTCAGCTTGCTGGCAATAGACATGGTGGGGTTTTACGTCTCACTCACTTGGGCTCTGATCCTAAGACACTGAACCCTTGGATAGCGGATGATGCTGCCAGTAGCGGTTTTGCTTCTAAGTTGTTTATTGGTTTGATTGATACAGATCCTGACACTGATGAGGTTCTACCTTTTATGGCAGAAAGTTTTAAGATTCGCAATGGTGGTAAAGAAATCTTTGTTAAGCTGCGTGATGACTTGCTTTGGTCAGATGGTCAGAAGCTTGATGCTGAAGATGTTGAATACACTTGGAATACTTTGATTCGTGATGAGGTTGCACAGAGTTCGACGAAGGATATTCTTACAGTTGATGGTGAGTTTCCAAAAGTAACAATGATTGATAGCTTGAATTTGCTTTTTGAAACTAAAGAAGTCTTTGCACCATTCCTTAAGAGTCTCTCTACAGCGATTGCGCCAAAGCATGATGTTGAACGCTTCTTGGCTGAGCATGAAGCTGTTAGTCTAGAGCAAAAACAAAAAGCCTTTAATCAATATCTAAGTATCCAAACTGAGCCAGATACTATTGTAAATTCAGGTCCTTTTCGTTTGGGCAAGGTGGTAAGAGGTGAGCGACTTGAGTTCTTGCCCAATCCCAATTTCTTTTTGCGCGATGAACATGGCGCTCAATTGCCCTACCTGGACAAGATAGTTTATTCCTATGTGCGTGATAGTACCGCTGATACTTTCAAGTTCTTGGCTGATGAATCCTACATCCTGAGCGTTACTGCACAAAATAGTGCGCTGATTAAGAATCTTGAGCAACAATATGATTTCACGCTATATGACACTGGTCCAACTTCTGGTACTAATTTCTTGTGGTTTAATCTCAGCAAAAATATTCCTGAACCGATGTATTCTTGGTTTAATAACGAGAACTTTAGGCAAGCGGTTTCTTATGCCATTGATAGAGAGAATATCGTCAACAATGTTTTTCAAGGTTTGGGCGCGCCTTTGTTTACAGCTGAATCTCTCAAGTCTCCTTTTTTAAATGAAGACTTGATGAATGGTTATCCTCGGGATCTCTCTAAGTCAAAGATTTTGCTTCAAGAAGCTGGTTTTAGTTTTGTGACTAACTCTGATAGTAGTGAGCTTGAGTTGCATGATAAAGCCGGTAATCGAGTTGAGTTTGATTTATATACGAATGCAGGGAATCAAGAACGCGAATTTATTTCTGTGATTACAGTTAGTAATCTCAAAGAACTTGGAATTAAGGTTAATTTCAAACTGTTGGAGTTTAACAATTTTGTTTCTCGTTTAATGCAAGGAAAGGATTATGAAGCTGGGATTATTGGTTTGACTGGTGGTAATGAACCGAATGGTGGTGCCAATGTTTGGCGTAGTGATGCTCGCCTGCATATGTTTGACGTCAAGTCTGGTCAGGAAGAGGCGATTACCCGTCCTTGGGAAAAAGAGATTGATCAATTGTTTTCTAAAGCAGTGAAAGTAATGGAACATGATAAACGCAAGGTTTTTTATGACCGTTACCAGGAGCTTGTTTATGAGCATAACCCAATGATTTATATCGCTTCTCCAAAACAGTTGACTGCAATTAAACACAAGGTAGCTGGTGTTCGCCAGACTAAATATGCTGGTATGATGCCGTATCTGTATCGGGTTTATATCAAGAGCGAGTCGTAAGATTTCGTTACGCTGTTATGACCGGGTGTTGATAATGTAACGTTTCGTTACGCTGTTATGACCGGGTGTTGATAATGTAACGTTTCGTTACGCTGTTATGACCCGGTGTTGATAATGTAACGTTTCGTTACGGTGTTATGACCCG
>JABHOV010000114.1 GCA_018695135.1 Candidatus Melainabacteria bacterium | reverse complement strand
AGGATGCTTTTCAATTTCTTCTCTAAGCGTTTTCACAATCGTTGGAGCTTCCAGGCTTATTCTAAATTCTTCTATGATCAGTTTTTTGTGCACTTCCCTGAGTACAAAGAATTCAAGGTTTAATCATGCAAGCAACTAACAACCTTGAACAACTAACTAGCAAATACCTTGAGGCTTTCGCTAGTCAAGACCTAGCTAGTTTAGAAACTATGTTTAGTGATGATGTGGTTCTTTTTGATCCAATGATTCAAGAAGTTAAAGCCAAAGACAAAGTGCTTGAGGTTAACAAAGCTATTTTTGATGGCATGAAGCAAATCACTTTGATCTCAAAGCGCATCATCGCTGATTCCGACCAAAACACAGTTGCTGCCCAGCTCAAGCTTGACTTTGATGGCAAGATTATTGATGTTGTTGATATTATCGAATTTGATGAGGCTGGCAAGATAGTTGCGATTACTGCTTACTTGGATTCTAAGCAAGTGACAGGATAGGATTTAACACCAAGCGCTTCAGCCCCTTTGATATCTTTCTTTAAGTTGTCACCAATCATAATTACATCGCTAGCTTTTTTACCTAGCTTGGACAAGGCAAGCTCAAAGATCTTAGCTGCTGGTTTTTCTATGCCAGCTTCTTCAGAGCTAACAACAAAATCAATATAATCAGTGATTCCTAGTTTGATGATTTTGCGCAGTTGAATTTGTTCGGTAAGATCTGTTACTAGTGAGATTGGAATTGATTTATTTTTGCATTTTTGCAGGAATGCTAATGCTTTGGCGTCTAGTTGCATCTGTTCCATATAACTTGACCAATAAAGTTCTTCAAGCTCAAGACTCAATGCCGCTTGGGTTTTACCGGTGATACTCTCAAGTAAAGCCTTGAAATAAAGCAAGCGCGAGTGAGAAGAGGCTGTGCCATCAAGCTGTCTGTGACAGGCTTTGCGGGACTTGTCATATTCTTCCATTAATTTATCTTCTGAGATTTGAGGGAATTCTTGGGTGAGTTTGCTGATGCAAGTCTCAAGAGCTTGAGCGTGGCAAATATCATATGGGTACAAACAATTGTCCAAGTCAAGCAAAACTCCTTTGACTCCAGTGAGATCAATATCAGGAAAAATAATTACCATAGCTCTGGCCTTTTAGTGCAAACGGCATCGATGGTTTTGGAGCCAAGTTTGTTTTTAAATTCGGCAATCATCTCTATAGGAAATCCTTGCAGCTCAGGCGAGACCATGCAGAGTTTGAAATGCTCACGCAAAATCTCATAATCCTTATCAGGAAGATGGTAACCATTAAAACAATCAAGCCAAACCCAATCTACTTTGCCAATGAATTTAGTCGCTAGTTCAATTGGTTCGTATTCCGAATAACGAATTGCAATATCCTTGAGACCCTGATTAGAGTGCTTGACCAAAAATGGTAGCGAGAGATCGAGCATGAAATAATCCTTGACTTGATATTTTTTGACCAATTCAAGAACCCGCTCCTCAATACCCTCGGCTTTCAGGTTTAAAATAATCAGCGAGTGTCTGTATGATTTGAGATACTCTTCAAAACTCTCACCTTGCTTGAAGGGATCATGTTGCAGTATCAGTTCACCAGCTTGGTCTCTGAGATCAAGTTCTACCCCATAGCCGGTAGGGACTTGCTGAAGAGCTTCTATGCTGTTGATTCTGTGACTAATTTTGAGCATCTGTATTATTATAGAGCTAGTTTGCAAGTCGCTAAACAATTTAGCAAGTTTATTGTGGTTGGAATTCTTTCCACCATCGTTAATTACTCCTGTTTTTGGCTTTTGCTTGACTATGTACATTTGAATTATTTGCTTGCATCTGGCTCAGGCTTTATGATTGGTGTCTTTGCTGGCTATGGTCTAAATAAGTCCTGGACTTTTGGACAAAAGCAAGAAGTTGAAAATCAAGTGACTAAATACTATGGCGTTTATCTTGTCTCTTTGGTTTTGGGCTTGTTATTACTTAAAGCACTGACATATTTCTGGGGACTTGAGCCAAAGATCGCTAATATTATAGTGATTGGTTTTACTACTCTGACTAATTTCGCGGGAATAAAGTGCTTAGTCTTTAAAAAATAGAGCCTATTATCAATGAAAAAAATCTTTTACGACCGATTTGGCAATATAAAAGTAGAGGGTTTGGACTCTCCAGTTTTTTTTGTTGGTTTAGTAGTCAAATTAGTACTAGCTTTTTTCCTTGCCTCTAATTTTCTATCAGGATTATTCCTGCCCTTTGTCAATTTCTTTGTTGATTCATTTCCGGCTAATCCTTATCAGTATTTTTATGAGCTTGGCAAGATGGATGTTTTTCCATATCCTGCTCTGATGTTGTGGATTTTGTCTTTGCCGAAATTGGTGGTTAGTACTTTACTCGGTACTAGCAAATTCAGTATTAATTTTGATCTTTTGCTTTTGAGAATACCTTTGCTTTTGGCTGATCTTGCTATTTTGATGGTGCTATTGCGTTGGCTCAAAAATCAAACTAAGCAAGTCTTGTATCTTTACTGGCTCTCACCAATATTGATTTACATCAATTATATGCACGGACAGCTTGATGTGATTCCTATAGCTTTCCTGTTTCTCAGTCTGCATCTGCTTTTCAAGGAGAAGTTCTACCTGTCTTTGGCTTTGCTTGCTGCTGCCATACTTTGCAAAACTCATATATTTATTGTTTTGCCATTTTATTTTTTCTACATTTGGAAATCTAGAACTGATTGTGTCTCCAAGCTTAAATACCTAGCTGCTGGTCTTGTCACTCATACGGGATTATTTTTCTTGATCAATTCTCCTTATTTAATGAGTGAAGGTTTTAACATGATTGTTTTTCATAATGACCAACAAGCCAAAATCTTCTCTTCGTTGATTCATTTTCCGCAGGACTTGAGTTTTTATATTATTCCTGCAATCTATTTGATATTGATTCTCAATAGCTTGAACTATAAGTCATATAGTCGCGAGATTTTTGTGATGTTCTTGGGCTTTAGTTTTGGGATTTTGACTGTATTTATCCCACCGATGCAGGGCTGGTATTACTGGACAGTACCATTTTTGATTTACTTCTATATCAGGCAGCAAGAGGCTCCTCTCTACAATTTTGTATTATTGAATTTCTGTTATTTTGGATATTTTGCCCTTATACCAGGTTCTGATTTCTTGCTGCTAAATCAATTGGGGGCAAATGGCTCAAGTTTGTTTCAGATTTTGCTTGATCATGGTTATGATGCCAAACTCGCGCTCAATCTGGCTTTTACTCTCTTGCAAACTAGTATCATGATCAATTGTCTGTGGATTTATACCAAAGGAATCAAAAGCAATCTCAATTATAAGATCAAAAACAAACCATTATTGGTTGGTATTGGCGGTAACTCAGGGGCCGGTAAAACCACCTTCTCCAACTTGCTTGAAAAAGTTTTTGCTAAGAAAAATACAACCGTGATTCGTGGTGATGATATGCATAAGTATGAACGTGGTGATCCAATGTGGAAGATTTATACACACCTCAACCCCAAAGCAAATAAATTACACGAAGACATTAAACACGCTCAGATGCTCAAAGAAGGCGGTTCTATTAAACGCCGTCACTATGACCATGCCGATGGTCGTTTCACTATACCAAAGGCAGTACAAGCCAATCGCATAATTATTTTTGAAGGCTTGCATCCGTTTTATTTGCCTGCGATGCGCCGGCTCTACGACTTCAAGGTCTTTATGAAACCAGAGCAGCAGCTTGCCTTGAAGTGGAAAGTCACAAGAGATCAAGAAGAGCGCGGGCATAGTGAAGAGAAAGTCAAAGAACAAATTAAAGAGCGTAAAGAAGACTCTTCTATGTTTATTGAAGTGCAAGAGAAACATGCTGATTTGGTTGTTTCTTACGGCGCAACAGAAACTGGTCAAGCTTTGATTTTGGAATTTAATAGTGATATTGATTTTGAAGCTTGTTTTAATCAACTTACTGACCAACAAGACTTGGAGATACAACACTACTACCAAGAAGAAAAACAATTCTTGCGTTTTGAGGGTAAAGTAGCTCAAACCAAAATAGAACAGATTGCTTACGATCTATTACCTGAGCTTGAAGACATCATACTCGCTGAACCAGAATGGGAAGCTGATGATCGTGGGCTGCTGCAATTATTTGCTGTTTATAGTATCTTTAAGAGAATGGAGATAGAGGCTGCCAAAGGATGATGAGTATATTTGAGAAGAAAAATCATCTTCAGAAACTCAAAGAGCTTGAATTGATTTCAACGAGTATCGGAGCTCATCATGATTATGTTCAAGGTGGTGGTGGTAATACTTCCGTCAAGCTTGATGACAAGTTGATGGCTATTAAAGCTTCAGGACATATCCTTAGTGATGTGACTAGTGATAATGCCTACGCTGTGGTGACTTACCCAGAGATTGTGAGTTTTTTACAAGGGACTAGTGGTGATGACAAGAGCTATGGTGATTTTGTTAGTAGCAATACTGTCAATGCTGCAAAAGCATCGATGGAAACTGGTTTGCATACTATACTGGGCGCTTACGTGATTCATTGTCATTCTACTTATAGTAATTTGATCAATTGCAGTAAACAGAGCAAGCAGCTCTTTGAACAGGTCGTGAGTTCTGATTTGCAAGCTTTGTGGATTGAATACAGGGCGCCTGGTTACCACCTGTCTAAGTTAATTAGTGACAAGGTTATAGCCTTTGAGATAGAGCATGGACTTAAACCAAATATACTGTTTTTGCAGAATCATGGACTCGTGATTAGTGCAGCTTCAGCCCAGGAGGCTTTGAATTTGCATGCAAGGATTAATGAGGACTTGATACAAGCTTTTGAAATAGAAAGCTATCCAGAAGCCAAGCTCAAACAAGATGGCGCTATCTTGTTAAGCGATTCAAGCTACTTGAAACAGAACTTGAGAAAGTATTCTAGTGAACTTAGTTATGATTTCTTCTCAAGAGCGGTTTTCCCTGACCAACGTATTTATTTGCAAAACAATATTGCTTTTAGTACCAAGCTTGAAAACAAGATCAATATTGATCTTAAATCTAATACAATTCGTTACAAAACAAATGAGAAAGAAGCACTGGCTATTGAGGAGACATTAATAGCATTGTTTTTTATCATCAATAGCATTGGTGAAGAGGATTTGAATTATATCTCTCAAGAAAGTAGTCAGCATCTTGATAATATGGATAGTGAGAAGTATCGCAAGCAGGTGATTGGTCAATGAAGATTATCCGTCATTGCGAGCAAAGCGAAGCAATCCAATGCAAAGATATCAACAATAGCTTTCATCTTTGCATTAGATTGCCGCGTCACAGCCTTTCGCTGTTCCTCGCAATGACGGAGATAGAGGAGCTTCTGTCTTGAAAATAATCATCCCCATGACTGGTGTCGGTAAGCGTTTTGTAGAAGCGGGTTATAAAGACCTTAAGCCACTAATCAAAGTACACGGCATCCCTATTATTGAATATGTTACTAAGTTATTTCCTGGCCGGCATCCTGCAAAACATGGTTTTGCTAGTGATGTCGACGTAAAAAAGGTCGGGACGGTGCATAGCACTAGTTCCGCAAAGGATGATAAGTCAGGTGCTAACTTGAGGTTAAATACAGAAGATGACTTTGTCTTTATTTGTAGAGAAGATGCCTTAAATGAGATTGAAGAATTGAGACCTACTCTAGAGAGAATTGCTCCAAAGTCCAAGATTGTCGCAATCGAAGGTCACAAGCTTGGACCTGTTTATGCGGTCTCCAAGGTTTTTGATTTGATTGATGATGATGAGCAAGTGATAGTTAATTACTGTGATTTCTTTATGAACTGGGATTATGCTGATTTCAAGAAAACTGTTGACGAAACAGGTTGTGATGCTGCGATCCCTTGCTATACTGGTTTTCATCCTAGTTTAATTCCAGAGAAGAACCTTTATGCTGGCTGCAAGATTGATGCTGATAAATACTTAGTAGAGATCAAGGAGAAATACTCTTATACCAAAAACAAGTTTGAGTCAGAACACTCTGCTGGAACCTATTACTTCAAGAAAGGCTCTTACGTCAAAAAATATTTTCAAGAATTGATGGATAGAAAGATGGCTCTTAACGGTGAGTACTATGTCAGTATGGTCTATGAGTTGTTAATAGAAGCTGGACTTAAAACCATTGTCTATGACAAGATGCCTCATTTTTGCCAGTGGGGCACGCCTGAAGATATGCAGGACTATCTCTATTGGTCAGGGATCTTTGAGAGACTTGGTTCTAAAAAGGAGCCTGCTATATGATTAGATTGATTCCAATGGCAGGCGCTGGCTCTCGTTTTGCTGATGAAGGTTATACGACTCCAAAACCACTTTTGCCCGTTATGGGAACACCAATGGTAATTAAAGCCATGCAGGCGCTACCAAGCTCTGAACAAAATCAAGAAATATTTATTTGTAGAGATTTTCATATTGCTGATTATCAAATCGATGCCAAGCTTAAAGAGCATTACCCAAATGCCAAGATCGTTCAAGTGAAAGAATTAACCCAAGGACAAGCTGCGACTTGTCTATTGGCTAAAGATTTGATTAATAACGATGAAGAACTTGTGATTGGTGCCAGTGACAATGGCATGATTTATGATGCTGTGATGTTTGAGAGCATGAAGCAGGACTATGATGCTTTGGTTTTTAGTTTTAGAAATAATCAATGTGTAGTTGCTAAACCGGAGCAATATGGTTGGATCAAGACTAATGGCACTGACGTGACTGGAGTCTCTGTTAAAAAAGCAATTAGCGATGACCCAATCAATGATCACGCAATTGTTGGTAGCTTTTGGTTCAAGCAAGGAAGTCTT
>JABHOV010000071.1 GCA_018695135.1 Candidatus Melainabacteria bacterium | reverse complement strand
CGTCCTTAGTTCAGTTGCCGTGAAAGACCGTAGGTCAGAAACGAAAACAAGAAAAGGTCGTTGCGTTCGTAAATGGGGTTTCAAATTAGCGTCCTTAGTTCAGTTGCCGTGAAAGACCGTAGGTCAGAAACGAAAACAAGAAAAGGTCGTTGCGTTCGTAAATGGGGTTTCAAATTAGCGTCCTTAGTTCAGTTGGTAGAACGCAGGTCTCCAACACCTGATGTCGTGGGTTCAAGTCCTACAGGGCGCGCCATTTTATTATCTATAAAAGTGAACTGTATTAGAAAGCTTTTTGTTGTAATAACTCTGTCTTTTCTTTCAAAGAAGCTATTTTACTTTGATCAGCTATCCCACTCGTTCTCCACAGAATTTTGCCTTGCTTATTAATTAGTAGCGTTTGTATATTGTCTTCATTGGCTATCTCTAGCCTAGACTTGAAGCTAGCTTTGTCTATATAAAGCGAAATGGTATTCTCTCGGCTTTCTTTACTTGCTATGCCATAGCGCATTCCATTATTGATATTGAGTCTCATCAATATATTGAATTTCTTCATCGTCGGTAATTCATAAAGCTCAAGATCTTCTGTCTTGCTAACGTAGTTTGCAAGAGCTTCCAGCCAGGTGTTCACATCATCTTGTTGCTTGCGTTTAAAAGCAATCACGACTATATTCAATTCACCCGCTAGGTCTTGCGGTAACAAGAAATCATCACCCTCAAGATTCATTCCTTTAAGACTTGGAAAAATAGAATGTGACTGATCATTAATTTGTGTTTTGCTCGCTGGTCCCCAACCAATAGGCCAAAATACTGCTTGCACTGGTAATGCAAACAGTATTCCGATCAATAGGATATGGGTCAGGGCTCTCATTCTTGGTCGTCTTCATCTCCACCGCAATATATAGTGTCTATATTGTCTATGTTTGCAAGACTAGGACTTATGCTAAAAGCTAAGAATGCGATTAGTGTTAGTTTTATTAGTTTCATAATGTCTCCTTTGAAAACAATATACCAAGATTTGGCGCTCATTTTGGAGTTCTTGTTTATTTAGTGGATTTTGGGTTAGAACGGTAGAACTTCGTTATTGTGATAAAATTATTACATAAAACAAAGGAGTTTTATTATGTTTCTAGGACCAGTAGATCTGGACCATGCTGTTAAAGACCAGCCGGTGCCTGTTGTACGTGAACTTGATTTGACTGAAGAGTTTACAGGTGGACTTAAGTTGTCAGAGAGACCAAAGACTATTGCCTGGCAGCTTGCACAGAAGCCAGAGCCAAAGAAGGCTAAAGCTCTTAGCCCAGAAGCACAGGCATATACAAGATTAGGTCTTGAGTTAAAACAAATCCCTGAAGAAAACAGGTTCACTAAAAAAGAAGCTGAAGCTTTTAATACTATGTACGATCTTTTTAAGCCAGGTAAATTATCAGGAGCTGATGGCAAATTTACCAAGGGGGATGTTAAGGCTATTCTGAAAAGCTTGGAACCCTACCAAAGATTTTTTGCAGGAAAGATACTCAGCTTAGATAAGGATTTATTAGCTGGCAAGCATGATTCTTTGGTCCGCGATATTAATAGTGGAGAACTTCTTGCAGTTAGATCTGCAAAAAATACATTGATTAAATATGCAAAAGGCAAAAAAAATCAACCAAAGAATAAGCGTTTTATTGCTTATAATAGAAAATTATTAATTACTTTACTAAGAGCTTTTCTTCTTGGCACTGAGATTCCAAAGGAAATGCCTTCACGGGCACTTAGATAATAGTAACCTGTCATGATCAATTATTATTTGTGTAGTAAAATTGTAGCCTAATGACCAAAATCATCAAATTCTTAGGCTTGATAGCAATTCTTTTATTAGTGCTGTTGATACCAGCTTATTACTTCTTTAATGCCAAGGTCAAAGACCAAATTATTCCTCAAACCAAAAAAATCATTCAAGAACAAACCAAGCTTGATTTTGATTTTGATTCCTTTAGATTGAGCTTGAGTAAGTTGCTCAAACTTGAACCGAGTATCAAAATACAAGGTTTGAGAATTGAAGAAGCGGTGAAGATCAAGCAAGTAGTTGTAGAGCTTTACCTCAAGGATTTATTTAAACGCAAGTTCCGGATCAAAGAGATCGTGATTGATGGTGCCCAGATTATTCTTGAAGAGAACTCCAGAAAAGAAGTCAGTCTCAAGGGAATGACTGCGCCAGCTCCGGTTGCTGCCAAAGCTAATACTAGTCAAGAGCAGAGCACGAGTCCAGCAAGCAGTCTATTAGAGTCTTTGAGCTTGAATAAATTAGTGCTAAAAAATTCGAGACTCGAATTTAACGCTTATAAATCAATAGAGCCATTGGTACTTGAACCTATTGAACTAGAACTTAATAATCTTGAAATCGCTGAAGCAAAAACAATTAAGGCAAATTACAAACTCAAAGCCAATGCACTTAATTCTTCGCGAACTGCTATTCGTGCAGAGGGTGAGATTGGTCCTATTGATTTTAGCTTTAAGTCGCTTCCCGTTACAGGCACGCAAAGTCTTGATTTCTATTTGAATGATCTTGATGGTAATGCACAAAAACAAATCTTTGGTGATTTAGTAATGGTTAACAACAATACTATGGTTCATCAAGAATCTAAGTTCACTGGTGACTTAATGTCTGCAATCAAAGGGCAGGGGCAGCTTTCTACTAAGAATTTGAGAATTGGTAACTCCGCTGAGCACAATCTCGCTGTAGAAACGAATTTGCCGCATAGCTATAGTTTGGTCTTGAATAAAGCACCGACTCTCAAGTTTGCTAGTAAAAATGCGACAGTGACTCTTAATAGTCTGGACAAAAAATCTGGACGTCTAAGTTTTGATACATTCTTAATGCAAGCATTAGATACTGGTATAGTTCAAGGTTCATCTCACGGTAAGCTTGAAGGGTTAGAGTTGCGCGAAGTCTTAAATTCTGTAACTAAGTATCGTAATATTATTGCAGGTAGTTTTGCAATTGAGGATTACCACCTTTATTTCAAAGGTAAGAATGCTAAACAGATCAACAAATCTCTGAAGGCAGATGGTTCAATCATTGTGAGCAATGGTAGTTTGTATATTCTAAACAATATTACTAAATACAAAGATTTTGCATCAAGCCTAATTGCTAATAGTGGAGATGTGATTGACAAGCTTGATGGTGAGTTTGTTTCACTTAGTACTGGCTTTGATTTAAAGCAAGGTGATCTAACTACTAGCCCTCTTGAACTGAAGACTGATGTCTTCACTATCACAGGTACTGGAATGATTAAAGCTAATCAGGCACTACGTTATGATTTGGCTTTGAATTTACCTGGTATTAATTCGATTCCAATTAAAATCAAAGGTACAATCGACAAGCCTAGGGTATATCCTGATGTCAAACAACTTGGTAAAGAACAAGGTCAGAGATTGATTAACGACGCTCTCAAGTTTGGACTTGATGCTTTGATACGAAACTCGAAATAGCAACGAACAAAGTGAGCGCAACCGTAGCCATCATGAAATGATTGCTACATAGAAGTGTAACCCTCAGTAACCATAAGGACTTTGAGTTTTTTGACACCTTCTCGTATCATGTGTGAAATTCTTGATGGAGTAACAGATAGCTTCTCTGCAACTTCGTTGCCTGTCATGTTTTTATAAAAACGCATCTCAATAACCTTGCGTAGGTTGTCAGGTAGTTTGCTAATCATTTTTTTGAGACTGGCCTTCATTTCAAGCATCTCTAATTTTTCGCTTTCTTCTTGTCCATTGGGATCAGCAGGCGTATAGCCCAAGTCTGCTTCCATTGAGTCAACTGACATGATGACCTCAAAGACTGCTTTGCGTGCATCGTCTGCATTTTTGATTTCAGTAGTCCCCGTTGCATCTTTTGCAGCAGCTTTGGCGTCTTGTTGGACTTGATCTACAGAAATTACTTTTTTGACACCATACCATGACT
>JABHOV010000112.1 GCA_018695135.1 Candidatus Melainabacteria bacterium | reverse complement strand
CAATCTCATGTTGAACACAACGACAAAAAAGATCATCGGCTGCTTCCACTCTATAGTCTTTACCTTTGAGATCCTGAAATTTGAAAATGATTCTACGTGCACGTTTGACATTAAAAAATACATCAGGAAAACTCAAGCAACCCTCGTAACTATCCATCTCACCTTCTTGGTAAACGATTACCGGATTGACCATTACAACAGGATTGTATTCTGGTTCTTTGTCACGCTGGTCTTCGTATCTTTCTGAAGCCCAATCAATGTCGATGATTAGAATCCTTTGATTGACACCAATTTGCGGGGCTGCCAAGCCGATACCGTTTTGGTGGTACATGGTCTTAAGCATTTTGTCGACGATCTTTTCGAGTTTGCGATCAAACTTTGAAACTGCAGAACAGGGCTTGCGGAGTAATTCCGAACCATAGCGTTCTATTTGATAGTATTTGCTTTCGCTCATCGTGATTTGTGATTAAAGGTATTGAGAGCAACCCCTCTAGTACTGGCTTTAATGAAATTAATTATATAGCGAATTTCTTTATTTTGTTCTAACTCGGTTTCTAACCGCTTAATCAAATTGTCTCTACTGAGTCTTTCTTTAGAGTAAATGATTTTGAAGGCACGCATTATTTCACTAAGACTGCTCTGTTCAAAGTCTGCGCGCTTTAAACCAATGCGGTTAGTTGAAATTGCTCCAGCAGGTACTCCCATATATATAAAGAATGGAATTAAATCGTGATTGGCAGCCGCCAAGCCTGACATCATCGCGTACTTGCCGATACGGCAATGTTGATGCACCATGGAGCCTCCGCCAAGAGTGACGTTGTCTTCAATATGAACATAGCCACCAAGGCAAGTATTGTTTGCCAAAACAACATTGTTGCCAACTTGGCTATTGTGCCCGACATGACTGCCGACCATAAACATATTATTGCTGCCAATTTTGGTTCGCAAGCCTTCACCTGTTGCTTTGTGTACAGAGCTGAATTCACGGATGACATTATTGTCACCAAGCTCGATATAACTAGTTTCACCTTTGTAAGCAAGATCTTGCGGGTCGCCGCCGATCAGCACATGCGCTGAGATTTTATTGTTTGCTCCGATTCTAGTACCAGAACGAATAATGCTGAAATCACCTATTACTGTATTTTCACCAATGATTACGTCATCTTCTATAATCGCGGTCTCTGCGATTTGGGCATTACTGGCAATCATGTTCTTGGTTGAAAGCATTTATGTAAATATATCATATTTGGCTTAATGGTAATACCTATTGTGTCAAGAGTTCATTAACTAGTTTTTCAAGCTTGGAAACGCTAATTGGGCCTAAAGTCTTGCTAATGCGGTTTCTTTCAATGTTTACAAAGGCAGTTTCTGGAATTCTTGAGATTTTGAGCTCTTTGACTATGCCTTTATATTTAGACTCATCAACGTCGATTTCAAAGAAATCTACTTTATCGCCCATTGTGAGTTTGACTTCTTCAAAAGCAGCTGCGTATTGTTTGCAGCTTGAGCACCAGTTTGCGTAGAACTTAAGTACAGCTGGTTTGGAAGAGCTAGCTAGAAACTCACGAACGGAGCTTGTATTCGAGCTTTCACTAGTTTGATTACAGCCGGTAATTAGGAAGGCAAGTAGAGCTAGAACTGATAATTTACGCATGGGTTTTATTATATCATCCGTCTTCGCTTCGCTACGACGCGACTGAGTCTGTCTTGATACTCTGAGTGATATCATATGACTGTGCCTAAAATACTACTAACCGGCGATAGACCAACTGGACCCTTGCACTTGGGACATTATATCGGTTCATTACAAAATAGAGTGAAGTTGCAAAACGAGCAAGACTCTAGCGGCGCTCATATTTATAAGCCATATATTTTGATTGCTGACATGCAGGCACTCACTGACAACTTTGAGACGCCTGATTTAGTTAGTGGCAATATTCTTAATGTCGCTCTTGATTACCTTGCTGTAGGTATTGATCCCAAACTTAGTTCGATTTATATCCAGTCACAAATTCCTGAGTTTTCAGAACTCACAATGTATTTTTTGAATCTACTGACGCTCAATCAAATTGAACGTAACCCGACTGTCAAAGAAGAGATTCGCCAGAAGAACTATGAAGGGAAAATCCCGATGGGCTTTTTGATTTATCCAGTTTCACAAGCTGCTGATATTCTGGCTTTCAATGCTGATGTGGTGCCAGTTGGTGCTGATCAATTACCAATGATTGAAGATAGTAATATGCTGGCGCGCAAATTTAATCAAACTTATAAGAAAGATGTCTTTCAGGAATGCAAAGCCCTAATTCCAGAAACTCATGGTCGTCTTGTTGGACTTGATGGCAAAGCGAAGATGTCCAAGTCACTTGGTAATGCAATCTATCTCAAAGACACAACTGACGAGCTTTGGGGCAAGGTGCGTCAAATGTACACTGATCCAGATCATGTCAAAGTAGAAGACCCGGGCAAGATTGAAGGCAATGTTTGTTTTACTTACTTAGATGCGTTTGATGAAGATCTTAATAAGGTTCAAGAACTAAAAGATCATTATAGTAAGGGCGGGCTCGGTGATATGAAAGTCAAAAAATATGTCATGGAAGTGATTGATGCGAAGCTTGCACCAATTCGCGAATCTCGCGACCAGTTTGCCAAGGACCCTACACAAGTTATGGCAATGCTTAAGCAAGGTACAGAAGAAGCTAGAACGGTTGTGCAAGCGACGATGAAAGAAGTTAAAGAAGCGATGGGGATTGCTTACTCACTGTAATACAGGTGTAGTTTCAGTTATTGTTTTGTTTGAATCCTTTTGTTAGGATTATTGCATGCAAACAGTAGATGAGCTCGGTTTAGTACAAAAGAGTAATGCTCGTAATCGAGCTTATTACGGAAGTTCTGCTGCTGTCAATATGACTCAAAGTGGAGCACCTGTTCCTAAGAAAGAAACTGTTGAGGCAATAATGAAATTGCATGAGGGTTTTCCTGCAAAACCAGAGTCAAAGTAAGTCTACAAAACAGAAGCACTAGGCAGACTTAACAAAGTTATAGAAAGAACAGAGGAGCTTTATGACCCAAGAGTTGCTCCCAGTGCTGCCGCTGATCTTGAGACTGTTGAAGGTAGAGAGGAAAGAGCAAGTTATCTCTGTAGGCAAATATTGAACAATGCTTCTGAGCTAACAAAGAAAGCCAATGTGGTTGCACGCGATCCTGACCAGCCTCGTAAACGTGTGAGTAAGGTGAATCAAGAGGTTGATGGTTCTATTGATGGATATGATCTTCTTGAGCTTGAGAATAGTTTAAGAGAAGTAGAATTGTTACAGGATACTAGAACTAGCATCTCTTCGTTCGCCACTGCCCTGCCAAGGCGAGTGACCAACTTTATGATTGACTTTACGACTAGGCTTGCTTTGGGTTTTAATTAAAAGACCAATACATCCACTACGTTTATTGTCATCAAATCAACAGCGCATCATTAACTTCAAAGTCAACACCATCGATATTCAAGCTGTCACCCTCTTTGCCGCCTTTGGATTTGATTGCATCAATTATGCCTAAGCCTTTGGTAACTCTAAAGATGTGATAGAGCGAGTCTGGTTCTTTGAGATTAACTAGTTTCATGTGACGTTCAAGCTTGCCGCAATGAACCATCCATTTGATAGTTTTATCACTTTGGTCTTGTTTAACGATTTGGAAATTACTATCATCATGATCAGTTGCAATTGGATCATGATCCAGTTCTATTTCTTTAAATTCTTTTGGAATTTCATCAAGGGCTTGTTCTATATATCTTCTTAACTCGGTGATGCCTTCACCTGTGACAGCAGAGATGGTAAAGAGTTTGAGACAAACATCTGGATCCATGTGTTCTTCAAATTCTTTGACGAGTTTTTCAAGCTCATCATCTGGGTAACCCTCTATCTTGTTGAGTACCACGATTTGTTTTCGCTTGGCAAGCTTGGGTGAGTAATTAAATAATTCATAGTTAACTTGAATAAAGTTGTGCAATGGATTTTCAAAACTTTTGTGCTGAAACTCATCCATATTGGATGCTGTTAGTCCCCAAACATCTACCATGTGAACTAGTAACTGAGTACGTTCTATATGTCTAAGGAATTCATGTCCTAGACCCTGCCCTTCACTAGCGCCTTCTATTATTCCTGGTATATCTGCCATGACATAAGCGTCACCAGATTCTTTGCGGACAACTCCAAGGTTGGGCATGATAGTTGTAAATGCGTAGTCTGCAACTTTGGCTTTAGATGCACTGACTTTAGAAATCAGGGTTGATTTACCAGCATTCGGAAATCCAATAATACCAACATCGGCAATCATCTTAAGTTCAAGTTCAAGTTCACGTTCAATACTAGGGTCGCCTGGTTCTGAAAAATTGGGTACTTTGGTTTTGTTTGATTTGAACTTCGTGTTACCACGCCCACCGCGTCCGCCTTCTGCAACTAATAGTCTTTGACCTTCGTAAGTCAAATCTCCAATGGTAATATCTGCGTTTGGATCTTTAACAACTGTTCCAAGAGGTACTTTGATAATATAATCCTCACCACTTGGTCCGGTTTTGTTTGATCTACCGCCTCTCTTGCCATCATCTGCTTTATAGATTGCTTTAAATTTAAAATCTAATAGGGTACTAAGATCGTGAGAAGCTTCAAGTATTACACTCGCTCCCCTGCCACCATCACCACCATTCGGTCCACCATTGGCTATAAATTTCTCTTGACGAAAGCTACTAGCACCGTGTCCTCCACGGCCGCTTGCTAGTTTGATTGTGACTTTATCAATAAACATAAGTAAAGACTGATTGTAGCACGCAGGGTCGTATCCTGACATTGGACATAATCTGGTATTACATGCAAGAAATCTAGTGATCAACTATTGACTTAATATTGTTTACCAAACTATATCTTGTGATACTGTGTGTAATACCAGATTATGTCCAATGTCAGGATACGACCCTGTATGAACAAGGCAATCGGCACAAGATAGAGTGTGGGACTCACGAGAAGAGACTTTGTTTGTTGGAATACGCTTGGTACTGTGCTTGGTGGGGCTGCTGGTACATTTATAGCTCCAGGGTTTAGAAGGGTTAACGAGGTCATTAATGTAGGCAAAGCTACAAGTGAAGTGGTTGATATGCATCAACCTGTTGAAGCTAAAAAGAAGGGTCAGGCAAAAGCTGAATTGAAACATAAAGCTCCAGTTTCTACTCCCACTCTTAATGATTTTGCAGTCGGTGCACCAACCGGTGCATTAGTTGTGGGCAAGTCTGCTCATCATTTTGTCTCCATGTTTAATGATTCACTTGTCGATAGAGACGGCTACAGGCAGATGCTTTCAAATTTTAGAATTGCTACGGATAAAGGACAAGTGACTCTTGCTGATGGCCAGTCAATCTGGTCTCTTGCTTCATTTATTGAGCAATTCACTAATCCTGAGGCGAAGAAAGCCTTGGAAAATTGTCCTAATGAGCGAGAGCAGATTTCAGGACTCTTGAAGGATGCAATTAGTTTTGCCGCAATGCGCGGCGATCTTAAGTCTGTCCAATTGATTATGGATGAAGAGACTAGTAATTTCTTTTATATTAAAGAGAGTGTTGCTTTGAATCGTATAGGGCAAGGCTTAGCTGCTGCAGATGAGACTATTACTGAGGTCACAAGACAATGGAGTGGAGACTCTGATGAAAGACTTTCATCAGTTCTTTTGAGGAAATACCCTCGCTGTGATTTAGAGATTGAAAGAAATGATGATAGAGAGTTGTTGATGACTGTAAACCCGGAAGGTCAGAGCCAGAATTTTAAGTTGAAGATTAATAAGCAAGGCTTGGCTGAGATTCACAAGCTTGTTGATGTGATTGAAACTCACAATGCCGCTATTAAAACTACTAAGGATAGTGCAGACGCGAGGCGTGAGACATTAAAGGCGAGCTTGGACAGTCCTCATGAAGTTTTGGTTTAAGGCTAGCGTTATCACGACCATTTTTACAATTAAATTAGGACTTGGTTTTTGCGTAAATTAAGGCTTTCTCACAGGCTTGAAGCAAGATTGGAGTGTATTTGATTACATCTCTAAATATATTGAGTAAGGCTTCAGGTACGTACTCGTGGGCAATATCATTTCTTGTGTCTCTGATATTGATGAAATCCTCTGCGGAGTCTATTAATTGACGTTTTTCGGCTCTATTAAAACTATCAATAATCGAGCCATCCATTTCAGCTTCAATTCGGTCAACTAAGCGCAAGAATTTTTGACTATGAATGTCGCTAAGTCTTGCAAATCTTGCAGTAAGTGATTCAATATCCTTTTGGGCTTCCCATTCAATCTCTTGTATCTTTTCTACTTTATCCAGATTGATCTTTTGAACTTCATCATAAGTCCGTTGGAGATTTGCATGAGCTCTTTCAATGATTTCTGATAATTCAGCTAAATTAGCGTATAATTTTTTTCCTTCTGTCAGTCATTATAATTTTTGCATTTCAAGTTTTACTAGTTCGGTGAAACTACTGTCATTGCCTGGATAATCAAAGACAATGTCGATCTTTTGTTCTCCAATGCTTTCCCAGATTTGGTGACGGATTTTATGCTTGACCTTACGATCAGGTTTTGATTTGGTATTTATTAAAAGATCAATATCCCCACCAAGCTTTTTATCATCTAAGCGTGAACCAAATAAGAAGACATCAGCACCTGGCAAAAAAGCTTTCGAAGCATCTTTAATTGTTTTAACTTGTTTAGAGTTAAGGCGCATAACTCTATTTTAACACTTTAATTCTTGAGCAATATCATTTATTTCGTTTTCTAACTCATCCCCATAAATATTAAGCAAGAGATCAACTTCTTGTTTGTAAATCTCCCAGCTAGCTCTAATATTGCTGCGATTAAGGCTAATCATTTCTCTGCCGAGTTTGGCATTACCAGTAGCGAGCCTAGTCATTGAAGCAAAGCCTGGTCCGCGAGTTGTCTTGCTCGGTGCAAAGCTATCAGATAAATTAGCTAAGCCAAGACTAAGAACTAATGGTAAATGAGAACTTATTGCAACTGCTCTATCGTGAGTCTCTGGATCTAAGAGAACTGGCTTGGCTCCAAGCTCAGCGATCACTTGCTCAAGTATTGAGTTTGGTTTTTCTATGATCCAAGTTGCATTTTCAAAAAGCTCAGGAAAGCTCGCCTCGTATCCTTGCTTCTCTGTACCAGCCATTGGATGACCGGCGATGAAATTCTTTAAACCAAGTTCAGCGGATTTGATCGCGATTTTGCTTTTGGTACTAGCGCAATCAGTGATTATTGTATTGGCAAAAGCTCTTGCTTCAGGTGCTACTTGACCTTCCTGACCCGAGGCAGAAATGATTTGAGCAATCTGCTCTAGTTGCTTAAGTATGGTTGTTTGCTCAGCGCAAAGAAATAAAATATCTACATTGGCTAAATCCTTTAGCTCAAATTCTTTGTTTTGACTTTTGCTAACACAAAGTAGTTCATAACTATCAGGCTTTGTTGCGAGTCGTTTTTCTATTGAGCCACCGATGAGACCGAGTCCGACGATGCCGATTTTGAGTTTGTTCATGAGTCTAGTTTAGCACTGGTTGCGGCATCATGAATGATGCCTGGTTGCGCTCATTTCATTCGCTGGTTGCGCTTTGCTGCCTCTTTTGACTGGATCTTTTACTATATCCCAAAATCTATACTAAATGAGGCAGGGAGTGAAACGACCGTAACCAGCAAATCTTGATTTGCGCAACCAGTTTGCGTAGCAAACGCAACCGGACTAATACACTAGCCTCGCTTCGCGAGCTAGTGCATTGGTCCTAAGTAGGCATACTCATCATTCATCGAATCCATCTGTTGCACAGACGCATTGTATCTCAACTGACTTGGATTAAAGGCTGTTTGCGAGGCATGTTCGGCATTGGCATCTCTTCTAAAGGCTTTTACGGCTTTAATACCATCGTACATAGTCCAAAGACCTGCGATAGGAAAAACGAGTTGTGGTAAAACATTACCACCCATGTATGGAAGTACACTAGCTACTCCACCGACACTCATTTGTTGTCCAATTTGAGCTGCTGTTAGCCCACCAAAAGTTTTGACACCAAGCTGTTGTGCTTTGGCTGCGTTAACGTTGTAGTCAGCAGAGTTGCCGCCACCAAACATTGGTACCGTGCCTTGCTGGGCGCCTGAAGAGATGCCAGCTGACATTTGGTTCATTACTTGAGCAAAGCCACCGCCGGAGCTGGTTTGTGCGCTCATGCTGCTTTGCATACTGTCTTCCAGGAAACCAAGTCCTGGGTTGCTTGCGTATGCGAATGCCGAATCTGATGTGTATGGGTTGTTCATTATAAATTCCTCGATATTGATGAGTTGAGATTTTCTTGCATTTGGTCAAGTACTTTGATAATCTTCATCTCTGCTTTAATTGCTGTGTTTAGTTGAACAATGTCCGCCATCTTGTCGACGATTGAGACGTTTGCTTGTTCAAGGTGACCTTGTCTTACTTGAGTTTGACCTAACATTGTGCCGATTTCCATTTCATGAATATCACCAGCTTCTTCTGTTGCGATAAATAATCCTTGTCCAACATCTTGCAAAGCATCATTGTTAGTGAAGTTGACTACGCTTAGTCTACCTAGTACGGTACCGTCTACTGTTGAGAGCGTACCTGCTTCACCTAGACTGACGTTTGTACCAACAGGAAGAATAATTGTTGATGATGTAGCACCTGCATCAAAAGAAACAGTTTGACCACCAGCTAGATTGTCATAGTGCTGACTAATAAGTTCGTTGTTTGGGTGAGAGGTGATGAGTGGATAGCCTTGTGCTGACTTTAATTCTCCGTTGGGTCCAACGGTAAATGATCCGTTACGAGTATAGCCGCGAGTTCCATTAGGAAGTTCAACTTCAAAGAAGCCCTTTCCTTGGATTGCAAAATCTAATTCACGATTGGTTTTGGCAGGAGCTCCATTACGGAAGTCTCTTCTTTCTACCATTTTGATCCCATCAATTGTTTCGTGAAAACTTGTTTGCTTACCACGATAGCCAGTTGTGAAAATATTGTTGATATCAACAACACGGTTACCAAGATCATGCATATGATGATTGATAGAGCTGATGCTGTTGTATGTATATTGATTAAACATTAAAGGTTCCTTCCATAAGTTTCGATGAGTGCTTTGTCTACTCCAAGTTCCATTGAGAGTACATTTTGCACTGTATCGATATGACGTTTCACTTGTAGAATTTTTGTAACATTGGAGGAGAGATCAACATTGGAAGTTTCTAAACTACCTTGCATCACAAATACTCTTTCTCCTGGTTGAGCTTGGTAATCGATAGCTATCCTTCCAATAAAAGTTCCATTAACATGAATGTGACCATTTTGATTAATTTTGATATCGCCACCTTTGGCAAGTTCTGCGTATGCTGGCTTATCAATTTGTTGATCAAGTACAACTAGCTCTCTATTTTGAAAATCTACTATTTTGCCATCTTTGTTTAGGTGGAATTGTCCATCACGAGTTCTTTCTGGTTTACCATCAGCACCTTCAACTATGAAGTAAGCTCCGGCTTTAGTTAGTGCCAGGTCCAATTTTTGATTAGTTTTACTGAGTACACCCTGTTCTTCATCACGGAATACATCGCTCATTACATCAGAAAACATTACAGAGTCAGGGTGTATTGACTTAAAGCCAACAGTACCTGTATTGGCAATATTGGTCTGGATAATACCCATTCTCTTGATACTTTGGTCCATAGCATCATAAAGTGTTTTTACGTTGTGGTTATATAAATCGCTCATCTATGGGTATATAAGTACTGTAAAAAGGTTATCGGACGGTTAAAGTGGGAGTTAAATATTATTAAGTTTAGTCAAAACCTCAGCGCTACTAAAATATTAGCTAAATCTCTACAGGAAGAGGGAGAACTTGATGTTTATGGGGTTTTAGTGGAGTTTCTGGAGCATTTACAGGGGCAAATAGCTGCCAAACAACTGTTTATACTCAGCAAGACGGAGGAGAAACTCATTGCACCAAGCGGATTTGACCAGTCTCAGGTCTCTTTTGACGACCCCAATTTACTCAAATTTGAGATTGGTAAGTGGGGAGTTTTGTTTGCATTAGCTCCCAAAATTGAACCTGCTTGGGAAGAACTAACAGATGCTTTGAGTTTGTTTGTGCAAAGCGGAGAATTAAAAACACAAACGACTTTGATTCGCGCTCTTACTTCTGACTTGCGCAAGACTTTTAAGCCAGAACTGGCACTTGAAAAAATATACCAAAGTCTTGAGAGTTTCATGAAGCTCAAGGGCTTGTATTTCTTCAAACGTTTGATTAATAGAGACGATGACGGAGAGTATTTGTTCAAGGGTTACAATCTTTTTTTTGATTCAGCTTCTAGTAATAATTTAATTGATAAAGACAGAGTGCTCGAATTTGAAGAAATCAAAGAAGCTGATTTTATTGATCAAGACCTGGAAGTTGAAATCATCAAATCTAAAATCAGAGGAAGAGAATGGGGGCTTTTGGTTGCTGCACGTAATGAAGCCTGGACAAGTGAAGATGCTGAGATCCTAGAACTCTTTGCAGAGCAGATGGCGACGGTGTTTAATCAAAACGAACTCCATAACGAGAGTTTGACAATGGCTCAAAGAGAATTCTTGCTTAATCAAATTACGACCAAGATTAGGGAGTCACTTGTTGTTGATAATATTCTTGAAACTGCAGTTGCAGAGATTGCTCAAGTGATGGGAGCTGAGTCTTGCGGGATTGTAATTCTCAATCGCAAAATTAGAGGAAGTTTTGGACACAAAGTTTGGTCTGTTAATGATGTTTATTCAGGGAAAATGGTTGATGCGATTTATGCGACTCTCAAAACAGATTTGGAACCAAATTGGTTGAATCCATCTATTCAAGTACCGAGCTCAATTGAACAAGAAGAAGATGCTAATGCCTGGGGCGGACTAGAAGCGATGGGGCTTAAGTCATATCTTTGTTGCGGTTTATTTCGTGACAATAGTAAAGAATTAATAGGTGTTGTTTCACTTGGTTTCTTTAATCAAGTTCGTACCTGGACAGAGGATGAACAGCTGCTTTTAGAGGGTGTTGCCAAGCAATTAGAGATTGCTTTGATTCAGGCATCTATTTATCAAGAAGCACAACAAACAAAAAGACAAATGGCTTTATTGCATCGTTTAAGTAGTGATATTAGAGACAGTTTGGATATTTCTGTAGTGCTTGGACAAATTGCCAAAGGTATTGGTGAAGTGCTTGGACTCAATCGTTGTTTTGTCAGAAGGTTTTCTGATGATTTTAGGATCATTAAAACAGAAGAAGAATATTGCTCTACTGGTTATGAACCAAGTGCTGATTTGATTTTTGGTTTTGAAAGCGAGTGGATTACAAGTTTGTCTCAATCTAATAGTTATTCCAGTGCGCTTGAAGTCTTGAATATCTCTTCAGTTGAAACTCATTTGGAAGAAGAAAGCCCTGCTCTGCTTGAAGTAGCAAAGGCAATTAATCTTAAGAGCTATTTGTCTATTCCGCTTGTTGCAAGAGGTAAGGTGCTTGGTACAATCACAGTCCATCAATGCAATAGAGAGCGTAGCTTCTTGAATGAAGAGATTGAGTTTATTTTTCGTGTTGGTTCAGAAGCTGCAATTGCTATAGAACACGCTGCCTTGTTCAATACTATCAATCGTTTTAATAAGATGGATCCGGATACTGGTCTTTATAACAAAAAATATTTTAGAGAGATTGCCAAGCGAGCTATCGCAGGGGCAGAAAAAAACAAGGGCGCAATTGCATTTTTGTTAATAGACGTTGATCACTTGAAAGCAATTAACGATGACACCATCCATGGCGGTCACGAGGCTGGCGATGAGGCGATTCAAACCCTGGCTAATATACTAGCCAAAACAGTAAGGCAAACGCCGATAGATGAGTTGCATCATAGACTCTCTGATGTTGTTGGACGTTTTGGTGGTGATGAGTTTATGGTTCTGCTGCCAGGTACTGGTATTGAAGGAGCCACAATTGTTGCTGGTAGAATTGCCGAAAATCTACGTAAAGTTAAACATAGTACTTGGCCTGAAGCCCTGACTTGTAGTATCGGAATAGCAGCTACTCCTGATGATCCTTATGATTATGAGCATTTGAAGACTCTTGCGGATAAGGCGCTTTATCAGTCGAAGCACAAAGGGCGTGATGCCATCTCTACTACTCTGGAGCTTTGATTGGACTTGCCCTCAAATATCCAATAGCTGCGTTACGCTCGCCCTCATTTGTCTGAACAAACTTCGGGAACGTCCTACGGACTCTCGCAAGCCTTGCTCTTGAACATTTTAGAACAAGTCTTAGATTCAATTCTTCCCTTGTGCTATAAATTATGAAAGCATGTCAACCATTGCAGCCATCGTCACAGCCCCAGGAAATGCCGCCGTTTCTATTATTAGAATTAGCGGTAGTGAGAGCTGGCCTATCATAGAGAAGCTCGGGGCTCGAGGCTCAGGGCTCAAGGCAAACGAATTCAAGCTCTCTTGGCTTTATGATTGTGATCAAAAAATAGAACAAGCTCTCATTCTGCCGTTCAAAGCTCCCCACAGCTATACTGGCGAAGACATTATTGAAATCCAATGCCACGGCGGCTATTGGCTTAGTCAAAAAATCCTCAAGCTAATCCTTGAAGCTGGTGCTTGCTTGGCTAAACCCGGTGAGTTTACTGAACGAGCGGTTATGAACGGCAAGATAGATTTAAGTCAGGCGGAATCTATTATGGATTTGATTGAAGCGCGTAGTGATAGAGCTGGTGCCAACGCAATTAAGCTCTATCAAGGTGATTTAGGTTCTGAAATTAAAACAATTCGCACCAAGCTTTTAAATACACTTGGCGCGTTGACAGCTTCTATTGATTTTCCTGATGAAGTTGAGGACTATGACAAAGCTAAATACCAAGAGCAAATGGCAAAGACAATTAGCAAGATAGAAAACATACTTGAAGGCGAGCAGGAAGGACATGTTTTGCGTGAGGGTTACAAAGTCGCTATTGTTGGTCAGCCCAATGCTGGTAAGTCGACACTCTTGAATGCCTTGCTGAAAAAAGAAAGAGCCATAGTTACTGAGATTGCTGGAACGACTCGTGACTTGATTGAGGAGAGTTATAGTATTAAGGGTTTGCCGATTGTTTTACTTGATACAGCTGGTATTAGAGAAAGTAGTGACACAGTTGAGCGTATCGGTATTGAAAGAAGTCAGCAGGCAATTGATCAGGCAGATTTGGTCTTGTGTTTAGAAGAGTTGCCGTCATTGCGAGAAGCGAGAGCGACGAAGCAATCTAATGTAGAGATTTTAGCTTCAAGCAAGTTACTCAAAATTGCTACTAAGCTTGATTTGTTTGACAATAGTCTGGATTGCTTCGCTGACGCTCGCAATGACGATTTTGACCTGGCAATTTCAGCTAAAGAAAGTACTAATATTGATCAGCTTAAAGAACTCATATATTCAAGAGTAATGGATATCAGCTCAGAGTCTCAAGTCAAAATCAATCACCGTCAAGCAGATCTCTTGCGCAAAGCCAAAGATGCTCTAGTGAAATCACAAGAAGCTACAGAGCTGGCAATTGATTTTTGGACTATTGATTTGCGCGGGGCGATTGCTGCACTTGGTGAGATTACTGGTGAGACTTTGACTGAGGAGTTATTAGACAATATCTTCAGTAGGTTTTGTATCGGCAAGTAATTGTTGACCAATACTAGCTTGAAAAACTCCAGTAAATTGTTCGATATTGTTTAAGCGCTGATTGTGACCTAGTCCTAAGACAGGAACATTTCGCCTCTGTCTCACATGAAAATCTTGAGCATGTTGTTTCGCTTTGCTTGCAGGGTTATCATCTGTGCTTGTTTGATAGTTCATTTGCTCATTGATTCGACTCGCTCCAACAGTGAAGCTGTCACCGTGAGTTTTTACAATTGCAAATTTATCTGTATGTTGATATAGAGTTTCTAGTAATCTTTTGTAACTCTCACTCCAGTCAGCCTTTTGTCCATTACCAGTGGTTTCTGCTTTCTCTTCATCAATAAAAACTAAAACAGGAGTTTCACGAGAAGCCTTGCTCCAGAATTTTCTATTTGTCTCAAGTTGATCAACAGTGGCTGTTTCTTGTCTTGTGTAGAGAGGTTGATGGTTTTGTGGAAATAAATTAATAACACTATCTAACCATTGAGCCATCGGCAGATCTGAAAAAACAGCGATTCTTGGTGTATTTGGAGTGATTGCAGTTGTCATGTAGATATTGTATTGCACTGACACTGCACATATCTTGAAAAGAATGTTAATTATGTTGATCATTTCCTTCAGTAGCAAAATATGTAATAATTCAAGCAAATGCGCGAATCAAAACCTCAATTCAATATCAGCAAGGGCTCTGTAGCTACTTTTGCAATAGTCACAGCCAGTTGGAACAGTGAATTTAATCAAGAGATGGCAGATTCTGCCAAAGCGGCTCTTGAAGTCTTAGGACAAAGCGTAGAAGTTTTTACTGTGCCAGGTGCCTTGGAGCTGCCAATAATGGCTCAACAGCTTGCACAGACTGGTGACGTGGATGCGGTGATTTGTTTTGCAACTATTTTTAGAGGTGAGACTATGCATTTTGAACTCGTTGCCAATGAGAGTGCTAGAGGTTTAATGGATGTTTCACTGACATTCAATATTCCAATTCTTAATGGAGTACTTGCTTGCGAAAATAAAGAGCAAGCAGAAACAAGAGCTTCACGTACTAAAGAAGATAAGGGTAAAGAAGTTGCCTTGAGTGCTATTGCATTAGTGCAACAAATTGCTCAAATAGATAATCGCTATCATGTGGTCCAGGGCTAGCTTCTGGGTGATACTGCACTGAAAAAACATTGTTGCGGTTTTTGTGTTTGATACCAGCGATAGTATCGTCATTGATATTCAAGTGAGTAATTTCAAGGTCTTGTGGAAGATCTTCTTTGCTGACTGCAAAACCGTGATTATGTGAAGCGATTTCGATTTTGCCAGTCTTGAGATTCTTGATTGGTTGATTGACACCTCTATGTCCAAACTTGAGCTTAAACGTTTGGGCGCCGCAAGCAAGAGCCAGGATTTGGTGACCAAGGCAAATACCAAAGATTGGCTTACCAAACTTGGCTAGTAATTCTTGGACAGTTTTGACTGCATAGTCAACAGCAGCCGGATCCCCAGGTCCATTACTTAGAAAAATACCATCCGGGTTTTGCCCAAGAATATACCCCATGGGGGTATCTGCCGGAACTACTTCAACTTCACAACCATGATTAATTAATCTGTTCAAGATGTTTTGCTTAACTCCAAAATCAATAGCGATTACTTTATAGGTCTTAGTAAATGAAGCTGTTGACTTGATTGAGAGCTTGGCTTTATAGCTTTCTTTGCAAGTGACTGCTGAAGCAAGGTCTTGTCCGTCCATAGAAGGAAATTCTTTGAGCTTTGCCATCAACTCGTCAGTGCTAGCATTGTCATCGTTTGAAATTACAGCGCGCATTGCACCTTTGTCGCGAATATGTTTGGTGATAGCTCTAGTGTCGACATCATAGATAGCAGTGATATTGTGCTTCTTGAGAAAATCATCCAGGCTTTCTTGGGCGCGGAAGTTGCTTACCATCGGACTATAGTTCTTGAGTACCATGCCTTTGGCTTTAGTGCTCATGTCTGGACTTTCATAGTCAGCATTGTTGCAACCATAATTACCAATCTCTGGATAAGTAAAAGTAATGATCTGCCCAGCGTAACTCGGATCAGTCATGGTTTCTTGATAACCGGTCATGCCTGTGTTAAAAACTAATTCGCCAAAGCTGGTTCCGCTAGCACCAAGGCTTTTGCCTTTAAATTCTCTGCCGTCTTCTAGTAATAGTTTTGCCATATGAGGGTCGTATCCTGACATTGGACATTTTAACATTTTTTACGCTGCAGAGCTTCGCTATTTACTATAAATGTCCAATGTCAGGATACGACCCTATGCCCGGTTACGTTCAATAGCAGCCTTGAGCGCTGCATCATCCACTTTAGAGACAATCTCAACCCTACCAATATTAGATTTCGGGATAATGAAACGAGTCTTGCCTGCTTCAACTTTTTTGTCGTATTTGAAGGCATCTATTAAGTCTTTAGCTTTTAGATCTTTAGGGATTGTGTAATTAAGTTCGAGTTTGTCCATCAAGCCTTTGATTTGGCTGGTATATTTCTCTTTGAAATAACCAAGCTCTTCAGAAAGGTAACAAGCAGAGATGATACCCATAGCAACAGCTTCACCATGAGAGTAGCGTTTGTATTGAGTTAGTTCTTCAATGGCGTGACCAAAAGTGTGACCCAAGTTGAGGTAAGCACGGATGCCTTTTTCTTTTTCGTCTTGAGCGACAATGCCTGATTTAATTCTTAGGCAATGGTCGATTATTTCATTAAGCACATCATGATCTTTGTTGACGATGGCGTCGGCATTATTAATGAGATGCTCAAAGAAACTATCTCCAATCAGGTGGTCCCACTCCATTCCAAGTAGCGCATATTTGACCATCTCACCAAGTCCGGATTTATACTCTCTTTCTGGAAGACTGCGCAAGCAGTAAGAATCTATATGCACCATATTCGGTTGATAAAAAGTACCAATGAGGTTCTTGCCCTCTGGGACATTGACCGCTGTCTTGCCACCGACTGAAGAGTCGATCATAGATAGTAATGTAGTAGGGATTTGCACGTAGTTGATTCCGCGATAATAGGTTGAAGCTGCAAAACCAGCTGTGTCACCTACTACCCCGCCACCAAGAGCGATGATGGTATCTTTGCGTTCAAAGTTGAGTGACAAAAGTTTTTGGATGATTAATTGGTAAGTAATAAAGTTTTTGGCTTCTTCACCGTCAGCAATTTCCATGCTGTGTACTTTATATTCTGTGGATAATTGATCTTTGATTTCAGCAAGGTATTTTTTGGCAATATTGCTTTGACTGACGATTAATACATTGGGTCCGGCTTTAAGTGAAGTGATATCGATTTTATTGAGATCACGATAAAGAATTTTATAACGGTGTTCTGCACTTGGCACCATTACTTCAAACTCTTTGATCTTAGGTTTGCGAAAACCAAAGAACTTCATGATTTCCCTTGCTATTAAATTAATAGATTTGTCGCCTGTTTTGATTTGCAGGTGACTGTCCATATAGGCTGGCTTGCGCTCTTCCCAAAGCTTGTGCAGGGTTTCTAGTTGGTCACCACCCTTGAGTAGGGGTCTATTCTTGCGGCGTTTGACTCTATCATAAAGTTCTTGAGGATCAGCAATTAAAGTAACCAAGGATGAGTTGCGTTTGATGAGCTTGCGGTTTTCTTCATCAATAATTGCCCCTCCACCTAGCGACATAACTATATTGCTTAATTGGCAGACTTCTTTGATAAGTTCTTGTTCTAGTTTACGAAAATGCTTCTCGCCTTTGTCTTTAAAGATCTCATTGATGCTTTTGCCTTCACGGTTTTCTATCTCTTCGTCTGTGTCGATGAAATCCTTATTAAGCACATAAGCCAAATGGCGGCCAATGGTGGACTTGCCTGAACCCATTAAGCCGGTTAGCGTGATATTGCCTTTTGCATTTAGTTTTATTTTTGGCATCTGTTAGTCCTCATTCTAGTATGTTATATGCCGAATGATCTAGGTAGATAGTTGAAATTTGATAATTTCATTACAGATTCTCTGTGGGACACCCGATATTAACTAACGTGGACATTAAGTCACCGGTGGGTCTGGTACTAATGTTGAAACGGGAATACAAAGTGAGAGGAATACATCATGTTAGAACTTAATGAAACTAAAAAAGCCTTATTTACCATAGGAGTAGGCGCCTTCGGTAAAATGTCAGAGCTTATCAAGAATACGGACTATCTTCCGCAGAAGCCAGGTTATTTTTTCAAATTACTCAAAATGTCATATTCGGTTGATACGAAGCCAAATGAAATGACTGAAGAAATTGGTAAGGATGCAGCTACTGTTGCTGCGGTGCTCAATATCCCAGCCATCGAACAAAACTATCAAAGTGTAAATAAAAAAGACGTTGCTAATGCGATCAATAAGTTAGAAAAAGACTTTATTCAAAGCTCGTTAGAAATTGATCTAGCCAAAAAATATCATAACGCAGTAGCCCAGAGACTAGGATCTGCTGATTTAAAAGAATCATGGAGACTTTCTATTAGAGCTGCAATAATTGCAAAAGCTATTGCAAAATGGGTTAATTATAAAGATGCTGAACAAGCATTCTTTACAGCTTTACTGGCAGACATTCCAGCGATAGTGCTTTCTATTAATGATCCAGAAGCTCAAGAAAAAATTCAAGACAAGATCGAGAAGGGCTTGAGTAGTGTTGAAGCTGAAATGGTTGTATTGGGTTTTGACCATCGAGAATTTGGCGCAAAACTATTTAAATATTTTTCTATGCCATCATCAGTTATTGATGTGGTGCAAAATGGCTACAATTCAGAGAAAGTAAGAAGTCAGAATATTCAACTTACCAAAATTGCCAATTTCGCTAAATTCCTCGCCAAGTGTTTTTCTGATAGAACTCAAAGTCCATCAAGTATATGGACTGAATCACAAGATTCTATCGAAGGACTTGGACTTAGTTTGAGTACTGAAGAATGGGGTAATAAAATAAGTTTGCTTTTTGTTAAATCATTAGAATTTGAAATGTCAGTTACACAATAATTACCGAAGGTAATTATTGTGTTGGTTGCGTCCTAGCAAGCTAGGACTGGTTGCGCAAATCTTTGATTTGCTGTTTGTGGTCACTTCGTTCCCTGCGGCTTATGGATATTGACCCTAATGAGGCAGCATAGAACGGTTGTGGTAGCATTTAGACAATGTAGAAGGAGTCAAGTCCCGTTCTGGACCCGAAGGGTCCCCGCAACCAGTAAGCTGTAAAGCTTACGCAACCAGCGAATGAAATGAGCGCATCCCGAGCCATTGGGCGAGTATTCCTGCCATGCTAAAATATGCCTTAATGACAGTATTCTCAAAACAATCTAAACTCCATGACATCAAATTCGGCACAGACGGCTGGCGAGCTCTTATAGCCAAGGAATTTACCTATGCTAATTTGGAGATCTTCCTTGACGGTCTTGCTCTTTATTTGATTGAGAACTACGGTACTGAGAAACCACTTTTGATTGGTTATGATGCAAGGTTACTTGCTGACAAGTTTGCTCAGTTTGCGATTGACAAAATCACTTCATGGGGTATTGAGGTTAGGTATATTGATCATCCGGTGCCAACTCCGGTGATTGCGTACGCCGCTGCAAACTTGAATCAGCTTCAGAAGTCTTCAGATGCAAGGCTTGCGACGAAAGAGATGGCTGAGTTGACTGAGCCGGAATTGTTCAGGGATGTTGAACAGGTAGGATTATCAAAGCTGGAACTGAAGACCCGTAATACGACGAAAACTGAGTGTAACGCAGTAGATGAGGCTTCTGGAGTTGATTCGTGTGGGGCATTGATTTTTACGGCAAGCCACAACCCCCCTGAGTATATGGGTATTAAATATATTCCTGAATATGCTGGACCTTCATCTAAGGCAATTACTGACAAGATTTTAGACAAGATTGATATTGCTGCCCGTGGTGATTTTACCAACAACGCTATAACTGCCAAGTCTGAATTAATTGAAGTGCGCGAGTCCTATTTCGAGCATATTCGTTCGATAATTGATTTTGGCACTATCCAAAAAGCTAATCAAAAGAAGCGCACCAAGCTCGTTTATGACCCACTTTTTGGTTGTGGTCGCAATTACACTAATAAGTTATTGGAAGAATTGGGTTTTGATTTAATCACCATACACGACATTCGTGATCCGAGCTTTGGCGGCTCTATGCCAGATCCGAGTGAGCCTCAATTGCAAGAATTACGTCAAACTATTCTTGATTCCAAGTCAGACTTGGGCGCTGCTAATGATGGTGACGCAGATCGTTTTGCTTTTATGGATGAGACAGGTGCTTTTTATCCAGCTAATAAAACCGTCTCAATTATTCTTAAGTATCTTTTGGAGAATAGAGGCTTTAGGGGTGTAATAGCTCGCACTGTTGCTACAACTCATTTGCTGGATGACATTGCGCGCAAGTTTGAATTAAATACAATCGAGACGGCAGTTGGTTTTAAATGGCTTTGTGAAGTGATGTTGGATCAAGACACAGTAGTTGCAGCTGAAGAATCTGGTGGCATGAGTATCTTGGGGCATATCCCAGAGAAAGACGGAGTCTTAGCAATTGTCTTAATGGCTGAAGTTCTTGCTGTTACTGGCAAAAAACTATCAGTGCTTTGGCAAGAGGTTCAAGATTTTGCTGGCAAACAATATTTTTATAACAGATTAGACCTTCATTTGGAAGGTGCTCGCAAAGAAGCGTTTATGGCTTTGTTTAATGATGACCTGAACAATATTGGTGACTTTGAAGTGAAATTAATTGATAGAACTGAAGGTGCCAAGGTCTACCTAGATAATGGTTCTTGGTTCCTGGCTCGCCCTAGTGGTACTGAAGCTATGTGTAGAGTCTATTTTGAAGGGAATGATAAGCTAGCTTTGGATAAATTGGTGACGCAAGTAAGCGCCTTATTGGATGATTTGATTTAAATGCTTAAAACCGCCAACCCTATTTTAAATAAAGCACTTGACGGCAAGCGCATTTCTGAAGATGAAGCTCTTGAGCTTTTTGAAAATGCAACAGCATTGGATCTTGCCTATGTTGCTAACGAACTGCGTTTGCGCAAGCATCCTGACAGCGAGCCAACAACCTATGTTGTTCAGCGCAATGTTAATTATTCTAATGTTTGTACAGCAAGATGTAGTTTTTGTGCGTTTTATGCGCCTCCGGGTGATGAGGTCGCAGGTTACCCTGGCGCTTATGTTTTAGATTATGAGACAGAGCTTAAACCCAAGATAGTAGAACTGGTTGCTATTAATGGCACTGAAATTCTTTTGCAAGGTGGCCACAACCCGGCTTTGGGTTTAGATTACTATACTGATTTATTTACTAAGATCAAACGTGATTTTCCTGGAGTAACACTACATGCTTTGAGCCCAGCTGAGATTGTGCATATCACCGAGAAAAGAATTACTCCTGTCGATGTTTATGGAGATGGTACCAATCGATCTATAATTCATGAACCCAATCTTGAACAAATTAAAGCAGTCTTGATTGAACTACAAAAAGCAGGCATGGATTCTTTACCTGGCGCAGGAGCAGAGATATTGGTTGAGTCGGTGCGCAAAATTATTGCACCACTTAAAATCACTACCCAGGTTTGGCTTGATGTCATGGAGCTTGCTCATAGCCTCGAAATGCGCTCGTCAGCGACTATGATGTACGGGCATGTTGAGACTTATGCTGATAGAGTTGAGCATATGAGAGTCTTGCGTGATTTGCAAGATCGGACTCATGGTTTTACTGCTTTTGTTAATTGGAACTTTCAGGCTGGTGATACTCCGCTTTCTAAAATAATGGAGAGTTTGGAGAAGCAAGGCAAACTGCCTGCTTATAATAAAAACTCATCAGGCGATGATTATTTGCGTACGACTGCAATTGCAAGAATCTATTTAGACAATATTGAGAACTTTCAAGCGAGCTGGGTGACTCAAGGACATCAGCTCGGTCAAGCATCTCTTGCTTTTGGTGCTAATGATCTTGGCGGCAATATGATGGAAGAGAATGTGGTTTCTGCTGCCCATACTACTCATCACGCCAATGTCAAAGAGATGGTTTACTATATCGAAGCGACTGGTAGGAAGGCGGCGCAAAGGAATACGCAGTATAATTTAATCTAGATGAGCAAGAAAATTAGTAATTTAAATGAATTAGAGGATTTCCTAAATCAAAAAAAAGTCTTTGATTTTTTTGGCATAAGCCGGATGGGTGTTTTTGGTTCATTTGCTAGAGGTGAGCAAGCAAATGATATTGATCTTTTAGTCAAAGGTGCTGAGTTGAATAAAAAAGGTCTTGCAAGATTTTTATTTGGTTTAGAACAAGATGCTGGTACTAAGATTGATTTTGTTCTTGAAGAGTATGCTGATCCAATAGTTTTGTCACGGGCACAAAAGGACTTACGCTATGTTAGAAAACGTAAATAATGATTTGAAGTATTGTCTATCAATGATAAATTCAGCCTCCAAGATTACTGATTACGCAAAAGATTATGATAGTGCTCAAGCCTTTTATGATCATGACAGGCAAGCGTATTTTAATTCTTCAATAACCTTATTGACTAATATCGGTGAAGCTATTAATAAAGTGAGTATGCAAACTCAAGAAAAATATCCTGATATTCAGTGGTCACAAATAGTGGCTTTTCGTAATAGAATAGTGCATGAATATCATGGTATAAATACTTGGGTAGTTTTCTCTATTATTAGAGACGAATTGCCCGCTTTAATTGAAGGAACTTATCAAATAATTAATCAAGGAATTAGTACAGGTTTATTTGATATTAAAGAACTTGAGCTGGT
>JABHOV010000026.1 GCA_018695135.1 Candidatus Melainabacteria bacterium | reverse complement strand
CAAATCACATCACTTCCTGATGCTTTAACAAATATTGGCGGCGATCTTTATCTAAGAGATTCAAAAATCACTTCACTTCCTGATGCTTTAACACATATTGGCGGCGATCTTGATCTAGGAAACTCAAAAATCACTTCACTTCCTGATGCTTTAATACATATTGGCGGCGGTCTTTATCTAGAGAACTCACAAATCACATCACTCCCTGAGGCCTTAACACATATTGGCAGCCGTCTTGATCTAAGACATTCAAAAATCACTTCACTTCCTGATGCTTTAACACATATTGGCGACAGCATTCATGTCTTAGAGGGACAAAAAATCTGCATCCCTCAAAAGTTTAATCTTGTAATCAAAGCTAAGTAATTAAGCCACAACTCTTGCTTCAAATGCTCTTGCAAGCGTAGTCTCATCAGCATAATCAAGGTCAGCACCGACTGGTAAGCCATGAGCTAATCTTGTAAGTTTAATACGGCTATCCCCAAACTGAGACATAAGACGCTTAATATAAAGCATAGTCGCTTCTCCTTCAGTACTAAGACTAATAGCTAGTACCAATTCAAGCTCGTCCTCTGGATTCATCTCATCAAGCTGAATCTGTAAGCGGGTAGTTAATTGAGTAAGATTCAAATCATCCGCGCTAATTCCTTCAAGTGGAGAAATAATCCCACCAAGTACATGATAAATACCACGATACTCATGAGTACGCTCAAGAGCGATAAGATCTTTTACAGATTCTACTATGCAGACTTGTTTAGAATCACGACGTGGATCTTGGCAGATTTCACAGATGACGGAGTTAGTTAAATTAAAACACTTAGAACAGTATTTAATGTGTTCTTTTGCTTCACAAATAATCCTTGCAAACTTTTCTACTTGTTCTGGTGTTTTTTTAAGAAGAGTAAACGCCATTCTCTGAGCTGATTTCGGACCAATAGTAGGAAACTTTCTAAACTCTTCTATAAGATCTTCAAGTGGTTTTGTATAACGCAAAAATTATGACCCCAGCCCTATTTTCTTAGAAATATCTCCAAGTCTTTCTTTAGCAAGATCATTTGCTTGTTTATTGGCATCCTTTATTGCTTCAAGCACACCAGCCTCTACAGCTTTTGCTCCATCTGCAAATAAAGAAGGATCTATTTTTACAGCAGTAAATTTCCCCTGACCTTGCATAGTAATTTTTACCTTCGCATCAAAAGATTGACCAATCACTTCAAGTTTCGCCAGATCAGCCTGCGCTTTAATCAAGTCCACTTGCATGTCCTGCGCTTGTTGCATTGCTTTTTTTAAGTCGTCGCGGTCCATGGAACTTATTCCCTAACTTATATTATAACTGGCTCTTTAGCATTTCGTGTGGATTAGGTAAAGACTTTAATATAATTACTGAATGGATAATGACGTAACTTGGGCGTATAATTTTGCAAATTTTGATGCCGCAAGGATTGCTGATATTAATGACGTTAGCAAAACAGTTTACATAGATTTAATTAGGACTCAAAAAAAACTACTTGTGGTGTTTGTGGTTCTAGTTATGATAATTTTTACGATAGTCAACCAAGATATATCAGGGATTTATCACTTGGTGCATATCAAGTATATTTAAAAGCTGATATTAGAAGAGTTCGATGTGAGAATTGTAAAAAAGTGAAAAGAGAAAATCTCGAAGACTTCATTAAAACGATGCAAAGTTCTAAGCGCTACATGCACTTCATAGGGCGGCGTTGCCGAGAATCTAGCATAAAAGCTGTTGCAGATGAACAAAGATTAGACTGGAGGACTGTCAAAAATCTTGAGAAAGAATATATGCAAGAGCAACTTGATAATCGACCAGATCCAAGCCCTAGGGTTATTGGGATAGATGAAATATCAATAAAGAGAGGACATAGTTATCGTATCGTTGTCAGTGACCTGGAAAGAGGAGAGCCAATTTGGTTTGGCGAGAAAGACAGATCACAAGATAGCATGGATAAATTCTATGAATGGCTCGGTCCAGAAAAATGCAAAAAAATAGAATTGGTGATTATGGACATGTGGAAAGCCTTTAGAAATTCAGCGGAAAAGAATGTTCCACATGCTGCAATCTTGTTTGATAAATTTCATGTGGTCCAACATTTAAATGAGTCCCTTGATAAAGTTAGAAAAGAAGAGCATAAGCGCTTGAAAGAAACTGATGGAGAGGATTACATCAAGGGTAATAAATATACTCTGCTATCAAGAAGGGAGAATTTAAAATTAAAAGGTCCTGAAAGCTTGAAAAAAATGCTAGAAGCAAACGAACGTCTCAATGTTGCATATCTTCTCAAAGAATCTTTTACTCAATTGTGGGATTACAAAGACCCTAAAGATGCTCGTAAATTTTTTGGTAACTGGAAGCAATCTTTAGAAGGACAAGACCTTAAATCTTATGAGAAATTTTCGGCAATGATTGAAAGACATTGGGATGGTATCGCTGGTCACTGTAAACTTGGTGCTGGTATTAAGTTAGGATTTGTTGAAGGATTAAACAACAAAATCAGAGTTTTTCAGAGGCGAGCCTATGGCATAAAAGACGAAGAATATCTAAGATTGAAAATCCTAACATTTATGCTGAAACCGTTATGACTCTTTACTTAATCCACCCGTTTTGCAGAAGACCCCATTGATTAATCTGAATAGTTGATCACATTGTTGTTTGGCTTCAGGAGAGAGACTGTCATAGAAAGGTGCGTAGGGTGTAATAGCTTGACTTATATTAATTGGTACAGAAAAGGATTGACCTAGTTCTCGGCCAGGGACAGATGGTGCAGGTCTTACTGTCGTAATCTTTGCATGCTGTTCTAATTTGGGAATCTCGCTTTGTGCAGATTTTGTAACTGACAATTCTTCGCCCATGGTACAACATAATAGCACGAGCCGGAGACTGTTTATGAGGAGTCTCCGGCTCGCACTATTCTTAATTATCATTTTAGGATTTTTGCGCTAAAACTCAAAGAATTAACATTGATTTAACCCAATTCCCGTTAAAGCTTATAAAAAACCAAAGAATGGCTCAAAACACTTGCTTTAGATTGATTTTGGCTATAAGAGTCCGTATAATTGGTATTTCATTGTGGATTTTAATATCCATTTTGAAAGGGTCAACATTATAACAGAAAATACAAACTATGATAAATAATTATTCACGTGCAATCCCTAAAGTCAAAGCTTATGAGGGACAGAGAACTATCACGTTGCCAGATTTGGCCGAGATACAAAAAGAATCCTTCCAAAGGTTCTTAACCAAAGGACTTGCCGAGGAGTTGTACAACTTTTCGCCAGTAACTGACTACACTGGTAGGTTGGAGCTTTATTTCCTTCACGACCATTACACTTTTGAGGAGCACCAAGAGCCAAACAAGGCTAAAACTCCAATGGAAGCTAGGCTCAATGAGCAAAGCTATACCAAGAAGCTATATATCAAAGTCCGTTTTGTTAATAGAGACACCGGCGAAATCAAAGAATCCAAGATGTTCATTGGTGAGATTCCAATGATGACCGAGCGTGGTACTTTCATCGTTAACGGTGCTGAGCGTGTTGTGGTTTCACAGATCGTTCGTTCACCTGGAATTTATTACAAACGTGATATTGAGCCTAGTGGTAAGCGTGTATTTAACGCGACTCTTATTCCTAACCGTGGTGCTTGGGTGAAATTGGAGACTGATATTTCTGATTTCGTTTACATTAAGATCGACAAGACCCGTAAGATCCCTGTAACTATCTTCCTTAGAGCGCTTGGTTATAGTACCAACGAAATGAAAGATCTTTTCTCTCACTTCGATTACTTATCTAAGACTTTTGATAAAGACCCTACAGAGTCTGAAGACGAAGCTCTAATTGAGATCTACAAAAAAATGAGACCAGGCGAACACCCTACTGTTGAAGGTGCGCGTCAATTACTTGAGTCTCGTTTCTTCAACGCTAAGAAATACGATCTTGGACCAGTTGGACGTTTCAAAATCAATGAGAAACTAGGTCCTAACGCTCCTGATGATCTTCGTGTTCTTACCAAAGAGGATTTTGTTGCGGCAATTGATTACCTAATCAAACTTAACTTTGATGAAGCTCAAGTTGATGATATCGATCACTTGGGTAACCGTCGTGTACGTTCAGTTGGGGAATTGCTTCAAAACCAATTCAGACTTGGCTTGAGTCGTATCGAAAGAATTATCAGAGAGAGAATGACACTTCAAGAACAAGAAGGTCTTACTCCTGCTAACTTGATCAACCCTAAACCACTGGTTTCAGCAATCCGTGAGTTCTTTGGTTCATCTCAGTTATCACAGTTTATGGATCAAACTAATCCACTAGCTGAATTGACTCACAAACGTAGAATCTCGGCTCTTGGACCCGGTGGTCTATCAAGAGAGCGTGCTGGTTTTGCAGTTCGTGATATTCATCCTTCACAGCATGGACGCCTTTGTCCAATTGAGACTCCAGAGGGTCCCAACGCTGGTTTGATTAGTTCACTAGCAACGCATGCGCGTGTTAATGAGTTTGGTTTTATCGAAACTCCTTATAGAGCTGCAACTGATGGGATTGTAAGTCCAGAAGTTAGATACTACAGCGCTCACGAAGAAGACAACAAGCGTGTTGCCACTGGTGATATTCACGTACATCCAGATGGTCGTTTTGTTGATGAATTCATTCCTGTTAAATACAAAAATGAGTACATTGAAACAACTAACGACAATGTTGATTTGATCGGTGTTTCACCAATTCAAATCGTTTCAATTGGAACTTCTTTAATTCCTTTCCTTGAGCACGATGATGCGAACAGAGCCTTGATGGGTTCTAACATGCAACGTCAAGCAGTGCCTTTGCTTAAAGCAGAGCGTACTCTTGTTGGTACTGGTATTGAAGGTCAGGTTGCTCGTGACTCGGGCATGGTTGTAATTGCTGATGCTGATGGTGAAATTACTTTTGCTAGCTCAACTCATATTTCAGTTAAGTTTGATGATGCTGCTAAAGGTGAGAAGAGATATGAGCTTCTTAAGTACTTAAGATCCAACCAAGATACTTGCTTGAATCAAATCCCTATTGTTAAACAAGGTGACAAGGTTAGAGCTGGTCAGGCATTGACTGATGGAGCCGCTACTTGTCAAGGTGAACTTGCTCTTGGTAAAAACCTAATCGTGGCATTTATGCCTTGGGAAGGTTACAACTTTGAGGATGCGATCTTGATTTCAGAGCGTCTTGTATATGATGATGTTTACACTTCAATTCATATCGAGAAGTATGAGGTTGATGCTCGTCAAACTAAACTTGGACCTGAAGAGATCACTCGTGAAATTCCTAATGTTGGTGAAGAAGCGCTTAAGCATCTTGACGAAAACGGAATTGTTCGCGTTGGTGCGATGGTTGAAGAAAACGATATTCTTGTCGGAAAGATCACACCTAAGGGTGAGTCTGACAATCCTCCTGAAGAAAGACTCTTGAGAGCTATCTTTGGTGAGAAAGCAAGAGATGTTAAAGACAATTCACTTCGAGTGCCACATGGTGAGCTTGGACGTGTAATTGCAGTTCGTGTTTATGATAGAGAGAAAGGCGATGAGCTTCCTCCTGTTTCTAACAAAGTTGTACGTATTTTCATTGCGCAAAAACGTAGAATCTCAGTTGGTGACAAGGTTGCGGGACGTCACGGAAACAAGGGTATCATTTCAAGAATTCTACCAATAGAGGATATGCCTCATTTACCAGATGGTAGTCCTGTTGATATGGTTCTTAACCCACTAGGTGTTCCATCTCGTATGAACGTTGGTCAGATCTATGAGTGTATCTTAGGTATGGCTGCTTCAATACTTGATCAAGCTTATGAAGTTCCATCATTCGACGAAATGTTTGGTGAAGGTGCTTCTAATGATTTAGTAACTAAAGAACTACAAAAAGCTAAGGATTCAGATCCAGAAAGATACTCATGGTTAAACATCGATTGTAAGCAACAGCTTTACGATGGAAGAACTGGTGAGGCTTTTGATAACCCAGCACTCGTTGGTGTTATGTATGTATTGAAATTAGTTCACTTAATTGATGACAAGATTCATGCTCGTTCAACTGGTCCTTATTCATTGGTTACTCAACAACCTCTTGGTGGTAAGGCACAGTTTGGTGGTCAGAGACTTGGAGAGATGGAGTGCTGGACGCTTGAAGCGTACGGGGCTGCTTATACACTTCAAGAGATGCTTACTATCAAGTCTGATGACGTGGTTGGAAGATCAAGAGCTTATGAAGCGATCGTTAAGGGAGACAATATTCCTCCTGCCAACGTTCCTGAGTCATTCAAAGTATTGATGAAAGAGCTTCAATCGATTGGTCTTGATATTCACGCACTTAAGAAGAATGAAGAAGAAGGCACACTAGAAGAAGTTGATCTTTATACAGATAGCTTTGATCCACTCAGAAGTCGTAATGTGAGAACTAGAAGTCTAGAGGATACTATCAAGGAACTTACTAACCCATCGGCAGCAAGGCACGACGATAAAGTAGCACTAGAGACTAAAGCGGGTTTTAGTTTTAACCAGGTTTAATAAAGGAAGAATTATAAGATGTCTGAAGCAGAGGTAAATCAATTAGCAGAAGAAGTATTGATCGAAAACGAAATAAGTTTTGATCAGTTTGAGGATGATATTGTTAGAGCAAATTTAGTTGCCGACAATGATGTATTCGACAACCTTAAGATACAAATAGCTGCGCCAAGTAGAATCCAAGGTTGGTCGCATGGCGAAGTAGTTAAACCAGAAACGATTAACTATAGAACTTTGAAACCAGAAAAAGATGGTTTGTTTTGCGAAAAAATCTTTGGTCCTGTTAAGGACTGGGAATGTGCTTGTGGTAAGTACAAAAGAATTAGACACAAAGGTATCATTTGTGAAAGATGTGGTGTTGAAGTTACTGAATCTAAAGTACGTCGTCACAGAATGGGTATCATTAGCCTCGCAGCGCCAGTTACACATATCTGGTTTTTGAAAGGTATTCCAAGTTACTTAAGTCTTTTACTTGAGACTCCATTGAAAGATCTTGAGCAAGTAGTTTATTTCAACTCATATGTGGTTCTTGACCCGGGTAATGTCGAAGGCATCAAAAAAGGTCAAATTATTACTGAGGAAGAATACGACAAATTATTAGACGAAGAAACTAATCAGTTTGAAGTTGGTATCGGTGCTGAAGCGATTTTGCTTATGCTCGAAGAATTGGCTCAACCTAAGTATGAGTTCCCTGATGCTAAAAGAACTGAGCGTGGTGCTTTACTTGAGTTACCTGGTTTAGTTCAACTTAAAGAAGACCTTAAAGAAGAATTGATCAAAGTAAGTGGTTCACAACAAAAGAGAACCAAGTGCATCAAACGTACTCGTTTAGTAAATTCATTATTGAATTCATCTACCGATCCAGGATGGATGGTTCTTGAAGTATTGCCTGTTTGCCCTCCTGATTTGAGACCAATGGTTCAGTTGGATGGTGGTAGATTCGCAACTTCTGATTTGAATGATCTTTACAGACGTGTGATTAACCGTAACAGTCGTCTTGCTCGTCTTATTGACATGGGAGCGCCTGAGATTATCATCCGTAACGAGAAGAGAATGCTTCAAGAAGCTGTTGATGCTCTTATAGACAATGGTAGAAGAGGAAGAGTTGTTACTGGTACTAACGGTAGACCACTTAAGTCACTTTCTAATATCATTGAAGGTAAGCAAGGTAGATTCCGTCAAAACTTACTTGGTAAGCGTGTTGACTATTCTGGTCGTTCAGTTATCGTTGTTGGTCCAAGTCTTGAACTTCACCAATGTGGTCTTCCTAGGGAGATGGCAGTGGAACTATTCAAACCATTTGTAATCAACAAATTGATTGACCGTCAGATTTGTCAGAACATCAAAGCTGCTAAGAAATTAATCGAAAAAGGACCTCCAGTAATCTGGAATATCCTTAAAGAAGTTACAACTGGTCATCCAGTGCTTCTTAACCGTGCACCGACACTTCACAGATTAGGGATTCAAGCTTTTGAACCTGTAATCGTTGAAGGTCGCGCGATTAGATTGCACCCATTAGTTTGTTCAGCGTTTAACGCGGATTTCGATGGTGACCAAATGGCGGTTCACGTACCGCTTAGTTTGGAAGCACAGGCTGAAGCTCGTACTTTGATGATGGCTAACACTAACATCTTGACTCCAGCAAGTGGTAAACCAACAATCACTCCTTCACAGGATATGGTTATCGGTATTTATTACTTGACGATTGAGAAACCTGGTAACGATGATCCTACAAAATTCACCGGTGCTGGTAGAACTTTCTCAAACGAAGAGGAAGCAATTCAGGCTTACTACGCACGTTACGCTGATCTCTTCGCTAAGGTCAAAGTTAGAACTACAATGACTGAGTCAGGCAAAGCAGAGATTATCGAAACAACCATCGGCAGAATCATGTTCAACAAAATGATTGTTGATTCAATTGCTGGTAAAGAAGTGGTGATGTCGTAAGACAATCATCACCCTGAGCACCAAGGGACTCAGGACACCTTAGGTAACACAAAAGAATTCATAGGAAACAATAATAATGGCAACAAAAACAAAAGAGATACATTGGGAACGCAAAGGTAAGCAACCAGTTTTTATCAACCAAACGGTAGATAAAAAAGCGATGGGCAAACTCTTGTCACACGTTTATGAGAATTACGGTAATGACGTTGCCGCGAGACTTGGTAACAACCTTAAGGATCTAGGTTTTAAATATGCAACCAAGGCATCTGTAACTATCAGTATCGCTGACTTGCAAGTTCCACCTGCCAAAAAGGGCTTACTGCAAGCTGCTGAGGATGAGCTTTCTATAACAACTAAGCGTTTTGAGCGTGGTGAGATTACAGAGGTTGAGCGTTATAACAAGGTGATCGATACTTGGTCTGAGACTAACGAAAAAGTAACAGCAGCAGTTGTTGAAAACTTTGATAAATTAAACCCAGTTTATATGATGGCTTTCTCTGGAGCGAGAGGTTCTATCGCTCAGGTTAGACAGCTAGTTGGTATGCGTGGTTTGATGGCGGATTCCGAGGGTAAGATTATCGATCTTCCTATCAAGTCTAATTTCCGTGAAGGACTATCAGTTGCTGAGTATATGATTTCAGCTTATGGTGCACGTAAGGGATTGGTTGATACCGCCTTGAAAACAGCTGACTCGGGTTATTTAACTCGTCGTCTAGTTGACGTTGCCCAAGATGTAATTATTAGAAGTAATGATTGTGGTACCCAAAACTTTCTTACTATGGGTCCTCTTAAAGATGGTGAAGCTGAAGTTGTGCCTATTAGCTCAAGAATTATTGGACGTATTACTGTTGAGCAAGTTAAGCATCCAGTATCTGGTGAAATAATCATCAAAAAAGGAGCTTTAATCAAAAGAGCTGAAGCTGAAATTATTGATGAAGCTGGAATTAAAGGAGTTAAAATCAGATCAGTACTTAGTTGTGAATCTAAGTATGGTGTTTGCAAGGCTTGTTATGGTTGGTCTACAACTGACAATAAACCAGTTAACTTGGGTGAGGCGATTGGTATTATTGCCGCTCAGTCAATTGGTGAGCCGGGTACACAGCTTACGATGAGAACCTTCCACACGGGTGGTGCGGTTGCTGGTTCTGGTAAAACTAGAGATGTTTATAATGCTCCTGTAGCTGGTGAAGTTGATTATGCTTTTGGAACTCGTGAAATGAGAACTAAGTATGGAGATATTCTTTTCCAAACGGTTAAAGCAGGCAAACTTAAGATTGGTTCTAAATCAATTGACATCCCATTGGGTGCAAGACTTGCTGTTAATCCGGGTGATCAAGTTGAAAAAGGACAGTATCTTGGTGATGCTCCTGAAGCAACTAAGAAAGTTCTTACAGAGAAAGCATCTAAGGATGTAATTACTCTTCAAGCTGGACAAGTTGAATTTGTTGACTTTGGTGTTGATGAAACTACTGACAGACAGGGTAATATTTCCAAGCAAGCTAATAAGCAAGGATCTATTTGGATTCAGGCTGGTGAAGTACTACCTATCCCTACTGGTGGTGAAGTTATTGTTGATAGTGGTGCTGCTATCAAAAAAGGTCAAACACTTGCACAGACTGTAATCAACTGTGAAAATCATGGTGAAGTTAGATACGGTGCTGATGTATTGATCGAACAAACTAAGATGGGTGAAAGAGAAATCAAAAAACTTCTTAGAGGTAGAATGATTAATGTAATCAACGCTTCTATTGGTGCTGCTAATGCCAAAATTGAACAAAATCAACAAGGTATGCAATGGATACTAAATGACCAAAGCGAAAGATACATAGTCAAAGTTGTTAATAATGAGATTATCGAGAACGGTAAGATTTTGGCTGAGTTGATTGATGATCAATTCACTCCAACTCTTCCTTGTTCTGGTGAGATTAGATATGATGGCGTTCAAATTGATGATCGTAAGCTAGTTACAGAGCATGGTCGTGTAATCTTTATTCCTGAAGAAATTCATGTGCTTTCAAAAGATGCTTCTCTTGTAAATAACAAGACTGGTGATTTTGTAACAGCTGGTACAGAGGTGGTTAAAGATGTTCATTCAACTATCGACGGTATCGTTAGAGTAACTATTGAAAACAATATTGTTCATGAAGTAACAATCACTCCTGGTGAGATGTTCACAATTGAAGATCCTTCAGCTCTCAAATTTGAGGATGGAGATATCGTTAAGAAAGGTGTTGAAGTTGTTGATGGTGTTAAAACTAAAAAACCAAGTATGGTTACTTTGTTTGCAGATGAAGAAACTGGTGAGACTAAGTTACTACTTAGAGAAGTTCAATTATTTGATATTACTCCAAGAACACTTAATTTTGAGTCAGAGACTACTGATGCTAATATCGCGATCGTTCCTGTTGTTCAAATGAACTTCAAAGATGGTGATAGAGTACGTAATATCTCTGGTGGTGCTTTAACTAAAACTAGTTTGATCCTTTATTGCAAAGAGAATTACAAAGAAGCTAAAGGTATTATCGAGATAGGCGAGAAAGATCTTAATATCGTTTTCCAAGAAAACATTATTCTAAGAACTGATCGTAACGAAAATACTATTACTGAGATTCTTGTTGAGCCTGGTGATTTTGTTAAGGCTGGTACCCCAGTTGCTAGAGTTCAAACAGTTGCTAATTCTGACGGTGAGATTTTCTACAGTGAGCATGATAAATATAGAATTCTTGTTCAAACTGTTGAAGATGTATTCACTTTAGAGACCAAAGCTAAACCTAAAGTCAATGTTGGTGATTATGTACTTGCAGGCGATATGCTTGATGCTAGTACTGAGATTCCTGAATCAGCGAAGGTGATTGCCGTTAGTGGAAACAAACTTACTTTACGTAAGTCTAAGCCGTTCTTGGTAAGTGCAAGTACAAGACTTCATGTTGATAACCAATCATTGGTAAATCAGGGTGACCAACTTGCAACGATCATCTATGAAAGACTCAAGGCTGGTGATATTGTTCAGGGTCTTCCAAAAGTGGAAGAGCTTCTTGAAGGACGTAAACCAAAAGAGCCTTCTATTGTTGCTGCTTACAAAGGTAAAGTGGAAATCGTTACTGCAGATGGTATCGAAAGTCTATTTATTATTGACGGAGATGAAAGACACGAAACTGTAATTCCTCCTGGACAAAATATCATTGTGAATACTGGTGATGTTGTTGATCTTGGTGATGTACTTACTGATGGTCAACCTAACCCACATGAATTACTTGCTTACAAAGGACTTGCACATTTGCAACAGTTCTTAGTTGACGAGGTTCAGTCAGTTTATATTTCACAGGGTGTTGAGATTGCTAACAAGCATATTGAGGTTATAGTGAGACAAATGACTCGTAAAGTCAAAATTGATGAGCCTGGTGATTCAGTATTGCTTCAAGGTGAAATGCATGAGCGTTATCACGTTGATAAAATCAATGAAGCTCTTAAAACTGATGGACAAGAGGAATCAACTTATACTTCTGTATTGCTTGGTCTTACTAAAGCTAGTTTGAATACTGAGAGTTTCATCTCAGCGGCATCTTTCCAAGAAACTACTCGTATCTTGGCTGAAGCTTCTATCAAAGGTAAATTAGACTGGTTACACGGACTCAAAGAAAACGTGATCATCGGTAGATTAATACCTTCTGGTACTGGTTTTGATGAAGCTGTTGATGGTGATGATGCGTTGCGTGCAACCGACAATGAGCGTGCGGAATTAGCCCAAGCCATTTAGCCTGGCTCATAACTCCAGCTGCTGCGTTACGTGATCCCTCATTGGCTAGAGCCAACTTCGGGCACGTCCTGCGGACTTCACAAGCCTTGCCTATGAAGTCCTGAACTTCAGCTTTATTAGAATTTAAAAGCCTGGCTGGATAAGCCCAATAACAGCGTTATGCAAGTCCTCATTGGCTACAGCCAACTTCGGACACGCTCCTATGGAGCTTTGCAAGCCTTGTTCTTGGACTCCCCAGCTGCAGCTTTATTAGTAAGACTTACGCAAAGCTTGCCGCTCTATCTTATCAAGGTAGCGTGTTATCCTTGAAATGTATCCAGGTAATATGCTAAAATGGGTCTGATGTTAGATTCTATCGCATCATCTTTAGCAATACTAAGAAATAGCAGTTATGCACACCTGCACAACGATCGGGTTTATCGTTTAGAATCTGGAGTAAACAAAGTTGCAACTAGTTTAGTCAAATTACATAATGATCTAGTTCGAAATCCTCAGTCGAAAAGATTTACTCCTGACAATCTTAAGAGCTTTGCATTGAGACTTTTGAACATTATTTATGACCAAGTTGGGTTCAATAAATCAGGTAAAATTGATGCTTGTACTTATAATGATCATACATTACATGCTCAAGGGATGTCAAAAGATATCACGATGCGCTTACCCAATTTAAGGGATAGTGATTTCACGAATAATGACGGAAGGTCACTTAAAATACTTTCTGAAATAGACCCAGCTTAAGTGTCAGGTCTCCACAATTCCACATTT
>JABHOV010000111.1 GCA_018695135.1 Candidatus Melainabacteria bacterium | reverse complement strand
TCTCTAATCTGGCTTCTATAGTCTTGAGACTAGATTGCCATTCTGAATTTGGGTCTAGTGAGACTAGTGCCATCGCAGTACTAATCATTAAGGCGTGTGATGAACTTAGGCCGGCAGCTTCCGGTAGATCACTGTTGTACACAAGTGTGATTCCTTGCTTGTCTTTAACTAGTTTGGTGTAGAGCTGGCAGGCATAAAAATACCACTTGGATTTTTCTACTTGGGGAATTTGGCTTAGTTCGAGTTCTACGTTTTCAAACTCTGAATTTTGATTAATGAGAATTAGTTTTTTGTGGTCATTAATTTGTGCTGCGACATAAATATCTCTATCATCTATAACATACAAAAGATCATTGTTGATATAGTCAGCATGCTTGCTTAAGCTAATCCTGCCTGGGCAGCGGCTTATAGAGCATACTTTATTAGCTAATAAAGTATGCTCTTGCAGAAGTTCTTGGATTCTTTGTTTTTTATATTCTAAAATTGTTGCGTCAGAATATTGTGCTTGAATTTTGTTGGTGAAATCTGAATTAGCATCAGCTAATTGTCTAAGAAGATTGTCTTTAGTCGGTGAGCTTTCAGCCATTAGCTTTGAGCCACTTAAGACTGCATTGATTGGATTTTAATTGCTTCAATTAGATCATTTGGCTCTATTGAACCTTGCTCTAAAAGAATTCTTCCAATTGGATACTTTCCATCACTAGATTGTTTTGCTTGAATATCAAGAGCTTTTTGTAGCTCTTCGTCTTTAAGCGCACCAAGTTGAATTAAAATTTCGCCAAGCTTGTATCTTTTCTTTTCTTCTACCATGATGACTTTATACCCAGTATCAGTAGACATCCTGCAAAACCCCGTTTTGCTAGTGATGTCGACACACAAAAGGTCGGAACGGTGCGGCGCAGCAGTTCCGTTAGTAAAGATAAAGGGAACTTTCGCAGGAACTCTAATGAAGAACTTGCCTGGAAAGAGCCTATTTACATTGTTTGAATTAATAAGACTTTCTCAATAGGTCTAAAGAATGCTGCAGACACCTAAAAGCGAATAGCTTATGGCTGCTTGGTTTCCCATCTGACCAGGTTTGCAGGCTTTTACCGCCTGCAGCAATTTCAATAATAGCATTGATGAGCCCTTCCCTATACTTCCAATTACTGCGTTACGCTCATTATCTGCAGTCATCATTGACGGCTCAGTCAACTCAGCCTGCCGATAACTCGCAAGCCTTGTAATTGAAAGCCTATGAAATGACTCAATAGTAAATTAAATATTTATTTGTCTAGAGCTCTTTAAAAAGCCTAGCTGTCTTAAGTCTCAACAACTCTCTCTGTAATCTGACTTCAGCTATTATAAGATTGCTATCTGTCTTACTAGCGTTTGGGCTTAAAAGTTTAAACTCTGTTTCTGCTTTTTGGACTTCGTTTTTGGCTTGGGCTTCGTCGATATGAGCTCCTTGTTCAGCAAAATTGGTCAAGATTGTTATTTTATTATTGCTTAATTCTATAATTCCACCAAGTACAGCGAAAATATCTTGTTTGCCGTCAGCTAAAGTAAAACGCACTGGGGTATTATCCAGCTTAGCTCTTAGCTCGGCATGGTTGTAAAGAATACCGATTTCACCTTGCTCTGTTTTGGCAATAAGGTTTTGTACCTTCTCTTGGAGTAGGACGCCTTCTGGTGTGATAAGTTCAAGCTCTAGTAAGTTGGACATGTGAAAAATTGTAGCATGAAAGCTACAAAGCTCTAAGGGTGTAGAGGTGTAAGAGGGGAGAGGTTAATATCAGCTTACAACTTTAATTACCTTAGAGCCCTACAGCCTTCCAGCTTATAAGTGTTATTCTATATTCTGTGGTCAAAAAGCTAAGAAAAATAAAAAAGGCATTCATTGGATGCCTAATAATAGGGAGTTTAATGTTTATGAATGCAAGTAATGCAGCTAGCAATCCGAGGGTCAAAATCAAAGGGGTCAAATTCGTTAAATCCTTTGCTGGAATTGACGAATATCAATTAGATAATGGGCTGAAAATCCTACTGAAGCCGAAGCAAGACTTGCCGGCTTTGTCATGGCAGGTTTGGTACAAGGTTGGTAGCCGTAACGAACAGCTTAATAGAACAGGAATTGCCCACTACCTTGAACACATCATGTTTAAGGGCACTGAGACTTTTGCCAAGGGTGAGATTGCGCAAGCCATTCAACTGAGAGGCGGGGTTTTTAATGCTTTTACTAGTGATGATTACACTGCTTATTTTGAAAATTTTGCCCCTGAGAATTTAGAATTGGCTATCAAAATTGAATCAGATAGAATGCAGAACGCAAGAATTGATCATGAAGATGTAGAGCTTGAGCGTAGCGTTATTGTTTCTGAGCTTGAAGGTAATAAAAATGACCCACGAAGAAGTCTTTATGAGACTTTGAGAAATGCAGCGTTTAGTGTGCATACTTATCGTAATCCGGTGATTGGTTATAGAGATGATCTAGACAATATTAATTCCAAAAACATGCGTGAGTTTTATGAAAACTATTATTACCCTGATAATGCTGTTGCAGTTTTGGTTGGTAATTTTGACATAGAAAATGCATTGAGTTTAATAAGTAAGTATTTTGCAAAATACAAACCAAAAGAAAGTAAAAGGGATAAAGTCCCGCAAGAGCCTAAACAAGAGGCTTTGAAGCAAATGACTATTCGTGCTGATGGACATCTAAAAATGCTTGCAATGGCTTTCCATATCCCCAAGTTTGATCATGAAGATAGTGCGCCGCTTAGTTTAGTTTCGGATATTGTTTTCTCTGGTTTAACAAGTAGAATCTACCCTAAATTGGTTGATGCTGGTTTAGCGAGCTCCGTTAGTGGGATCTCTGAACCAAGTAGTGATGCTGGTTTGTTTAGAATCGTGGTTAATTTGAATGACGATGCTGATATTGCAGCAGTTGAAAAGATAGTTGATACTGAGCTTGAATTGATTAAGCGAGGAGCAACCGTGGCTGAGATTGATTTAGCGAAGGCTAGAGAAGAAGCTTCATATGTATATGAACGTGATGGTGTCTATGAAGAAGGTCTGCAAATAGGCTATTTTGAAGCTATTACAAATGACTGGACTAAGTATGCTACTTGGGTTGATGAGATAAAAAAAGTAACTAATGAAGATATAGTTCGAGTTGCCAAAGAATACTTTATTGAATCAAACAAAACGGTTGTTTATTTATTGCCAGAAAAAGCGCGTGATGCTCTTGTTGAGCTGGATGAAAAGGAAGTCACCAAGACTCCTGATCCTCTTAAAACAGCCAATTATGGTGCGGCGTCAGTTGAACCAATAGACCAAAAGAAATTAAAACACTTGTTGAAAATCACTAAGCCTAAATATTCCAAAAATACTGTTTCTAGTAAATTAGAGCTTGAATTTAAAAATATTGAAGGTGATATTGATTTGCATTTTCGTGAAGATCACAGTTTGCCTTTGATCTATCTTAATACTAATTTCTTTGCTGGATCTTTTGCTGATGAGGATAAAACAGGTTTGGCTTTCTTTACGGCTCAATTACTTGAACGAGGTAGTTTGCTTAAAGATAAATATGAGATTGCTCGTCAACTAGATCTCTATGGAGCTAGTATTGATTTTGAGGCTGGACGTGAGAGTTCTAAGCTCGAGATTGCTACTTTGTCACGTTATTCTGCTGAAGTTTTTGCTTTATTAAAAGAGATTCTAGACAAGCCTGCCTTCTCAGAAGAAGAGCTTGAGAGACTTAAAACTTCGACTATTGCTAGGTTGAAACAAGAGAATGAATTCCCTAGAACTATTGCATCAAGAGAGCTTAATCGAATGATTTACCCTGAAGGACATCCTTATTATGCATATAGTGTTGAAGAAAGAATTAAAGCTGTTGAGTCAATAATTATTGAGGATATCATGGTCTTTTATAAGAAGCATTACAACGCTAAGAACCTTATGGTATCAGTTGTTGGTGATTTGACCGAAACAGAAGCTAAGGCTCTTGTCTATGATAATTTTAAAGATTGGAACAAAGATGGACTTGATTTAAACGGTAATAATAGACCGGAGATTGCTTTGGTTGATTTGACTAAGGCTGAAGAAAAAGTAATTTCAATGCCAGAGAAAAAACAAACAGAGATTAATATGGGACATGCTTGTCCTATAGATCGCTTGCATCCAGATTTTTATCCGCTCTTGATTGCTAATTATGCTTTAGGTGGAAGCTCACTCTCTTCTCGCTTGGGGACAGCGATTCGCGATGATAATGGTTTGGTATACAATATCAGAACTTCTTTTGCTGCAAGTCTTGGAGCTGGAGCTTTTAAAGTAGTACTCGGTTGTAATCCAGCGAATACCCGCAAGGCGATTGATCTAACCAAAGAAGTGATTGCGGACTTTATTAAAACAGGTGCTAACCAAACAGAGCTTGAAGTTACGAAGTCATATTTGATTGGTTCTTTTGCTGTTAGAACACTTTCTAGTAATGAATCTATTGCTGAAACAATGTCGCAACTTCAACTCTTTAAGTTGGGTGATGACTATATTGATAATTATGCTGATCGTGTGAATGCTATTACACTCGAGCAGGTTAATGAGGCGGTGAAGAAATATATTCATCCAGATCAGTTTAAGACTGTTGTAGTTGGTCCTTGAAGATTGCTCTAAGGCTGTAAAGCAGTATGAATTGAGAACCGGTTACGCCTTACAGCCCTAGAACTTTACAGCCTTAGAGCATCATGGTCTGTCACAAACCGTATACCCATCCCATCCCAGCTATACTCCAAACCTGTTGTATTACCAGCATCTATCCAAAAATATACCTTGAATTCATCTTCAATTTCTGAACGCTGAATGATCAACTCAAAGCTGGGATCATAGGGTTCAAAACGAAAGCTCTTGTGATTGCTTGCAAGAAATTGTTTGAGTTGAGTTTTAATGCTTTCAAGTTCATTGTGCGGGCTGATAGCAAAAGCAAACTTGCCTATCTCTGCAGTGGTGCCAAGGGCAGTGGTTGCGGTTTTGTTTTGAGATCTGAAATTATAAGTCTCTTGATTGACTTTGAGTTCTATTTCATAATTGAGCCATTTATTAGTATCAATAGTTATTTCATCAAGTAATTTGATTTCTACAGAGCAAGGTGAATTGTCATTGTTGGATTTAATTAACATGCGTCGAGTACCTCTCTAGCAGCAAGCTTGGCACTGTCAAAGCCACTAAGTTGGGTTTTGAGTTCACTGAATTCCGATTTGATATTGTAATAGTAATCGGAGAAGTCGCCATTGTATTTTTGTTTGGGACTATGCAGCCATGCTTCTGTCTCGTTAACGAAGTTATTGAGATTAGCGTCGTACTGGAGAAATTCTTTAGCGATGCTTTTGCCGGAGATAATGTTTGCAAGCCCAGCTATTTTGATTGTTCTAAACAATAAATAAAGTAGATAGTTGATGAGGCTTGATTTGTAAGCAAGGAAATAAGGGGTGGTGTAAAGAGCTGCTTCTAGTGTCACCGTGCCAGAGCAAAGCCAGAGAGCGTCAGCAGCTGAGAGTAGTTTGTGGTTGGGTGCAAGCATATCGTCGGCGTCTAGTACTTCTATATGATGCTGTTTTTTGCCTTTGGCAAGATTGAGTTTGCTATGCAGTCCATATTTTTGTAGTAAGCTGCGTTTGATATTGGAGGCGCGAGCCAGAATAAATCTAAAATTGAGCTTGGGGTTTCTCTCGATAAGTTGGTTGCTTGCTTTAATCATTAATGGCAACATATGTTTAATTTCTGATTTGCGGCTACCCGGGAAAAGCCCGATGAGAATTGTTTCGCTGGTTGGGTTTGTTTTACTGCTGAAGCCTTTGCGATATTGAATCTCGGCAAAGTTCTTGAGGAACTCTTGCTTGGGCAGCGCTCTAGTGAGTGAACCTAATACAGGATTGCCTACATATCTATGATTTATATTGGCTTCCTGATAAAGCTTTTCTTCAAAAGGCAAGGTGCAGAGTACTTTGTCTATTGATGCTTTGATTGCTTTGATGCGCCAGGGTCTTGATGCCCAGATCTGGGGAGCGATATATTCAATAATCTTGGGTGGGTTTTTAAATTCTGCCTTGATTGATTTAGCCAGTTCAAGGTTGAAGCCACCGTAGTCTACTAGCACTACGCAGTCTGGTTGCCATTCTTGTAGTTCTTCGAGTATACGTTTTTTGAGACCCAAAATCTTGCTCAAGTTTGCAACTACTTCTGTTAAGCCAGAAAAACTATATTCACGGTAGTCCTCAATTAATTTCACTCTGAGTTCTTTGAGGATATCAGAACCCAAGGCACGGATTTCTAGTTCTGGTTCTTGTTTGAGTAATTCAATAACTAATCGTGATGCGTGTGATTCGCCACTAAGTTCACCGCAAGAGATGAAGATCTTTTTAGCTGACATGCTCTTCCTTATTTTGTTTTGCAATGGCTCTCATCATATTGAAGGTGTTCATGAAACCGTTGGCTCTTGATGCTGTAAGGGTTTGACCTATACCCATTGCTTCAATAAAAGTGGGGTTGATATCAAGAACTTCTTTGGGAGTGGATCCATTGATTCCTTCTATTAATAATGCAAGGAGACCTAAGACGAGGTGTGAATTTGACCAACCTTGATATTGTAGTTGATTATTAATTAGTTTGCCACTAATATAAGTCAGTGAAGCACAACCTTTGACTTGGTTCTCTTCTGTTTTAAGTTCTTCTGGATAGCTTTCGAGTCGTTTGCCTAGTTGAATGATGCGCTCAAAGCGCTTGTCTTTATCTTGGATTTTTTTAAATTGATTAAATCGTTTTAGTAGTATTGTTGGGAGTTTAAATGGGTTCTCTGAATTCATCTACTATATCTTCCTGCTCGTCGTCTGTTTTTAATCTGCGACTGCTTGTTCTAAATACTAGCCTATCTTTGACTTTGTTCTTCAAATCTATAAAGATTTCTTTGATTTTACGTTTGACTTCAAAATCCTCACCCAGTGAAACAAAAGTGCTTGGACCGGCTTGCATTTCAACATCTAAAAGATCACCGAGTGCCTGAAATAGCGCTCTAAACTTGATCCTATCAAAGGCATAGTCACGAAATGTAATTTCATGGCTCAGGTCAAATGACTCGATAAACTGCAGTATCTCAGCGCTGCTGATGGTTCTGTCAAACTTAATTAGGTTTTTAAGTGAAGTGGGCAGGTTTTCGTACTCATCAAGGCTATAGTCATAAGCGAGTATTTCTTTTAAACGTCTGCCTTTGATTACCTTGCGGATGTCTTTACGCAATTCGTGTAAATACTTACTATTGATTAACTGGGATACTGGTCCGTAATAATGACTTTGAGGTGTAACTGTATCGATCTTATTTTGCTGAACAGGCTGTGCAGCAGTAATTGGGCTTGCTGCCCTCAAAAAATTGCTGTGATCAAAGTTATTGCCTGGTATATGCATTGATGTGTTTATGACACTATTAATTTATGACGCTGTAGTACAATATTTTGTTCGTATTTTAGCTTAATTTCAGTTTTGTTCTTTAATTAAATTAGATTTGCAATATCTTTATCTGTAGGATTTAAGATTCACGCTAAAATTTAGTTTCTCACTATGGTGGTGTAGCCAAGTGGTAAGGCAGAGGTCTGCAACACCTCCATCGCTGGTTCAAATCCGGTCACCACCTCCATTTTCAATCGAATTCAATCTAAAGAGGGCTAAGCCATAAGTGCTAGAGCAGGCTGCAGTATCTTCAATGTTGTTTGAAATCCGGTCACCAGCTTCATTTATTTCAGCAGTAATACATAATTATTTTTTAGCCGCAGCTTCAGCCTTAGCTTTAGCCTCCGCCTCTGCAACAATATCATGTGGCACTTGGAAGATCATCATTGTTAGTTCACTTAGATCACTGAGGTCAGATTGTTTTATTCGATCTGGATGCATTAGTTTTGAGATATCTTTTTTAAGTGCACCGGTATTTTGCTCGAAGCCTGATTCTCTCATTGCTTGATTAATGATTGCTTTATTGAGTTTGTTTGTGGAATTGAGTTTAGATCTTGTAGATTCTATAACTTGGTTTAGAAAGCTTTTGCTGGTCGTTTCAATTTTACTATCGTTGATATATTGCTTCACTCTGTCTAGCTTGAGACTCTCCTCTGCTGAAGGCTGATTGATTGTTTGTTCTTGATGAATGTCTGGGTGGCTTTGTTGCGTGCTAGCTTGTGGTTTTGTAGCTGTGCTTTGATTGAAATAGACAAAGGCTCCTGTGGCAGCTGCAGCAATCAATGCAAGGAATTTTCTTTTGAATAAAAATAGAGTTGCAGTAATTCCAGCTCCGATAGCTCCATATTTAAAAAGATTTGATTTTTTGTCTTCAGATTTTGCTTCGGCTTTTTCTTTTGCGAATTGTTCTGCCGTTGTGCGGTTGTTAAAATCAGGATTGGTTCTTTGCTGATACTGGTTTGGGCCTGCATGATCGGTCTTTGGATTAGACTGTTCATTTCTGAAATCAGGATTGATTGAAGGCACAGATAAATGTTAATACGAATTGAGGTGATATGTCAAGCGATATTGTGGTTTAGGGCTAATTAATGAGATATTAGCCTAATCTCTAATGAATTAAGCACATATATAGCCTTTTCATTGCTTAGGCTTAGTAATGTGTATTAGCAAAGCGTTACGCTGTTATGACCCGGTGTTGATAAAGTAACGCTTTGTATTAACTGGTTCATTTGCAGAATTTATAATTTCGCTGTTGATTAGCAGAAAACCAGGGTATTTTGTTTCGATTGCTGAAGCTTGGTAATGCACAATTTCATCAACTAAACCACTTTCAATAAATGCTTCTGAGAGTTTTGGTCCAGCTTCAATCATGATTCTTTTGTAGCCTAGGTTTATAAATTCTTTTACCGTTGATTTAAGATCAGTGACTTTGGCTTCAATGATTTTTCTCTTGCTGCTTTGAAATATTTTGTAGTTTCTATTTTTTAAGTTAGTACTTGATTTTAGAATTGCAATGTCTGGATCTTTAATTTCTGCAAGTCCCAGTTCTTCTGCAGAATGTCTTACGTTGTATTCCGGATCATCTGCTTCTACTGTGCGGATACTGGTAATTAATAAATCATGGCAACTACGCATGCGATGTACGTCTTTGCGAGATTCTGAGTTGGTGATCCAACGTGGCTCGTTAGCTTCTGTAATCATTTCCCCATCAGTCGTCGTCGCTATCTTAACAACCACCCATGCTGAACCTGGTTCTTTGATATTTTTGAAAAATATTCTATTGAGATAATCACTTTGCTTGACAAGCTCAGGCTCAAGCTCCGCTGGCTCTATGACTTCTATTCCTGCTGCTCTGATTTTGTCACTGCTATTGACTAAGGGATTAGGGTCGGAGGAAGAAAAAACAATGCGTTTGAATTTGTGCTTGATTATTAAATCTGCGCAAGGAGGAGTTTTACCTGTGTGTGAGCAGGGTTCGAGACTGACATAGATGGTCGACTCTTTGAGTCTAGGCTCTAAGGCTCTAAGGTTGTAAGGCTCTAAGGCAGACTTGATAGCATGAGCTTCGGCGTGAGCTTCACCATATTGCTTGTGAAACCCTTCAGCAATGATCTCGTTATTATGAACTATTACGCAACCTACAATGGGGTTTGGGAAAGCGTAAGTTTCACCAAGTCTTGCTAATTGAAAACATCTTTTTAAGTATTGTGAATGTTGTTGTTCAGTAGTGTCGTTAGGTTTCATGTTTGTTCAAGTGATTGACTTTATCAGTGAATTAATCATAAAGAGAATCTGGAAAGCTTTTTCTCTGATTGTTCCATATTGTTCTTTATCTATATACTTTAGCCTTAAAGCTAATTCCAGGCAGCTTGAAAGTTCGTAGAGACTAGCTCTTGCGATGTATAAAAAATGTTTAAATTCTTTCTTTGAGTATCTTCCCTTTCCTTCAGCAATATTAAGACCAATGGAGCTTGTACAGCGTCTGATTTGTGATGATAGTCCATATCTTTCTTCTTCTGGAAATAACTTTGCGATTTTGTATATTATTTCAGCTAATTCAATTGAATATTGCCAAACTTCAAGTTCTTCGTATGGGAATTTGGCATTTGCATACTTTCCCATAGAGCCTTAAACCCCTATAGCCTTAGAGCTTTTCATGTCTGGACTCTTATTAAAGTCAGTAGTACTCTGGAAGGCGTATGCTGCGTTGTAGATTCTAGCTTCTTCAAGTGCTGGTGCTATTAGTTGCATACCGATTGGCATATTGTTAGAGTCATAACCGCAGTTGATTGATATTCCAGGCAAGCCAGCTAGATTGACTGTAACTGTCATGATATCTTCAAGGTACATCTCTAATGGATCATCTGTCTTAGAACCAATCTCAAAAGCAGTTGCTGGTGCAGTTGGACTCAAGATGAGATCACATTGCTGGAATGCAATGTTGAAGTCTTCAGCGATTAGTGCTCTAGCTTGCTGGGCTTTTTTGTAGTAAGCGTCGTAGTAACCGGAACTCAACGCGTAAACACCAAGCATGATTCTTTTTTTGACTTCAGTGCCAAAGTTGGCTCTAGAGTTGGGGTACAAGTCACTGAGGCTTGTAGCGTCCATGTCTCTAAGTCCGTATCTAACACCGTCGTATCTAGAAAGATTGGAGCTTGCTTCAGATGGAGCGATTATATAATAAGTAGGTAAACCATACTTGATTTTATTGAGACTGATGTCGATAATCTCAGCACCAAGTTCTTTGTATTTAGTGATTGCGTTTTCAACTGCTGCTTTAACCTCTGAATTGAGCTCGGGTACAAAGAAGTCTTGGGCGATGCCTATTTTAAGTCCTTTAAGGCTTTGAGTTTTTTTGAAGCCTTGTTCTATTGCTGCTAGATAGTTTGGAACAGGGTTCTCTAATGAAGTACTGTCTTTAGCATCGTGACCTGACATTGCTTCAAGTAAAAGCGCATTACTTTCTACGTCTTGAGTCATTGGTCCAGCTTGATCTAATGAACTAGCAAAGGCAACTATGCCATAACGAGAAACTCTACCGTAGGTTGGTTTAAGTCCGGTGATGCCGCAGTAAGCAGCTGGTTGTCTAATTGAACCACCAGTATCTGTTCCAAAAGCAAGAGGGACCATCTTAGCTGCAATTGCTGCTGCCGAACCACCAGAACTTCCACCAGGTACTTTGTTTGGATCCCATGGGTTTTTGCAATTACCGTAAGCGCTAGTTTCATTACTTGAACCCATTGCAAACTCGTCAAGATTGAGTTTGCCAAGTGGAATTGCACCAGCGTCTATTACTTTTTGAGTAATTGTTGCGTTAAAGCTTGAAGTGTAGCCATTGAGCATTCTAGAACCAGCGGTTGTTTCGCTGCCTTCTAAATTAATAAGATCTTTGATACCAATTGGTACTCCTGCTAATTTGCCGAGGCTTTCACCTGCTGCTAGTTTTTGATCTAGTTCTTGAGCTCTCTTGAGAGCAAGCTCACCATTGACACTAATGAAAGCATTAATTGTTTTATCGTATTGTTCTATACGTTGTAAAAATGCTTCAGTGATTTGCTGGGCGCTGGCTTCTTTGTTTAAAAATATTGAGTTGAGCTGGAGGGCTGTTTTATTAGTTAATTCAGACATAGATATGATTTTATCATATGCCAGGCTATTTATTAGATCTGCAGACCTCGACCCATTCATCGTCAGTGGCATCGTAAATAAGAGTCATTGTGTCTTTTAAACCCATAGTAAAGCCTCCACCAGAACTTAGTGAAAGACCAGTTCCATTGTCCAGGGTTAGAGTGTTGGTATCGCTAAGACCTTTAATTATAATCATTTGACCATCAGTACCATCTGCAATTTGTGGATTGGCTGTGATATTGACAGCCCCGCCACTACCTTGAACTCTCATTAGAGCACTAGTTACTGTGATACCTCCACCTGCAGTGACATTGGTTGTACCACTTGGTGTGAATGCAACTGTTCCGTTGACATGCAAGCTTGTGGCTGGTGCATCGTTACCGATACCAACATTGCCAGATGAATCAATAGTCATTCTAGTATTAGTTCCAATTGCGCTTGTACCGATCTTGAATTTGTCTGCGTCTCCATCATCTATACCCATCGTAAAAGTAGAAGTACTAGAAAGTTGGAACGCAAGAATGGGGTCACCATCAGCTAGAGTATTGTCAATTGCAATACCATCAGCAGCGGCAGCACTTGTGACATCTAGCTTGAGGTCAGGTGTGGTGTCACCGATACCGACATTCTGTGCAGAATCATCGAGCATCAAAAGTCCACCATTGAAATTAAGGTCTGAACCGTTAAGATCAATTGTAGTATTTGCATCCATAGACATCGCGTCTTTGAAATCTTCAAAATCTAAAGAGTCAGCAACTACGGTTGCAACGACACCAGTGACAGCAGAACCATCACCATTAAAACTCGTAGCAAGAACTTGTCCAACTACTTGTAGTTTAGACGTTGGAG
>JABHOV010000041.1 GCA_018695135.1 Candidatus Melainabacteria bacterium | reverse complement strand
GTAGACTCATCAAGGTTAGAATTTTAATTATGTATAAAGGCACAATCAATAAATACTCTGAATATTTGTCTGTAACTGACATGACTCCAATCATTTCTATTCAAGAAGGTAACACTCCTTTGGTGCCAGCGCCGCATATCGCTGAGCTTTGTGGAGTCAAAGATCTTAAGGTCTATCTCAAAATAGAAGGACTTAATCCTACAGGTTCATTTAAGGATCGTGGTATGACAATGGCAGTAACCAAAGCCGTTGAGAAAGGTGCTACTAGAATTATTTGCGCAAGTACCGGCAACACTTCTGCCTCCGCTGCCGCTTTTGCTGCAAGAGCAAGGGGGCTTGGTTATCCAATGGAATGTTTTGTGATTATTCCAGCTGGCTATGTTGCTCTTGGCAAACTCTCTCAGGCAATGATTTATGGCGCCAAGGTGATTCAGATAGAGGGTAACTTTGATGTGGCGCTTGATATTGTCAAAGACCTTTGTGATAAGTATCCAATTGAACTTGTGAATTCACTTAATCCTTATCGTATTGAAGGACAAAAAACCTCAGCCTATGAGATTTGTGATGAGCTTGGGGACGCGCCTGACTATCTTTGTATCCCGGTTGGTAACGCCGGCAATATCACTGCTTACTGGGCAGGATTCTCTGATTATAAAAAAGCTCACAAGAAACCCAAGATGTACGGATTTCAAGCAGCTGGCGCTGCGCCGATTGTTGATGGCGCGCCGGTGGCAAATCCTGAAACAATTGGAACAGCAATTCGTATTGGTAACCCAGCTAGCTGGAAGCAAGCAGAGGCTGCTAGAGATCAAAGTGGTGGTTTGATAGACAAAGTCACAGATGATGAGATGCTCGCTGCTTACCGTATTATTCACAGCTCTGAGGGTTATGCCTGCGAACCGGCGTCAGCCGCTAGTGTTGCTGGTTTAATCAAGTCAGCCAAGGCAGGCAAGATAGAAGCTGGCTCTACAGTGGTTTGTGTGCTTACTGGTAACGGTCTTAAAGATCCCAAAGTAGCAATGGAGCAAAGTGATATGGCATCAGCTGAAAAAGTTTACAAATCAGAGATTGAAGATGTTGCTAAGGCGCTTGGATTGAGTTAGGAGCTAATCTAACTATTTTTTAGAAGGCGACCAATCAGCTTGTTCAAAACTGTATCTATGTCTTGGCGGCATCTGTGTTTTTGCAGCTTCTCTATTACGTTTAATTCTTTCTTCAAGTGGAGCAAGGGCTTTTTGCTCGTCGACGACTGGTTTCGGTTTTACAACATCCCGTAAGCCGCTTTCAACTTCTGTTCTTTTTGCTGCTTTAAATTGTTTAACCAGTGACTGCTTTTCAGCTCTTGGCTGCTCTTGCTGAGGGGCAGGCTTGCCTGTTGATGTCTCTCTATTGTGGTTGTGCTAGCGATCATGGAATATGATAATAGTCTATTCGGTCAATACCCAATGTTAAGTATTTGTAAATATAGATTCACTTAATTATTTAAGGTTTTTTTAGATTGTTTTAAATTAAGTCTCACTAGGCTCAAAATTTAAGTAGTAGTTGTGATTTCTATATTGTACGATGCTTTCATAATAATCGCCATTTGCTTTAAGAAATACCGCAGCGGTGAAGACAGGCTCTTGCTTTGGGTCTAATTCTTTTAATCCGTATAAAGTTATATCTTGGTATTCAGCTTCCTCAAAGCCATAACGTGTCGCTGGACCACTAAATACTCCGCATTGATGCACGTTTGAATCAATTATAGCTGTTTTAGGCTTTTGCTGAGCTTGTGCTTTTCCTGTATTGATTAGATCTACTAGTTTAGCTGCGTAGCTTTCAAATTTGGGGTCTAAAAGAGATTTTTCATATGTGTTTAGATCTTCAGGATATTTAGATCTCTCATCGAGCAGATCTTTGCCTTCTTGAAGAATTGCCAATTTCTTTTGATCAAAATCTGGAATCTGATTTGCTTGGTTCAAGATTATTCCAAGTCTTCTTCCAGCTCCCGGTTTTTTAGGAGGCTCATCAAAAAAGTTGCTAGTTGGCATCAAATTATAAACAGGTCTTCTGTTGTTTTCTCTGAAGTTAATTTCTCTGAAGCTAACTGGAATCAAATCAAAATCAAGCATTATCGTGATAATAGCACAATCTTAGAGAATAATAAAGCCAGCTAGTATTATTCTATAGACAATAAACCAAGTAAGAGAATGGTTTTTGAGAAATTTGATCATAAAATCAATGGCTAGGTAGCCAGAAATAAAACTCACAAGAAATCCAATTCCCAGCTCTTGATAGTCAAGACTAGTTCCCATGATTGGGCTAGTGAGAAGATCTTTGAGGGCTAAGAGGCCGGCCCCGCCAATTGCCGGTAAACCAACTATAAAAGAGAAACGGGCAGCTTGTTCTCGATTAAGAGAAGCGAAAAGTCCAGCAGAGATTGTTGAACCAGAACGCGAGACTCCTGGAAATAAAGCAAGGCATTGCATTATGCCGATAAAAAATATTTCTGTGTAACCAAGTTCAGAGATTTCTTTATTTTGAGTTTGCTGTTTAGCATAATGATCAGCAATAAACATCAGTAAAGATCCTAGCACTAGAGTAATTGCAATTCCGTAGCTTGAGCGCACCAAGTCTGAACCAAAGAAATCCTTGAAGCTAAAACCAATTATTACAGCAGGAATGGTAGCGAGTAGGATAGCAAGAGCAAGCTTTCTGTTGATGGCTTTTGATTCTGCATTAGATGGCTTCGCTGTGCTCGCAATGACAAAGCTTGAGAGCATCGCTAATATCTCTTTACGAAAATAAATAATTGCTGCAAATAAAGTGCCAAGATGCAAGAAGGCATCCATGTCTAAGCCATACTCTGTTAATCCTAGCAAACGCGGTGCTAGAGCAAGGTGTGCTGAGCTGCTGACGGGCAGGAACTCAGTGAGTCCTTGGATTATACTTAATAGGATGATGTCGAAGTTCATGATTTAAGTTAATTTAATAAGTCCCCACGTTTGAGGCGGGTTAGTTTGATCGCCTCCGCTAATCGCCACATGAATATTTTTTTGTGATTGCCTGATTCTAATACCTCTGGTACTCTATCTCCGCGAAAATCAGCAGGACGAGTGTAATGAGGATGCTCTAATAATTGAAGCTCTTCAAGCTCTTCTCGGCTAATGCCAGTTTCTTCAAGGAAACTAAGCATTTCTTTTTTGCTGACTTGCAGCTCTTTGAGTTTTTCTAGATAGTTGAGTTTACTAAAACTCTCATCTTCAAGACTTTGCGGGTCTCCTAAGACTCCAGGTATATGCCTTAGCGTTGCATCAATGATGCTGAGAGCAGCAAGCTCGCCGCCAGTTAGAACATAGTCACCAATAGAGATTTCCATGGTGGCTTTGTCTCTAATTCTCTGATCAAAACCTTCGTAGCGTCCGCAAAGAATGACAAGTTGTTTTTTAGTAGAAAGCTCGCGGGCGAGTTCTTGAGTTAAAGGCTGACCGGAAGGACTGGTGATTATAATTTCTAGAGTCTCAGGATAGGGAGCTTGCTGTGGGGTTCGAGAACAAGGCTTGCGAGTTCCAAAGGACCGGAGTTTGCTGAGCTGCAACTGAGGATCCTGAGGAGCTCGCGTAACGCAGTTGTCGGACATCACAGTGACCTCCCCTAGGCAGTCTAAGAAGGGTTGCGGAGCTAGCACCATCCCGGCACCCCCACCATAAGGCGTATCATCTACTTTGTGATGTTTGTCTTTTGAGTAATCACGAGGATTGTGAGTATTGAGTTGGTAGAGATTTTGTTTAAGTGCAAGACCGAGAATACTTGTTTGACAATAATTCTCAATTATCTCAGGGAAGAGGCTTAGTACATCAATTCGCATTTTTGCTTTTTCCTTTGCGAATATAGTTGTGGTCTTGAGCGACTTGAGTTAAGAGGTCTAGTTTGCTTTGATCTAAGTTAGTGTCAAAGCTAAGTTTGTTGAGACTTGCAGAAAGAAAGCTATAAGGGATATTCTTCTTGGTTGCTTGTCTTAGGTGTTGCTGTATTAAAGTGATAGACTCGTCTTGATTGTTTTTGAGATAGTCTAGGACTGCGTCTTGTTCTTTGACAAAATTGTCAACTATCTTAGTGTTTTTATTATAGAAATCCTCGTCGACTACCAGTAAAGCAGCGGGGAATTGATTAAGGAGATGAAGTTGATGGTAAATAAAATCATTTTCGTTACCTTCAAGTTCATTGACCAAATTGTTTTTTGAATTGACAGATAGCTTGCTAAGATTTGTGTAGCCCTTATCTTCTAATATCGTTCCCCACGGTTCTGCAACTAAAGCAGCATCAATGTCCCCAGTAAAAAAAACAGTTTCAAGTTCTGCAGGGTTGACTGCGATATATTGCAGTCGTTTAGAGAATTTGATAGTTGGTAGATCAAGCATCTCTTTCATCTCAGGACTGAGCTCTTTATATCTAGCTTTGTGTTCTTTGGTTTGTGCTACTAAGTACTTGGCAAGCAAGTCTTGAGTATTACCAATCTGCGGGATGCCGAGTTTTTTGATTTTAAAATTCTTACCTGCTTCATATTTGTCACTAAGTATCAGACTGTTAGCGCCGCTACTACTTAGTTTGAGCAGCTTGAGTTTGACGCCTTTGCTTAAAGCGTTGAGGTAGGGACCAGGACCGATATAGGCGATATCTAGATTTTTGGTAATTAAGGCATTGAGCAAGTAGCCGCCGGAGCTAAAATACTGAGTTTCAATATTACTAAAAGCCTGACTTTCAATACCAAGCATGGCAACTGCGTGACTGGCGTTCAGTAGATAACCGAGTCTAAGCTCTTGGGCATTTTCTCTAGTTTTGAAACTAGAGCAAGATGCTAGGCATATGCATACTAATAAACATACAAGCTTTGAATATGAATTACGCAAAGTCGAAGGACTAAGCGTCTTTATTATAATGATTCCAAGATTTGACACAACGAGCACTAAATCTAAGTATAGAACCTTTTTTACCAGGTACAGGACCTCTGAGTAGTACAAGACGGTTTTCTGCATCATATTTAACGACTTTGGCTTTGTTGATTGAGATTTGTTTATTACCCATTCTACCTGGCATACGTTTACCTTTGAATACACGTCCTGGATCAGTACCAGCACCTGATGAACCAACTTGTCTTTTAGATTTAGAACCGTGGCTTCTTCTACCAACGCTCATATTGTGTCTTTTAACACCACCCTGAAAACCTTTACCAATAGAGGTTCCAGTGACTTTCACGGTTTTAAGATCTTTGAAAAATGCTTCTATGTCGATTGCATCGCCTACTTTGATCCCTTCAACTGTTTCGTAAGTTCTAAATTCAAAGAACTTGCTCAAACTAGGTAAGTTATCTTTTTGTAATTTAGCAAGTTGTGGTTTTTTAACCAGCTTGTCTCTTTTTGTAAAGTTGCCCACTTGAACAGCTGTATAGCCATCACGTGCTTGGGTTTTAATGTCAGTTACGATATTTTCTGATATTTCTACTACGGTTACTGGAATTACATCTCCATCTTCACCAAAAATTTGGGTCATTCCCACTTTTTTGCCTACTACTCCATAGTCTTGTGTTGTTGTGGCCATGATATTCTCCTTTGTTTTGTCCAGCTTTAACATATAAAGATGGGGGCACAGCAACCCCATGGCTGGGACTTCATGCCTTTGTACAATAGGTATTTTAGCTTTTTGAGCCATGCCGGATTCTTAAGACAATATTGAGGTTATATCTTGAGAGGGTTTCTGTTGAATTGCCATAATATAATGATATTCGATCAAAGGAGATTGTAATTAAGATGGATTTAGCAACAAGTATAAGAATAGTCGAACATAACAGTATCAAAGATGATTCTGAAGTTAAACAGCTTCTCAAGAAGAGAGAAGCGGTGGCTGAAACAGCTCAAGTTGGTGGTTCTAATACTCGACTCGCTATTGCCAGTGTACCTAGAGATTTAGCAAGTCCTCGTCCTGATAACATTCATGTTGATACTTTTGTACTTGATGGCAATACTGAGTATGGTGATAAAGGCTTGAGGAAAGATCTATCTTTGATGCAAGGTATAACGGGGTTGGTTATTGAAAATGCTCATCAGCTTGCCCGCAACCTTAAAATGATTTTTGGTTTTTCCGGTGCTCCAACTACAAATACTGAATTTATAGAGAGATGTGAAGCTTCAAGTGATGCTTACATGCAAGAACCGGGTACTTTTTATTTACCAAATGTAAGAGTTGTTGACGTTGAAGGTAAATCAGCCAATCTTTTGAATCTACCTGACTTTATTAATAAATCTTGTGCTGGTGAATTGAAAAGCTCATTCAAATTTGAAAATCAATACGGTGTTGAAAATCAAAAATGGTATCCAGAAAAAGAAAAACTAAGTGATGAGCAAAGCTCTGTTGCAGTCAAAGTAGTTAATGATGCAGTTGCACATCTAAGATACCAGGCAGCTAATTATGAGCACGGAGCAAGTTTGATGCATCTGGTGATGTCAACAGGTACTAATGTCGGTATCGGTTATAAGAAACAAGATGATGAGCTTGGTAATTTTGAGCAGTCTATAAATACTGAAGCTGGTCATATTCCTTTTGCTGACTTGCTTCCGAAGGAAGCTAAATCTCCATTAGTGCTTAGAGGGCAGCGGCTTGAAAATCCAAGCTTTGAAGCTATTATGGCTGGTGGTAATTCAGCGAGCCCAGAACGTGGTTTGGCTGGACTGGTGAGAGATTTGCGTGTCTATGCTAACGACAAGGACGGATTGTTAGTACGTGAATTTATTGACAGAGCTAATAATGGACGATATGCGGATGCAATGAATTTAGCTACTGGTCAAACTTTGATAACTGACGATGTTTTTCAGTCAAGCTCTTTAATCCAAGATGATATCCAAGGTGATATGAATCAGGCAATAGAAGAAGCGGCTATTCAGGGAGATCCTTTGGCAAAAGTATTAATAGCAATTTGGTCAAGAGATCTTGCTGATGTTTTGAATGGGCTTGCTGCTAAAGCCAAGTCTAATTCTAAAGTGGAGGCTGGGACTAAGTTCAATCTTTCTGTCAATGGCAGCCTTGCTTATGGGATCTTGGATAATGCAAATCTAGAGCTTGATTTTGCAAAAACAATATTGGCAGGGGATCTCAATGAAGAAGACTTTATTACAGGTCTTCTTCATCCAATAGCAATTTCAAGACCACTGGCAGAAATGGACGGACTTGCAGAACAAGCATACAAGTTTGCTGTAGCTGCTGTTCAAGCTGCTTAAGCCTTGAGAAACTCTTTGACTTCTCCAACATAAGGAATAAACGCTTGTTGTACTTCTTGAGGAAGATCAATTAGTGAGTAGTCTTGTGAGCTTACAAACATCAGTGCTTGTTTTCCTTTACCAACTAAGTCGCCGGTTTTGGTTTCAATGATTTGGTGCTCGAGAGTTACAAATTTGCGATTGTATTCACCGATTCTGATTTTGATTAAGACTTCAGTAAATTCATTAATTTCTTTTTGGAACTTGTGATCAATACTACGCGTAAGAATCAAGTAATCTGATTTATTTGGATCAAAATCAGGGATCACGTGTGCAAAAAATAATTCGCGAGTTTTACCAACCCACATTAAGTACATTGCAAAATAAACATTGCCAACAGAGTTGGTGTCTTGGTAAGTCGGGATGAATTGATGTACGAACCAGTTGTCGTGTATGTAACAACCCTTGATGCTGACTGGCTTAGCGCCGTTAGGTAGGGCGTCATTACTGTTGTAGTGAATCTCTTGGGCTCTAAACTCTTCTATATTGATGTTTTGATTTTGGCTAAGTACTTTGGCTTCCGTTGGGATAGCTTTGCTACTGCTTTTTTTCGCTTCGCAGATCCAACCATAAACAAAAGCAAGAATTGCTGCGATTGCCATTAGTAGTGTGTTTTCGGTGAAGTAACCAATACCAAAAATTGCGATGCTGGAAAGTGCCGTAGAAAATAATCTAAGAGCAGAGAACTTGGAGCTACTGTCTTCTGTTTCAGCCATCTTGCGATAAAAACAAACTGAATAGACTAAGAAGAATGAAGCAAAGAAAGCAACATAGTACTCAAGCTCGAATCTGAAGAACTGAATCAGGTCAGCATCAAAGCTGGCGATGAATTTACCAAACTCAGTAAAGTGCATTGTGGTAATTGCAGCAACTATACAAAGTGTGAACCAAGGAATGGCTGAACTGATTAGTGTGCTTGGGATGAACGTGAAGATCAATCCCTTGGCGTCTTTGACGAGCGACTCTGTATACCACTTGTAGGCGATATAGCCACTATCAAAAGTAGCAAGCGCGGCAAGTCCAATAAAGACCATGTATGAACCAAGCAGGGTATTGAAGTCTGGATAGTTACTTAGTACCTGGGTGATTGTGTCTTTGACAGGATAAAGCAAACTACTCGGGTCAATAGTCGAGAGGCTGGTGATTAAGCCAGCATGACTTTGCCCAAATTGATGGCAGGCAAGTGCTAGTGAACCGTCTACCATTATTACGCACCAGAAAATCAAACCGCCAATGATATAAGACTTGGCTACTGAGCCTCCTTCTTTGTTGATTTGCACTACTCTGTGCCAGTTTTGTAAATCCAACCACGGACCGCATAGAAAGCCCAGTAAGACTGGGATCCAGTATGCAAATTCACTGATGCCATTTTTGAATTGATAAAGACCTGGGTATTGGCTAGCATCATTAAACCAGCCTAATAAGCCTGGGCTTAGTGACAACTCTGCCTTGAGTCCTTGCGAGCCAGAACTTAGAGCTCCAGAAATCATTGATTCAGAGCTAAAGAGTTCTGAATTTAATATGATTAAGGCAGCCGTGAGCATGATTACTGCATAAAAAGCATGTAAGTATTTGATTTTGTGAATAGGAAATTCTTCACCTAAAAAGATCACTGCACCAATTAACATCATACCAACAAGAAACGAAAATATCCCAAGAGGAAGAGTGATGTATTTGAGCAAGCAATAGATGGTGAGTGTGATTGCCACGAATTGATAAAATAACAATGCGAATTTGAAACTCTTGGCTTGCGTCAAGAATTTATTCTCAAACTCCTCTGGGTTTTGTGATTTTTTGACTATTTGATGATTGACTAGCCCAAAAATAGTTAGACCAACTGCGTCGATAGTTGCAAACTTGATTAAGTCATTAAAGCCAAATTGAATTGCAACTTGAACTGCAAAAAATAAACCTAAGCCCCAAGTCCAAGTTAGTGCTACTGAGTTGCCCCAAAGTAGGTTATTCCAAGACTTCATTAGTGGATTTTTAGTCATAACTATGCCAATTATAGCGTATTCACATTATTTTTAGATTGCTTCGGCAACTTGACGCATTATAACTGAGTGAAGGCGGATGACCAATGCTTATGCACTAAGGGCAAAGTTCCTGACTGACTCTGGTGTGAGTTCGTTTTTACCTGTCTTGAAGGCTTCAACTCCATCTTGATAAACTGATCGCTGTACATTATTTCTAATCGTTCTAGGTATTTCTTTACCGAGCTCAACGAAGTTGACTGGAATAGTTTGATATTGCTGTGCTGAATTATCTTCTATATTATCCTGTAATCCAGCTTGAACTACTGTTGTTAGCATATCCCTCATTAAGAGATAGCCAATATTGTATTCATTGATATCATCCATGATAGTTGTAACCACAGGGTTTTTTCTATTGTCACGCAAGTGAGCAGCGAGCGGCAATGCTAGCTTGGTGATAGTTTCTTGGTGTAATGAAGTTCTAGCAACATCTTCGAGTTCAGGAAGATCGTGGTTGCTATGAACCATATCGTCATGATCTTTCTTGCTGATAACTTGTTCAAAAACTAATCTGTGTTTATCGTTTCGTCCCACTCCTTCAATAGTTGAGTGTTGGAATAATGGACCCGTTGTATTAATTATTGCAAGTGCATCGACTCCATTGTTCTTAGCCTCGTCCCCTTTGGAATTACTTTCTCCAGCTAGCTGTTCTTTGACACGCCCAGCTTGAGCTAACCTATCTGTGTAGGAAGCAACAAACTTGGCATCAAACTTGCCTGATCTTGCTGCAAGAGTATCAAGCAAAGCAAGTTTGCCCACTTCTGAATTTCCTATATCTTTTTTTGCAAAGAATTCATCTATGGCAGCTTGAGAGCCAGCTTTGAATTGATCAAGCTTGAGACCTTTGAGTGCTGCTGGTAGCATACCTACAGCCGTTAAGAAGGAGAACCTACCACCAACTCTATCTGGGTGTTCTACTACTTTAGGTCTAGTTCCTGTTTTACTCTGAATACTATCAGCCAGTTTGCGTAATGTACCTGTACCTGGTTCAGTAACAAAAACAGCTTGCTCTGCAAATTGTTTCAATGCCGCTTCTTTGTCGCCGTGATGTAATTCGGTTAGATGATCTAGAATACTTTGAACTACATGCTTGACTTCAAAAGTGCCGCCTGATTTGGAGATGATCAGAAAGGCTGTTTTGTTGTTTCGCTGTTTAGTTTCATTAGCTTGAATTTGCAATGAATTGAATTTGGATTTAAGGCTGGCTGAATCCGTACCATCCATGACTTCCATCTTGAAATTATTTCCAAGTCCTCCTTGAGGGAAGGTATCATTAATGACTTTGGGGAATTGCGAAGAGCCGCCCATGCCCATGACTAGAGCTTTGTTGAAACCCTCTCCATGAAGTGAATCAGCAACTTGTTGAGCTTCAGCCATACTTTGAGTTATGACACCACTAATATCCAACCATTTGAAGTATTCAAGCCCACCCTCAGAGTTATTTGCATTAGCTAATGCTGTTTGAGTTTGCTGGAATCTATTGTTATAAGTTTGATAATCAGGACCTTTTACAAACGCAGCTAAACCGCCCGCGGTGATACCGTCAACAAACGCGTCATCAACCAGTGTGCTAACTCCTTGTTCTTTGATAGTTTGATTTGGGAAAAATGCTGCAAAATATTTATCCAAGACTTGTTCTTTGAATTTAATTACTAGATTAGACAATAAAGTTTGTAGGTTATTTCTTAACCTGTCAGGGACGGCTTGATTTTGCACATTAGGTCTGAGAGTTGTCAGATTAGAGTTCATTTTTGACAGCGCTTCAAAGTTTGATCTAACGCTAGTTTCGTCAGAATTAATTACTTGTCCATTATCGCAAAAAGAGCCTTGGATTGTTGTCCAAGCATCTGTAGCAGTTTTGAGTTGAGCTGACTCACTACCTGATGGATGATTAGTGGTTTGCGCAAGACTATTAAGTGTGGTTGTTATTGTTGACATTTTGAATATACTCCTTTGTAAATAAACTCAAGTAGATAATAGCCCAATGGGTATTATTTTGCAATCTGTATTATTGTCGCCCTATCGGCTCAGGATGACGTAAACAGCGGCAACTTCTCAATCTCAAGTGAACCATCGAGGGCAATAGCATCACCAATATCATGATGATCAATTTGTTTTTTGCTCATGCCGAGTTTGCGGTTGCGTTGAGCTTGCAATTGATTATTGATAGCCTTGGCTCTTTCTAGCACTTGTTTTGGAAGACCAGCGAGGCGGGCTACTTCAATACCATAACTCTTGTCCGCTGAACCCTCTACTACTTTGTGCAAGAATTCAATTCGCGCCTTGGCATTTGGATTATTGTTTTCTGCAATAAGTACTTGGTAGTTTTTGACTATTGGAAAAACCTTGTCAAGATTGGCAAGCTCGTGATAGTGAGTTGCAAAAATAGTTCTTGGTTTGCTGTTCTTGGCTAAGTATTCAACAATTGACCAAGCGATGGCAACGCCATCATAAGTACTGGTTCCTCTACCAATCTCATCAAGCACCACAAAGCTCTTAGAGCTCATGCCGTTAAGAATACTTGCCGTTTCAACCATTTCAACCATAAAGGTCGAGCGCCCTGAAGCAAGGTCATCACTGGCTCCAATTCTGGTAAATATTCTATCGACTAGTCCGATACGTGCAGCTTGAGCTGGTACGTAAGAGCCAATTTGTGCAAGTATGATTATGAGGGCGTTTTGACGCATGTAGGTGCTTTTGCCAGCCATGTTGGGACCAGTCAAGATTATAATTCGAGAACCTACCTGCAAAGTCCCATCTGCTGCGTTACGCTCACCCCCTGCTGTCATCATTGGCGGCTCAGCCAACTCAGCCAGCCGAGAATTCGCAAGCCTTGCATCTGGGAGCTTTTCAGAAAGGTTCTGAGTTTGAGCTCCTAACGAAATATCATTAGCCACAAACTCACCCAATCCCAGTTTCTGCTCAACAACTGGATGTCTACCATCTTTAATATAAAGCTCATCACTGTTGTTCAATTCTGGTAGGCAATAGTTTTGCTCTTTGGCAAGAATTGCCATTGAGGTGAGCGCATCAAGCTGGGCGACTTGATTAGCTAGTTCTTTGATGATGCGCGCTGGCTGGGACATGGTTTTGCGCAAACTAGTATAGATCTGGTGTTCAAGGGCGTTACGCCTAGCCTGGGCGTTAGTGATCTTGTCTTCAAATTCTTTAAGCTCTTCGGTGACGGCTCTTACCGTGTTGATCATTGTTTGCCTGATGATGTAGTGTTCAGGTAATTTACTTTGATTGGCTCTGGAGGTTTCGATGAAATATCCGTGCACTTTATTAAATGCAACTTTGATATTTTTGATACCGGTTTCAGTTCTTTGGGCTTCTTCAAAATTGCGTAACCATGATTCAGAGTCCTCTACTAAGCCAATCAATTCATCAAGCTCTTGATTAAAGCCAGCTTTGATTATATTGCCGTCAGTGATTGCCATTCCTGGTTCAGGGTGAATGGCATCCTCTACCAAGCGAGTAAAATCCAAGACCTCTTGAGGGATATGTTTGAGACTAGTTAGTAAGCCGGAGTCTAGATTTTGCATCAAGCTTGAGATTTGAGTTACCAGTAATAAAGAATCCTTCAGTGCGATTGCTTCTTTGGGGTTGATGAGTTGGCTGATTAATCTATTGGAGAGTCTGTCAATATCGTAGCTATTGGATAGCAAGTCTCGGATTTCTTGCGCTAGTTGGTTTTGACCAATCAGTTCAGTGACAGCTGCTTGCCTTGCTTGAATCATCTCTAGATTGAATAGCGGTTGCTCCAGCCATGAAAGCAAACGGCGCTTACCTGGTTTGGAAGCGCTGCGGTCTATCATGGCAAAAAGACTATCTTTAGTTTTGCCATTGAGACATTTACTGATTTCAAGATTGCTTCTACTGCTAGCGTCAAGCATCATAAATTCGCCAACTTGATAGCTCTTGATTTGATCAAAACTTTTGGCAGCTTGACTACTGAAGCTCTGTCCTTGAGTCTCTTTGAGGTATTCAATAATTGCGCCAGCTGCTCTTAATGCAAAGTCATTCTTCGCAAAACTCGCTTCAAAGTTGTGACTCATGTTGCTACCAAAAATATCTTCAAGATTGTGGCTTGCTAGTTTCTTGTCGAAGTTGCGTTTGTTAAATGGACTAAGATTAAGTTCTTGATAGATTGTTTCTAGTTTGAAACAGATTTCTTCCTCTGCGACAAACTGTCCCTCTTGGCGCGCTTGAGTTTCCGAAGGTATGATTATTTCAGCTGGGTTAATTCTAGTGAGTTCTTGCTGAAGGTATTCTTCTTTGACTTCTGTGGCGTAAAACTCTCCTGTTGAAATATCGGCGTAAGCTAAACCATAATTACTAAATGGGGCTTTGGAGTAAAGCGCCAGAATGAAGTTGTTTTGGTAACCATCAATCAAATCAAGATCGTTGATTGTCCCTGGAGTGAAGACCTTGGCAATTGCTCGCGGTACTAAACCCTTGCAAGTCTTAGGATCAGCCATTTGCTCTGCGATATAGACTTTGTAGTTGTTTTCCAGTAGTTTGGCGATATAAGGGCGAACAGCTCTTGCTGGTACTCCAGCCATGGGGATGCGCCCACCTGGATAGTTGTTCTCAGCTCTGCCTGTAAGGGTGATATCGAGCTCTTTGGCGATAGTGGTGGCATCATCAAAGAATGCCTCATAAAAGTCCCCCATTCTAAATAAAAGTACTGCTTTGCCGGTGATTTTACTTCTTTCATTGAAGTATTGCTGCATTACAGGGGTGAATTTCTCTATTGGCAAGCTAGACATAGTGGAAATAATAGCATTCCACCAACAGGGCCGCGTCTACGATGTTCACAAAACCCAGATAAGATCGCACCCGCTGCGTGACATACGCCACTTTTCAGATAACTGTTAAAGCAACAAACACTCAGAGCCTGCTACATTCCACCTTCTAGCTTAATTTTTCAAAAAGGTTCATTGATTGCTTGTTAATCCTAGCTTATTTCAATTATTAGAGTTTTATATTTTTTGAATTCCATAGGTTAAAACCACCAGAAATTTAGATCTAGACGTAAAAAATCAGGAGAAATTACTCCCTCAACGTTTTTTGCTTCGTTAATTTTCATCAGCTGGTATCAAAAGCGAGCTCTTTTTCAAGAGCTTCTTTTGGAGTCATCCAGTCCAAACATTTCATTGGAGCTGTTCTTAGATTCTCGGTAATTATATTCAAATCTGCTTGAGTCACATTACTAAAATCAGTACCTTTGGGATGATAGACTCTCAATTCTTTATTTAGTTGTTCAATTGCTCCCTTCTCATATGGAGCTGATGGTGCAGTGAAGTACGTTGGTACACCTGTCAGAGCCTTGATTACAGAATGTCCAGCAAACGACTTATCATTATCCGTTGAAAAACTTTTTGTCCAGCTTGAAATTAAATTATTTTTAATGGCTTCTGTTGTTAGCAACTCAGTTTTGTTTTCCATTTTGATAAAAAAAGGGAATCTTGTCTTTCGCTCTCTACCACTTAAAATACAGCTCTTGCTGCCTGAGCCAATTACAAAATCAATTTCCAAATGCCCAAATTCTTCTCTAGTATTTGCTTTTCAGGTCTTTCTGTGATGCTGACTCTATCTCGAATGCCATGCTTAGAAGATAGTTGGTGATTGCGTTTCCAGTATTTTTTATTTTTGCGATATTTCTTTAGTTCGGGGTTTGCTTTAATGTAGGTGTAGATTGATGTTTTACCAACTTGGATACCTTCTCGTTTTGCTAGCTTAGAAATTTGAACCGGACTTCTTCGCTTTATTAATTCATCAGTGATAAATTTTTGAATTTTGGAGTCATTTAGTACTGGTTTCTCTCGTTGTATTTTTCTGGAATTTGCCAGGTCTTGAGCTTTATTAGCATCATAGATACCATTTATTGAATTTCGATCAAGTTCTTGGCTAATTGCCGACTGACTAAATCCCATATGCTCAGCAATTGTCCTTTGATAGGGCTTAAAATGCATGATTAAGGCGATATTTTGGCGTTTCTCTAGGGTAAGACGTTTGTATTGGTTCATTTTTGTTGTTCTTTTTCACTATTTACAACTGATGAGCCTTTCTTTTTTTTATTAACTTGTCTGAAATTAGCTAGTTAGCGGAAACTGCCCCTAGCTAATAACTATTTAAAACAAAACAGTTATCTGAAAAGTGGCGTATGTCACGCAGCGGGTGCGATCTTATCTGGGTTTTGTGAACATCGTAGACGCGGCCCTGTTGGTGGCAAAAAAAAACACTCTCGAACGACCAGATCAAGAGTGTTTTTGTATATTCAATTTAGTTATCCAGAAACGCCTACATTCGTCGTAGATTGTGGTTCGTGTTAATTACTCAACTCGTTTGTCCACCAATAATCTGTTTCTGAACTATATAAACATAGTACCACGCTTTCCTTAAGGTTTCACTATATTTTTATAAAATTGCTTTAATGTTACAATATTAAAAACGAAATTAATTTCATATTCGGAGTCAAAGAACAAAATGGCCAAAGCAACACTAAGTAAAGAAGAGAAACAACTGGACAAACTGGTAGATACATATGTTAAAGCAGTTAAAGCCAAGGGTGATATTGAGGAATGGTCAGACAAGTACCTGATCTCGCTAAGAGACAAGTTTAGGGTTTTGGCAAGAACTACCAGAGGTTACTGGACATTTGATTTTTATGAGAGTTTACAAAACCTCAACAAAGAGAGCCTTAAACGCGATCTAAAACCAGCTACTAAGTAATTAGTCCTACCAAGCTTAATGCCTGACTCTCTTGCGAGAATCAGGCATTAAGCGTGTCATTTCTGATATTGATGGGTGTAGATACTGATCTATTGTTGAGCGGGCTCCTCGGCTGCTCGGTAAGAAACTTCGGCAGTGTCAGCAAATTCAAGTACCTCTCCTAGTGACTTGAGCTTGGTTTCATATTTCTCTATGAGGCTGTCCAGTTCCTTTCTTGTTCTATACAAAGTACCCAATTCCTTGGCATACTTCTTGAACTCATCTACTATGTTTTCCATTCTTGTCTCCATCAGTTACGTGGCCTTTGAATCTGGTCCTGATTCTTAAGCCGTTTCCCTCTGAGATGGTCCTAAACCTAAGTTTCCTTAGATTTATGCAAACAATAAATTGTCTGCACATATGTTTAAATCGGCTTAGCAAGGGCAAAACTTGAGCGCTTTATGCAAAGTTGGGCCTTGTTACCTACAGTCTACTGTAGGTAATACAGTACTGCCAAGCGCAGAATTAATAAATCAACTGATTGGTCTAGGTCATACGGATGAGTAGCAAGCTAGCTAGAGACTAAACACAGACTTCTCTTTCTCGCCTTCCAGCTCTTCGAATTTTGGTCTGTATTGTTCAATGTCTTTAGGACTTGCAAGTCTGTTGTAACCACAAGTCTTGGTGTCAGAGCAAGCTAGCTTGTCACCACGTTTGAGGTTTTTGTACATCATTAATTTGTTACAGTCAGGACAATGTTGGTTAATCGGATGATACCAAAAAACTTCTTCGCAACCATTGGCTGACCAGTTGTTGCAACCAAAAAATATTTTATTAAAGCGAGATTTTTTCTCGACAATATCTCCACCACAGCCTTCACGCGGGCAACTGATGCCGGTTTTCTTTTGGATCGGCGACGTGAAGCCACAGTCAATAGTGGTGCAAGCAAGATAGTCACCATAACGTCCATAACGAATTACGATTGATTGTTCTTTCTCGCATTTTTTGCAATTCTCTTCTGTGTATGGTCTATCATCTGGAGCTGGTGTACCCTCTTTGGTTAGATTGACAATGGTTTGACAATCAGGATATTGAGAACAGCCCAAGAATGGACCAAAGCGTGAACTCTTTAGATGCATCGTTGATTCACAAGTCGGACAATTGTATTCTGTTTCAATTACGACATTGTCAATTTCTTCAGAAGCTTTTTTGACTTCATCAATGAATCCAGGTGCAAGTTGGTAATATGGATCTGGGGTTTTGTCTTCCAGTGCTTTTTTGGTCTTGCGACGTGGTTTGATTTTTTCTTTCTTTTCCCATTCTTTACCTAAGTAAAACTCTTTGAGCATGATGATCCAATCAAGCCCCTTGTCTGCAACACTGTCTAGGTTTGATTCCATACTGGAAGTGAAGTCGACATTGATATAGTTACCAAAATGATCAACAAGTAGTTTATTGACTTGGATACCGAGCTTGGTCGGTTTGAGTCCGTTACCGCCTTCTACTTTCTCTACATACTTACGATCTTGGATAGTATTGATAGTTGGTGCGTAAGTAGACGGTCTACCAATACCTTGCTCCTCAAGTACCTTGACCAGGCTAGCTTCATTGAAGCGAGGTGGACCCTCGGTAAAGTGCTGACTAGGTTTGGTCTTCAGGAGATCAATGGCGCTACCTTCTTTGAGGCTGTCAGAGAATTTGGAGTTTTCGATTTCTGCTTCAAGCTCCTCACCAATCTCTTTGTCTTTACCATAAAGGATCGAGTAACCAGCAAAGATTTTTTTGCTGTGGCTAGCTCTAAACATCAAGTCTTTGTTCTCTGAAGAGATTTCAATTGTTTTGATTTCTAATTTCATTGGAACCATTTGAGATGCCATGAAACGTTGCCAGATTAGTTTATAGAGTTTGTACTGTTCATCACTGAGGTATTGCTTAACGCTGTCAGGAGTCTTGTCGATATAGGTAGGTCTGATTGCCTCGTGAGCATCCTGTTCGTTTTTCTTCTTGATTTTATTGTATTCATTTGGAGTTTCTGGATAGTATTCCGGACCCCAAGTCTTGTCGATATATTCTTTGGCTTCAATTTGAGCCTCTGGTGCGATACGTAAACTATCGGTTCTCATATAGGTAATCAAACCGACTTGGTCGGTGGTACCGATCTTCATACCTTCATAAAGCTTCTGAGCAACTTGCATCGTCCGTTTGACGTTGAAGCCAAGTGCGTTACTGGCAGTACGCTGCAAAGTGGAAGTCTTAAATGGTGGTTGAGCTTTTTTGCTACTTGGTTTAGTTGCAATTTTGCTAACTGCCAGTTTGCTTGCATTGGTGCGAGTGATGATTTTATTCATTTCGTCTTCAGAACTAATTACAGTTGCTTTGGCAGGATCGTAGTCCATCACTGGACTAACTATTCGTTTGGAATCAACTTGTGCAAGACTGATCTCAAAGTTGAGATTGGTTTTTGACTCTTGAACATCAGCGTTGAGAGACCAGTATTCTTCTGGAACAAAAAGATTGATTTCTTCTTCACGTTCACAAATTAATCTAACAGCAATAGACTGAACTCTACCAGCACTACGCCCACCAACTTTGCGCCAGAGCAGAGGACTGATTTTATAACCTACTAGTCTATCGAGCATTCTTCTTGCTTGCTGCGCGTCTACCAAGGCTTGATCAATTTGACGAGGACTATCGACAGCAGCTTTGACTGCAGCAGGGGTAATTTGGTTAAAAGCGATTCTTGAAATATCTTTTTTCTTGCAATTTAAAATTTCTGCTAAGTGCCATGCAATAGCTTCTCCTTCACGATCCGGGTCACTAGCTAGATAAACATGTTCAGCTTGTTTTGCGTATAGCTTAAGTTCGTCAACGACCTTGGTCTTGCCGGTCATTATTTCGTAACTGGGCTCAAAATTGTTTTTGACGTCAATGCCAAGTCCTTTGGCAGGAAGATCTCGAATATGACCAATACTTGACTTCACCAGGAAGTCCTTACCAAGTATTTTAGTGAGGGTCTTCGATTTTGCAGGAGACTCTACTATTACTAGGTATTTGAAATCTGCTTCTTTTGTCTTAGTTTGTGCCATTTTGATTAATTGTGGAAGGAAAACACATTCTTATTACATGTTTGCTTGCGTTGATTTTATACCACGGTTTTATGTTTTATGGTTTTTGGATTTGTAGATTTCGAGACTATTTTTAGCCTAAATCATTGATTTCATTGGGTTTTGGGGTGTTTTTCCAATGAAAAAAACTTTGTAGGTTAAGGAAATTCACGCAATAGAGCTTTACAAGTTGGAGCTCGGCAAGCTAGTATTAATACATATTAACAAGTTGAGGTTATTTATATGATTAAGCAAATTATTAAAGAGATTTTGGCCATGGTTTTAAGACCTAATTTCGGCCCGCTTAAGGCATATGCATACGTTCGCAATTAAGGAGAATATTCATCGTAGTTTCAGGTACTAGCAACAACACAGCAATCGCTCGAAGAAGTCCCGAGTCTGGATCATCGCGTGCTGCAGTTGATGCTCAGCCAGCGGCAGCTAATGTGATTCTTGCTAATGATGCTTTGCATAGTATGTCAAAGTCCTCACAAAGTGATAATTCTTTTACCGTTTCACCAAGAGCTCCTCAGTCAGATATTTTGGATAAGGACTTTAGAAGCATGTTGCACACAGACGTAGTAGAGAAGACCCAAGCAGTTACGGATAAAGGACTAAAAGCTTTGAAGACGGCAGGAGCTGCGACTAGTTCTGTGTTTGCTAGCCTTGGTGATATAACCAAAGTTGGTTTGAACAAGACAGCAGCCAATCCAGTTTGGATTACAGCAATTGCTGGACTTGGTGGTTTAGTTGCTGGTGTTAAATCAGTAAAAAATATTCTCAAAAGTGTTTCAACGATGATGGTACCTATGCAAGATACCAAGCTTGGTTGGTTGCCTGACGGAATCCTTGGGATACTACAAGGTGGTTTATTCTTTGGTTTGACCTCTGCGTTTTTTGGTAAAAAGAATTTGTTTACTGAAATAAGTGATGGTAAGCCGGTCGTGCGTATGAACACACTTGCTAGTGCGGCGATTGCTCCGTTTGGTTTGAGTGTTTTGATGAATCTTGCGAAGTCAACTTCTACCTTGCGCAAAATTCCGATTATAGGCCCTGCATTACAGCAGATTTGTGAAATTATTTTTGGTGCAGGTAGAGAGATGACAGTTGGGGCTGATAGTAATCCTCAGGCTGGTGCTGGCGCACCTGCGATGCAAGGATAATTTTTGACTTAAGTCAAAAATACCCGGTTGCGCTCACTTCGTTCGCTGGTTGTGGTCGTTCTATCGAACTCCCTGGTTGCGCTTCGCTGCTTCTCTAAGTCTTTGCCTTAAGAGACAGCGAAGCACAAACCAGGGAACGAAGTGAACGCAACCAGCGAATGAAATGAGCGCAACCGGCACGGAGTGCCTCTTACTTAAGTAACTTCCCAAGTAACTGATTTACAAGACTAGGAGGCGCTTTGCCCTGAGTTTTTTTCATGACTTGTCCAACAAAAAATCCTTTAATTTTGTCGTTGCCGGATTTGAATTGTTCTACTTGTTTTGGATTAGTATCAATGACTTCTTGAACTATCGCTTCAATTGCGCCAGTATCGGTGATTTGAGCAAGTCCTTTGTCTTCAATGAGCTTGGCGACGGGGCTACCGTTTTCTAATAGCTCGTTGATGATATCGTTTTTGGCTATATTATCAGAGATTGTGCCCTTCTCGATTAAGACAAGCATCTCAGCTAAAAGCTCAGCACTGAGTTTGGTTTCATTAAGTGATTTTTTGTTTTCGTTTAAGTAAGCTGCAATCGGACCAATAATCCAGTTGGCTGCTTTGTTTGCTTTAGCTCCCTTGCTAAGAACTTTTTCAAAGAAATGCGCTGTCTCTAAGTCATCAGTGATAGTTGTCGCAGTATCTTCATTAACTTGAAACTCTTCAATGTATCTAGTTTTCTTTTGTTGTGGAAGTTCAGGAAGTCCTTGGCGAGCGTCGTCTACTTGTTTTTGTTCAATCGTGACAGGTAATAAATCAGGCTCAGGGAAATAACGATAATCATGAGCTTCCTCTTTTGATCTCATAGAGTGGGTTTTGCCTGTGCCTTCTTCAAATAATCTGGTTTCTTGAACTATTTTGCCACCTTCATCAAGGATTTGTGATTGCCTTTTGTATTCGTATTCAATCGCTCGTGAGATTGAACGGAAGCTGTTTACGTTTTTGATTTCCGCTCTAGTACCTAAAGGCTGACCTGTTTTGTTAAGCGAGATGTTGACGTCACATCGAAGTGAACCTTCTTGCATATTGCCATCACAAACCTCTGTATAAAGAAGTACTTTGCGCAACTCTTTGACATAGGTCACAGCTTCTTCTGCTGAATTAATATCGGGCTCTGAAACTATCTCTATAAGTGGTGTTGAAGCGCGGTTGAGGTCAACTAGTGAGTGGTCTGAACCATGGAGTCTTTCTGCTCCTGCGTGAACTAATTTACCAGCGTCTTCTTCCATGTGAATTCTCAAGATTCTAACTTCCTTATTACCTATACTTAATTTGCCGTGATTACAAATTGGATTATCAAACTGAGAGATTTGGTAGCCCTTTGGTAGGTCTGGATAAAAATATTGTTTGCGGTCAAAGCGCGAATTGAGATCGATCTTGCAACCAAGTGCAAGCCCGGCAGTGATCGCATAAGCTACTGCTTGTTTGTTTAGTACAGGAAGTACACCGGGGTAACCCATGCAGACAGGGCAGGTGTTGGCGTTGGGTTCTTTGCCAAACTCAGTTGAACAAGAACAAAATAATTTGGACTTGGTTTTGAGCTGAGCATGGACTTCTAGTCCTATGGTGATATTGTATTCTTGTTTGGTTTCTGTTGCCATGACTTATGATTTTATCATATCGCTGTCATCCTGAGGATCTCACGCCGTGAGTGACGCATGGATCCCATACTTGCTATTATGGTCTTTAGATGCTCGGAATTTACATTACAGCTGGATATCCAAACGCAGATGCAACTATTCAAGCCTTGCGTATTTTAGAGAAGGCTGGAGTTGATTTGATCGAACTAGGAGTGCCTTTCTCTGACCCACTAGCTGACGGTCCGGTGATCCAAAAAGCTGCTTTTGAATCTCTAAAGCAAGGAATGAACCTCGATAAGATTTTTGACTTGTTTAAATCATCTGGAGTAAAAACTAAGACAGTGCTTTTCTCTTATTACAACCCTCTCTTTGCCTATGGCTTTGACAAGGTGATTGCCAAGTGCAAGGAAGTTGGTATTCAAGGAGCTTTGATTCCTGATCTTCCTGTTGATGAAGCGGAAGAACTTGCTGCTCAATTTAAAGCTGCTGGTTTGGATTTGGTTTTACTTGCTGCTATTACTAGTACTGAAGAAAGGCTCAAACGTATTTATGATCTTTCTAACCCTTTTGTTTATTTGGTTAGTAGGGTTGGAGTTACTGGGTCTGATAGTGATCTCTCGTCATTGCGAGGAGCGGAAGCGACGAAGCAATCCAGTAGACAACTTGAAGATGTGATGAAAAAACTCAAGTCCTTTGGTAATAAGCCTATAGCGATTGGTTTTGGTATTGATTCAAAAGAGAAAGTCGATGCTACTTTTAAGCAAGGCGCTGATATGGCTATTATAGGGACAAAGACAGTTAAGCTTAGCGAGAACCTAAAAGAGTTTGAGTCTTTTATAAGTAGTTTGAAAACAAAAGTCTAAAAAAGAGCCGTTGCTTTTCAGTAACGACTCTAAGATTTATTGTTTAGATTTTGCCTTCCCAGTATCCGCCATCTCTATTATAGAGAGCGTCATAGCCAGACCAGAATCTGAATGGAGGTAATAGACCAGCGAGTGCATGGTAACCTACTTTTTTGCTTGGTTTGTCATTAACTGCTTGTCCAATTCCAGGCCAGATTATAAGTGAGAGTAAACCACTGACAACAGTTTTACCGGTGATTTAGTTTTTAGTACCAGCTGCTGCAAGCGCAGGTGCCGTGAGTGATAAAAGCATCGCTATTGCTAGTGAAACTAATGATATTTTATTCTGAGCCAAAACGAATACCCCGAAGCTGGTTCGGCTTTGAAGTAAAGAGGATGTTATAAACTAATTTGCTTCGGGGATGAAGCTGCGCGATCCACGGCACGTAGCCGGTGCCCGAAGGGTAAAAAATCGCGGAGATACCCCGTGGCTTGCCGCGTGGGTTAGCGATTTTTAGGCGGAGTGTCATTTTTCATAAATGAACTCTTTTTTGAATACCTCTCCTTATATATCTGATTAAGCATTTCCGTAATTCCTCAGCCGTCATTGCGAAACCTTTAGGTTGAAGCAATCCAATGCAAAGACAATAATTTTAGCTTGGGTTTATGCATTAGATTGCCACTTTCTGCCACGCTTTGCTTGCAGTCCTCGCAATGACAGCTGTGTAGTTAAACATTTCTTAGTAGTGGAATGATATACTCAAGTATGGATATGCGAAGCATATCTATACGCAGCAGCAATGGCTTGCTGCGCTTAACTGAAGACTGACAATTGAGTTCTAATTTGTGCCCACCTCATGGGCTGATTGTGTAAATCTAAGATTTCTTACTTGTGTTCATTGCTTAAAGAAGCAGCAAAGCGCAACCAGTGAACGAAGAGAACGCAACCAGGCACTTAGTGCCGCAACCAAAACATTATTCAATAGAATAATGTTTATTTATGGGGGCGTGTTAGCTTTGACAAGGGTCGGAGATTATAAAACGCGAGTCCAGGTAGTCTAGGTCCTGGTAAAACCAAGGCAAAACAATAAGTGCAGAACAAAATGAGTTCACTGCAGTTAGAGCGACTACTACTGGTAGTCATCTAATGGCAGCGTAGTCCCGACATACTGAGGACAACTACTTGTTAATTAGGGGCTAACCCACTAGCTAGCAAGTCACAAACACGGTTAGTGCGCGAAACAAACGTTGATAGGTTTAGTTTGTCTAGCAAAGATCATAAGCTTAAATCCCGTTGAGTGTCGGCGCTCATGCGAACGGAATAATTGCAGATCCATCGACTACACTCGTAGTGCTTTATTTTTGATTACTTTTGGACCCGGGGGGCAGTTCCCCGGCGCCTCCACCATTCTATCGAGATGCCATCCCGATTTTACACAGCGCCACCGATAACGATTATTGCCGACAGAGTCGGCACAACGTGTGTGATATTAGCGAAACGAAGCTTATAGAGTAGCTTCGTGTGGCAAAAGATTAGGGGCCGCGTCTTTCAAATTCACATCGTCAGGACAGAAAGAGTTAGGTTGTAGTTTTATGCGGTTGAGAGGAAAGACCGTAATAGACAAGAAACTTGCTAAAAGTTTGTTAGAGGTAGATCGTTGTTTTTGCATTAGTGCGACTATTCCTTGACAGGGGTCCGTATTTGTCGTACAATTGCGGACAGGGGTCCGTAATTGTCGCCAGTATGTTAGAGAGATTACTAGAATTACCAACAGATCACAGCTTTTTTCTCTTTGGAGCGAGAGGAACAGGTAAAAGTACCATGATTTATGATCAATTCAGGAATCAGAGTCTAATTATTAATCTCTTGGATCCAGAGCTTGAAGATCGTTTAACCAAGAGACCGAACCGACTACGAGAAATGGTTGAATCCTTGCCGGTAGAAACCAAGTTTGTAATTATAGATGAGATTCAAAAAATTCCTAAGCTGCTCAACCTTGTTCATCTATTAATTGAAACTACTGACAAGATTTTCATTCTGACTGGTTCAAGCGCTAGAAAACTCAAAAGAGGACATGCTAATTTACTTGCTGGTAGAGCCTTTACTTGTAACTTACACCCATTTAGTTCTTTCGAATTAAAGCAAGAATTCAATCTTAATGAAGCATTGGAATATGGGCTTTTGCCTAAAATATATAATCTTAAAACCAGTAAATCAAAGAATCATTATTTGCAAAGTTATGCTCATACTTATCTGAAAGAAGAAATCTGGGCAGAGCAATTTGTTCAAGATTTAGATCCATTTAGATCTTTCCTGGAAGTCGCTGCTCAGATGAATGGCAAAGAAATAAATTATGCCAATATTGCAAGAGATGTAGGCGTAGACGGTAAAACACTGAAGAAATATTTTTCTATACTAGAGGATACAATGCTTGGATTCTTTCTGAATGGTTTTAAACATTCATTTAGAAAGAGGCTTAGCACTAGACCTAAATTTTATTTTTTTGATACTGGTGTAAAACGAGCCTTAGATCTTAGTTTGGATTTGCCTCTAAAAGAGAGTACTAGTGCCTATGGGGATGCTTTTGAGCATTTTGTGTTACTTGAAATTTTTAAACTTTCAAGTTATTTTTATCCGAATTATAAGTTTTCATATCTAAGAACAAAGGATGATGCAGAGATAGACTTAGTGGTGGAAAGACCGAGACAGAAAACATTGTTTGTGGAAATCAAAAGTTCCAGAGAGCTTGCAGACGATTCTTTGCGTAATCTTGCTGAATTAAGTAGAGATTTTGGTGATTGTGAAGCGATCTGTTTTTCAAGAGACTCCCATGCACGTTTAGTTAATGGGGTTCAGATTTTACCTTGGCAGGAAGGCTTGCAAAAATATTTTAGACTTAAGGATGAGAGTTAAAAGATTAGGGGCCGCGTCTTTCAAATTCACATCATCAGGACAGTAAGAGTTAGATTGTAGTTTTATGCGGTTGAGAGGAAAGACCGTAATAGACAAGAAACTTGCTAAAAGTTTGTTAGAGGTAGATCGTTGTTTTTAAGAAATTATTTAAAAAAGTGAAT
>JABHOV010000045.1 GCA_018695135.1 Candidatus Melainabacteria bacterium | reverse complement strand
CACAAATCTGGCTTGAGCTGGATTTTGACTAAGGTCATATACAGTTATTCTTTTATTGTTCTTCTTCTCTATGTCTAGTTCAATTAAATCACTGAGATAATGGACTTTCTCAGTCATGTTTTTTGCTGGATAGCCCTTGCGAACTCTATCATCAATCAAATCCTCAATTGTCGAAAGAGTTCTGCGAACCCTTGTATAACCTGGTTCTGGATTGAGGTAAGCGAAATAGCGTTCCCTGATTTCTTGGATTTCTGCTTTGGCAGTATCATAGTCCTGCTCTTTAAATAAGCGAGCAATTTCATATGCTCTAGCTTTAATATCATTATCCTTGAAATCAATAAACAGGGAATTGATTTTCGCTTCAGTGCCTTTAGATATTCTGACTAAAGACTTAAGTCTTGTTCTTAACCCTTGGTTTGCTTCTCTAAGTCTATTGGCTATATGTTTATATATGATCATTGCAGATCTTGTATTGGTTTTTTGAAGTGAATATGCCTTGTCAAGTAATTCAGGTATGTCTTTCAATGCTGTTTCAAGATCTTGTTTTTGATCGACATCGCCAGCCTCACTCCACTTTATAATTTGTGCTATATCTGCTTTGACTATGTCCAGATCCTCTTTACCCATACGCCCTTCTTTAATTGCGATGTCAAGTATCCCTGGGATGTCTTCAACCGAGTCCAAGTCTTCATTTGTTTTGTTACCAGCTAAATTACCTAAGTATCTAATTACTCTAGAAACTGTCTGATAATCTTGAACATTGCCTTGAAGTATATAAACCCTACTTCTCATTCCTGCCCCTTTGTCTCCTTTCTTTTTTCCAAAACTAATTGTTTTAAAAATCGGATGACCTTGTCTTGGAGGTTGAACCATGGATTGTATTGTTTCAACAACAAGCTTGGCTTCTGCTTTTAAGTCACCTGGATCAAGAGATTCATTCTCAAGAATAGTTTTAAGGCTTTGAAGTTGCTCTTTGATTTTAGCTGTGCTATTCAAGAAGGCTTGTCTTTGTGGATTATCATAGAGCTTCATTAAATCATCTACAATTGCTAATGCCTCATCCTCATCATTAGCTTTAAGTTCATCAAGTATCTTTGCAATATAAGCGCGAGGTCTAATCCAGGTTGTTTGCCTGATATCAGTGCCTCCTCCTTCAATATTGGTCATGCCTAGTTTGTCCATATCAATAGCCCAAATGCTTTTGCCCAGTGCGTTTAGGGTTTGCATTTCTTCAGTTTGATTTGCTGTTGAAGATCTTTCTTTGTGCCACTGCAATTCTAGTTTTAATTTATCGCCAGTAATATCTGCTTGTTTTAAAACAGCAAGTGCAGAATTCACCACCAATATGGGGTTTACTGATTTTGCTTCAACTAAAACTAATTCGGTTTGTTTGATTCTTGATTTAATTAAATGGAAATATGTATCTTGAATACCTGTATTCAGTTTTGCTCTTTCTGGTTCAGCGCGATCGTCGTAACCAAGGTTTTTTAATTTCACTTTGGCTTTTCTTAGTTCAATATTGTTTATTGCGGCAAAATCTTTGTAGATGGCAGCATCATTAGCAGGAGTTTCTTTCTCTGTATCTTGGTCTTGGTAAGTCCAGCTAGAATCACGAATGTCTAGGTCTATATCATTGTATAGTGCAGCCAGCTTCGTTTGAATAGTTTTAGTATCGATTTGTGTTTCGTTAGTTTGAGCAATTCTGAAATCTGCTTGAAATCGAATAAGCTCATTACTTATTTCTCTAATCTGTCTTTGAACGTTAATCACTTCTCTTTGATCTGCATTTGGATAATTGCGGTCAGTTTCTCTTTTAAAGCGAAATCTTGGATTGCTTAAGGTTTCCCCTCTATCACGAGCAGGAGCTCTTGATGCAGGAGTAGCGATCTTGACTGCTGTATTAGCATTGTTTGCAGCATTAGTTAGAGCTGTTAGAGCTGCATCTGTGTTAGAGCTTGGTTGTGCTGTAGGTTCCAACATGGTTTACAATGATCGCACATCCTTAAATAGTTTTGGTCTTTAAGTCTTAAGAAGCAAATAATTAACCCAACTACTAAAACCCCTAGGCATCAACTTAATCAAAACTACCAATAATTTATTTCTCAATCCAGTGACAATGAGTGTTTTCCCCTGCTTAAACTCATCAATAATAATTCTTGCAACCCTCTCTCCGCTCATGCTCACCTTAAATGGAATAGATTTGTCTACCTTGGCGACTTTGCCAAAATTGGTGGTCGTTGGTCCAGGGCAAGCGACACTAACTTGAATTCCTTTGGGTTTGAGTTCTTCAGCTAATGCAAAACTAAAATTGAGTACGTAGGCTTTGGTCGAGTAGTAAGTTGCCATCATTGGACCGGGGGCATAGGCTGCAACAGAGGCGATATTAAGAATGGAGCCTTTTTGCAAAGGTCCACCTGCTGCGTTACGCTCATTTTTATGAATCCTCATTGACGGCTCAGTCAACTCCGGTTCACAAAAACTCGCAAGCCTTGCATCTGGAGCCTTTTCAAGAAGGCTCTTGATTATGCGCGAAGCAAAAGCATGACACAAATAAGTCAGCGCTGAGATATTAAGATTGATCATTTCGATTTGTCTATCAGCATCGAGTTTTGCAAACTCGCCATGCTCGCCGAAGCCAGCGTTGTTAACTAGGATTTCAATATCGAGATCACGTGTTTCATCGACAAGTGCTTTGACTTGACTGAGGTCACTCAGGTCTTTGGCGATGCAAATGCATTTACAATCTAGTCCACTGGCAATTGCTTCCAGGCGTTCTTGATTGCGAGAAACTAAAATCAAGTCATAATCAATGGCAAATAGTTTGGCTAACTCTAAGCCAATGCCGCTACTTGCTCCTGTGATTAAGGCATAAGTCATTGCTGTATTTTACCATTGATGTCATTGCGAGCGAAGCAGCGTCATTGCGAGGAACGAAGTGACGAAGCAATCTAATGCAGAATCTTGGTGTGACAGCAATGACAGTGCATTAGATTGCTTCGTTCCTCGCAATGACAGCCCATGCTAAAATAGCTCTCCATGACCGAAAATCTCACACTCTTGGGCGCTTCTGAGACTGTTTACCCGCAGGATCCTGACCAAGCCAAGCTTGAAGCAATTGATAATCAATGGAAGGATCAGGACTATATAGTCAATCTTGATTGTCATGAATTTACTTGCCTTTGCCCCAAAACTGGGCAGCCTGATTTTGCCAAGATTTATATTTCCTATATCCCGGGAGATTCTTTAGTAGAGTCAAAAGCTCTCAAGTTGTATTTGTTTAGTTACCGCAATCATGGAATTTTTCATGAGTTTGTAATTAACAAAATCGCTCGTGATTTAAACAATGCAATTAACGCAAAGTATATAAAGGTAGTTGGTGATTTTATGCCGCGTGGTGGTATTGCAATAAAGCCAGTGGTGCAGCTTGGTGATTGTGATCTTTATTCTGAATTGGCGATATCTGGAGAGATAGGATGAATGATGATAAGGCATTAATTGTATTTTCTGGTGGTCAAGACTCGACAACTTGTTTGTACTGGGCAAAATCCAAGTGGGCTGATATCAAGACGGTTACTTTTGACTACGGACAAAAACACAAAATAGAACTTGAAGCCGCCAAGCGCATTTGCAAGTTGTCTGGAACAGAATTTGATTTGGTCACTATTCCTGATATTCTACGCTCAACAAGTCCGCTTGTTGACAAGGATCAAGCTTTGGATAAATATGATTCCATAGATCAGTTTGCTGATGGGGTTCAGCCGACTTTTGTGCCAGGTAGAAATATATTGTTTTTGATTATTGCTGCCAATATAGCTGTGCACCACGGTGCTAAACATATAGTGATTGGAGTTTGCGAGGCTGACTTTGCTGGTTACTATGATTGCCGTCAAGATTTTATTGATGCCACCCAAAAATCACTCAATCAAGGTTTGTTTGGAACTGATGAAGGGCTGGTGATTCATACACCTTTGATGGATTTAACCAAGGCAGAGACAGTCAAACTGGCTGCCAAGCTTGGGCAAGACTGCCTAACGGCGCTTGCTCAGTCTCATACTTGTTATGATGGCGTTTTTCCTCCCTGTGGGTCTTGCCATGCCTGTTTACTTAGAGAGCGCGGTTTTAGAGAAGCTGGGGTAGAAGATCCTTTGACCTTGCGTCATTGCGAGGCAAAGCCGAAGCAATCTAATGCACAAGTTTAATGGACCTTGCATTAGATTGCTTCGGCTTTGCCTCGCAATGACGTGAAATGTTAGAATTTGAGCTGATGACATTCGTTCTTCACCAAAGCACAGAAACCCAGCCAGAGATAGTTGAGACTATTCAAGGAGAAGGTGTGCATACCGGAGTACCGTCTTTTTTCATTCGTTTGCAGGGATGCAGTGTTCATTGTTTTTTTTGTGATGAAAAAGAGACTTGGATTAATCGCGAGAATAATTCAATTGAAGCAGAGACTGATGAGATCATTGATCAGTTAGAGATTATGAACTCATTACTCAAGCGGGTTGTGATCACCGGCGGTGAACCAACTGAACAGCCTGTCGCCAAGCTCATCAAGGCACTTCAAGCAAAGTCATACGAGGTCGCAATTGAAACTGCTGGAACCGGAGAATATACCCAAGAGATTCTTGATAATGAAGACTTGTTTGTGACATTCAGTCCCAAGGAAATTTATTCCAAGAGTTCTTCAATTCAAGATCAGCGTATTTGGTCAAGGGCTGACGAGCTCAAGTTTGTAATTGCTAATCAAGAAGCCGAGCAATACTTACTGCAACAGGTTTTACCGAAGCTCAAAGCAGCAAACAACTCATGTCCTATTTTTTTAGTACCTGATTGGTACAACCAAGAAACTACCAAAGGGCAAGTTTTGGTACTTTGCAAACAATACCCTGGACATTTTAGGATGGGTTTTCAGTTGCATAAGCAGCTTGGGGTTTATTAGTCTCTTGGGCACGTGAAAATATACCCCGGTGGGGTATATTTGGTATGAATTTAGTCAAGATTGCTATAAAATCCTCGGGTTTTGAGGGTTTGTATGTTTGTAGTTATGTCTGATATTGTAACAATACCAACATCCAAAGTGCCAGAAGTAGCGGTGCGTGCTATTGAAAAAAATAGCCCTAATGAAGCTGCAACAAGTGCATTTACTGTTCCTATAGATGAAGTCGGTCCTTCTGATAACGGCTTGGCTCGAGCAGTTTT
>JABHOV010000029.1 GCA_018695135.1 Candidatus Melainabacteria bacterium | reverse complement strand
TAAGTTCTCCAGTTGAAACAGAATTAATAATCCTAGCTAGATAAGGATTGATATTATGATCAATTGCAGCAATTGTAGTTTTGGGGTGATTATTAACAAGATCCATTCCACCTTTTAAGTAATAAGCAATAATCTGAAAGATATTTGCTTCGCTAGGATATAACTGTTTGCTCACCAAACTTAGTGACTCGGCAAGATTGTTGATTCGACTTATTAATTTATTTTTAGAACTAGTAGAGTCCCAATACTTAGAATATTCAATTAGGTCACGTAGGTTTTTCTCAATGAAGTAGTATCTCAAACTTGCAGGCATTTGTGTAAACCAATGAAAAGAAAGATCAGGCTGAAAGCCATTACTATCTCTAAGTAAAAAGCTCTCTGAGCGACCTACTACATCAGGTCGCCACTTTGGAGCAATTAAATCATAAAACGATATAGCTGAAGCAAGAGTCGTATGTTGGTCTTTCTTGTCTCCCTGAAAATAAGGACTAAATAAACCAGTTGAAACATCACGAGGTATCGGGCTAATACAAGCCAATCTTTGATTGTGATGGAAGGATAGATCAGCATGACCAAAACCATGAATTGCTCCATAGCCATAAACAAATGAACTAAACAAATCCATCTGTGGTTTGCATATTTCTTTTGCAAAAGCAATACTCGCTAATTGCTTCTCACCTTTTTTGGAGGTCTTAGACTTGCCGCCATATTCTTCCTTGAACTTGGAATTACGCAACTTGTCATGAATAGCTCCAGCGTTATAAGCATAAATTATTCCATCCTGTTTTTGAGCATATTCAAAGAAATGATCAACAGGGGTTTCGAGTAGCTCCATAAAACCATAAAGCTCACCGTTAACTATGACCTTGACCAATTCCTGTCTAGGAACCAACAAACCATCGTCCTTAAGAGACTGTTCAAAGATGAAATCACGAGTAAAGGATTTTGCTTGAAGTGTATAAAGCTTAAAACGTCGCATATTAAGCGGTAGTTGACCACTTAATAATTTAATATCAACAGAACCAAATAGTTTAGTAAGATCTTGATGCTCAAAGGTTCTACCAGCAATGCCCATACTAGCTAAAGACCAAGTATCTCCAGGGGTTTTAATCTTGATCAAAACACGACCATCTACTTTCTTAAGTGGTCTACTGGCAATATCATTTGGTAAAGGATTCTCTTTGTAATACTTGAAAATGTTAAACTGTTTGGCAGTTAATTCTTTAAGTGCTTTGACTTGATTTGCTGCAATATCTATCTCAAGAGTTTTCATCGCCCTTGCCATATAATTCTTGCGCAATTGCACAGCCGTCAAACCCTCTGGCGGGCGAGCAGTAAGCTGGAGATGGACTAAATTAGCATAATCAAAATAGACCTTGATTTTATACATATCCTCTTTTTCTATTAGAAAGCGATATTCTAGATGATCAGCAAAACGACTCATCTTGGCTTTTTGTACCATCTTGGCTTCAGAATCATAGAGCCAAATACGTGGAGTTCTTCTCGGGTCTTTGACCTTAACCGACAAAACAATTTCTGTATTTTGCGGGGCAATAAAACGATAATTATATTCGCCGGAACCATGAACTTGATTAGAAAAAGCCGTATAAAGATCACGTTCAAGTTTAGAAGCGATAACATCATCCAAAACAAATGGACTTTCAAGATACCAAGAGTTGGAAGCCAAAACTTTACCTTGCTTGAATTTAGTCTTAACCTGCTTGCCGGCAGGGGCTATATTTTTAAGAACAGCAAAAGATATAAGGACTACAATTATAAAAATTGCCAAGAAAACTAGTGAATAATTTAAGTACTTCTCTCTATAATGAGCAGCCAAACTATGCCCCCAATTGGTTTTCAGGGAAGAACAAATCAACCCTAGCGTTTGAGTCAAACTCAGAAATAACATTGACAACATCATCAGAATTAGACTTTGCAAGATTGTTCAAATTAAAAACAAAAGAACCAATACCATCTCTAGTACTTTGACTAACTAAAGTAGCGTCACACTTGGCTTTGAGTTTTTTGTTAATAGTATCAGCTTGTATCTTCTTCTCAGAGTTGATAGTCAATATTGCAGTAGCTCTATCTTCCATTGAAATCAATCCAATATTGTTGCGAGCAAAGCTATAAATCAAAATTAAAGCCAAAAGAATAAAGGCATTTAGGAAATGTCCAATGGCACAAGCTAGTGAACCAGCTATCAAAATCAAAATGAAAGCTATATCCTCAGCACGCTTGACAGGAGTTCTAAATCTAACAAACGATAATGCACCAAGTAAACCAAGGGATAGTGGCAAGCTAAACTGAATCAACCAGAAAATCATAGTCACTGCAGGCGACATGATTGGCATACTTCTTGAGATGCTGCCATCTTGAGGTTCGTTTGTTCTATAGTAAAAGCGGTAAATAGCAGACAAAGCCAAACCAAAAGAAATTGAAATTGCCAAAGCAACGGCAAAACGAATTAGCCCGCCTTCTCCAAAGTCACCTTGAAATTTAGTTAAATCAGCTAATATAGAATCCATTTACTCTCCTTGTTATAAGTACTTATTGAAGAACTCATCTTCTCCCTTAAGATATTGTACACCACTATAAAATTTTGAAAAACTCAATTGTGGCAAATCAATTAATTTATTTGTTGGCAAGAATGGTCTTTCAGATTCTGTTTTCACTTCCAAAATCGAAAAGGGCACTCTACCGAAATTACGTCTAGTTCCCCGAAGGCTAGAACCCGGCTCAAAAGATATTTGCGTATCCAAAGTAATCCGTACATCAAAGACTCTAAAACGGTAGCGATAATACTTTACCAAAATTAAGGGTTCTAGTTGGAGGTAATTGGCAGCTAGTGACCGAATTGGCATTGATTCAATATAGTTACTACAAAAGTCCTCTGCATCTTCACTAGCGGAACTAGTGCTTTGCACCGTTCCGACCTTTTTTTTGTCGACATCACTAGCAAAACTTTGTTTTGCAGGATGTCTCCCAGGCCAAGGCAAAGATAAAACATCTGAAACCTCTTGAGGCTTGAACTTGCTCTTGTATTTATAAACTGCAGACAATTGTTTTTCTTTTACTTGAATTTCACCACCATTAGAAAAATCGGTATCAGAATAAAACCTGATCCTGAATTTGCGCTTGAGATTATCACCGTCTTCACATTCATAAAACGCTTTCTGGTCAAAACTATCATAATACAGTGAGCTAACCCATCCCTCAGGATAGGGGTCGATATTGTAAGAACTTGATCTGAGATATTCAAGTACAGAATTTAAATTGATATCATCAACCAAATACTTATACTCATAGTATTCAAAACTACGAGCGTCTGATTTTTTTTGATGATTGCTTTCTAATTTCATTTATCTGGAAAGAAACAACTCCCCTTTAAACTAAAACCATCAAAGAACTTGTTTGCAATATGCTTCGCAGCTTCAGCCACAGCTCTATCACCACCTAGTCTTTCAGTAACATAGTCCGCCTTGGCTCTGGTATCAGCGTCACCATTGGCTGGGGCAATCCCGTAAGCAACCTGTTCAAAAACTAAATAGTCAAAAATTCCATCACCCATATAAATTACATCTTTGGGGTCATAACGCTCTTTGATCCAGTCAATACGCTGGAAAGTACTAACAAGGTCTATCTCAAACTTCATATCCTCAAC
>JABHOV010000025.1 GCA_018695135.1 Candidatus Melainabacteria bacterium | reverse complement strand
TCAAGAGTTCAGACCGCTGCTGAGATTAAGAAGACTCTGGTTGAAACGAATTTAATACCATTGAAAGTATTATGCCGCCAAGGAGCACATGGAATTGTTTTGAAGGATTATAAGCAAGGGATCTTGAATGACAATGCTAGTCTTGGTGTGGTTGCCAAGAACTACACTGGTGAACTTACTGTGATATCAATGTATGCTGCGAAGACGCAATCTGCAATTGGTAGGAGAGATCCAAAAATTTTACTTGGAGAAATTGGTGCTGCTAAAACTCCAGTCCATGTGAGTGTGGATTATGAAAACAATGACCCGGAGGACTGTAAAAATGGCATCTATATTAAAGTCGGAAATAAAAAGTATAGGGAAGAGGTGACAGTAACAGAGGACTTAATAGCTTTTAGTCAAGCAGTTGCCAAAAGGACTTGTGGTAGAAGCCTTCAGATTCATGACACCGCTTAACTATTCCTTTCCATTATAAAATCAAAAGCTTCATGAGCATCAGTAAATTTGCTGTAGTGAGGAGGAAACTGACGAATCACTGGTGATAAGGCTTTGCTGAGCCTCGGGTTAAGTGATTCTAGATTGTCTTGAGGACCCTTGGTGTTTACTTTGTATCTACTGATAGTGTCACAGTGAAGATCAATTAAATTATGAGCTAGTGAGGACAAGTCTTCTCGACTTTCTTTAATAAGCAAGCGAGACTTAATCCGTGCAATACGAAAGGCTTGATTCAGGGCTTGAGTATATGGTTGAAGTACATCTTCTATTGAGTTTCCTTCTATTGAGGTATGTTCAATGGCTTGAATTAGCATCGAGACAAAGTCATCTGCGTATGTATTTGTGCTGACTGCTCTCATGGTATCGGCCAGTATAAAAATATAGTTGGCTAATTCTTTCTCTGTGTTGGGGCTAACAGTCTTGAAAAAATACTTTAAGTTACGTGTGAGATATTTAACTGGACCTGGACTTTCTGCTTTGACAAAAGCTCTTACTAGTCTTTCATCTGTAGGTCTTTCGGGAACTAGCTCAGCAACGTCTCTTGCTGGTCTCATTAGCCGTTGAGCAGCTTGCCCTTTGCCAATGATTATTTTACGATCGTCTCCATTGCCCAATCCGGGGGTTGGGGCTGCGTTGCCTATAGCTACCATAATGATAATTGTATCATAAATTCTTTAGATTTCGATTTCTTAATATCCATAGTCATCTCGCCACTTTGCTCCATATAAATAATTGCCGGTTACTGGTAAATATCCATCTAGGCAAGCTTCTAATAGTTTCAGTTGATCAGGCTTGGTGGATTGTACAGATAGCTTAGATAAGCGAAACAAGAAATCTGTTATATCTTTACTGTCACGTCTCCAATCAGGTAAATCACTGGAACTGATTTGGGTTACTTGATTTAATTGTTTGAGTTTATTAGCGTCGTTAATAAGTACATAAGCTAAAGCTGGCTCTTTTAAAAAATCACTTAAACCAAGATAGAGGTATTGGACAATCTTGATTAAAGCTGGTTTTAGCTCTTCTTCAATAAAATTTTGTATGTCTATGCTAAAGTCAGCTTTCAGATTGAGTTTTTTGTCAAAGCTATAGCCTAGTTGATTCAGTCGTTGTAGGGCTTTGGTAATTTTTTGAAGAATGATTAGACTAAGATAGTCGTCATGTCGTTTGGGTATCAAATTAGCAACGTCTTCTAGTTCAACATTTTGTGTTTTAGGAGCTTTTCCGGCTTTCTTTGCTTCATTTGGTAGTGACAAAACTAAGCCAAGGTGCGTGATTGCTGATTTGAGATTGAACAGTACTGGAGCATGAAGCTGATTAATAGTTGCTTCAGGTGTTTCATACTCGATTAGATTTTGTAATAATGCTAGACCATTATTTAGTTGATCGAATCCTTGTTGTATAAATGGAAGCTGATCTCTAATTAATGGCATCTATAAATTAAAGATAACACAAGGTATGGGGTTAAATCAAGTTGATTATAAATCGTTTTATGACATGGGTTGTGTATAAAACTCCCTCATAAAAAGAAAAGACCCCGTCAAGGGGTCCTTTCTTTTTATAATGGTGGGCTTGTAGAGACTCGAACTCTAAAGCCTTGCGGCACTTGATCCTAAGTCAAGCGCGTCTACCAATTCCGCCACAAGCCCATCTGATAGACCAGATTATGTAATCTGGTTTCACCTAAATTTACCATATATAATGATCGTATATTCGATCCTTTTGAAAATCACTAGAAAAATTTAATCGGGTTAAAATGAGATCCTAACTTGTCAGTCTCCATTATGTGCTGACCTGACTTTTTGAGCATGATACTTAAAGATCAACTAGCCAAAATAGACCAAGAACTAGATTCTGCTCTTAGCTCAGCCAAGGTCAAACTCGTTGCTGTCTCTAAGTACGCAGAGGATGAGCAAGTAATAGCAGCATACAATTTGGGCTTAAGAATCTTTGGCGAGAATTATGTATTACCCGCTTTGCGTAGGCAAGAGCGGCTTGATTTGCCAGAGGCGCAGTGGCATCTTTTGGGACCCTTACAAAAGAACAAAGTAAACAAGGCAGTTGGTGCTTTTGAAGTGATTCAATCTGTCCATAATCTAGAACTTGCTCAATTGATAGATAAGCGAGCTGGAGTTTTGGGAATAAAACAAAAAATATTTTTGCAAATTAATAGTACAGGTGACAAAAGTGGATTTTGTTTTGAATCTGTCCCTGAGGCCCTTAGGCAGATTTATCAGCTTGAAAATATCGAGCTGAGGGGATTTATGACCATGGGACCTCATGAAATTTCGCAAAAGTCTGAAACAATTTACCAGCGCATGCGTCTTCTGAAAGAGGAGATGATACAGACCTTCCCTCTTGGCGTGTTTGAATTGTCCATGGGAATGTCAAATGATTATCTTTTGGCAGTTAACCATGGTTCAACAATGATCCGAATAGGTAGGGAGCTGTTTTCAATTGACTAGGGTAAAAGGGAGAAGTGTAAAAGACAATGGCGCAATTTAAGATGGACGATTTTTGGATGGGACCCAATGAAAGAAATTTCAACGAGGGTTTTGACGAATTGTTCAAAGTCAAACAGGACTATAAAATACCCGAGCCGGAAACAAGTGTTCAAAATGAATTGGACAAAATGCAAGAAGACGTTAGTATAGAAGGTGGAAGGTTTACACAAGTAAAAGGATTTAAGGAAGCTATGGACTCAGTATTTGGATCGTGGATTAAAGGAAAGAAAGAAGACAAAACTACAGAAGAGATTATCGAACTTGGTTTTTCGTCTACTGAAACAAAGCAAGAAACAACAGCAGCTTCAGTTGCTAGTCATTTGCAATTAGTGCAGGCTGGTAATGGAAACATGAACATTGTTGTTACAGAACCTAGAGCTTTTGAAGATAGCTTAGAGATTGTAAATCATCTTAAAACTCGCAAGACTGTGATTGTAAATTTGCAGTATCTTGATAGAGATGTGTCACAGAGAGTAATAGACTTTGTCAGTGGCGCAACTTTGGCACTTGATGGTAGCCAAGAAAGAGTTGGACATGGTGTCTTTATTTTTGCTTCAATGAATACTAATTTGGAAACTGAAACTGAAGGTATGAAGGCGTACAAGGATCTCTTCAGTAAAACATTCGGCTAATTTAGCCTGACTTGAACTCTCGAGGCTAGTTTTAAGAACTATAGTAGATACCTAATTCTTTTTTAATTTCCCCTGCTATTTCTAGCAGGCTTAATTGCACGGATAGATCTCGCCCATCTATTTTCAATTGTTCTTGCAATAAGTCAAAACTACTTGGAAGTAAATCTAGTAGTGGGTCTTGTTTAGTATTGTGTCTTTGGATTCCAAAGTCTTGGAGTAGTTGTTGTGGATCTGGTAGTGCTAGTACTGGATGCTCTTGGATTAATTTGTTGCTACCTTCGTAGTTCTTGCCTGAGCCCTGAAGCAGCCAGAGCTTGCGTTTGAGTAATTGTGCCCAATCTGCGGTGATGAGTGCGCCGCTTTTGAGCGGGGCTTCAACGACTAGAGTTGTTTGACTGAGTGCTGCAATAATGCGGTTGCGCCTGGCGAAGGTCCAGCCTAGTGCTGGAAAGCCGGGTTCGTGCTCAGAAAGAATTAGGCAATTAGAGCGTTGGCGCATCTCATTAAAGATCAATCTTTGTTTACCAAAGTAATCAAATGCTTCAAGTCCAGAACCTAGCACTGCAATAGTTGGCAAGTTATTGTCGAGCGCTGCTTGATGCGCTGCACTGTCTACGCCGTAAGCTAAGCCGCTTACTATTGTTGTTTGTGCTGAAGCTAGGTCTTTGATTAATTGCCAGCAGAAATTGCTTCCGAGCTTGGTTACTTTGCGAGTGCCAACTATGCTGAGACTATTGTCTGGATTTATAAGTTCAAGATCACCGTAATAATATAGTTTAGCTGGCATCTCTTTAGCTAGTTCCCGGAGGACTTGCGGGTAATCATTTTGGTAAATATCGGTATACTTCATAAGGCTTTTGATTTTAGCTTTGAAATATATGGATTTGATGAGATATAGCGAGATGGACAAGAAACCAAGATAAGATATGGATATCGAGTGAAGAGATGCATAAAATCCCACTGTCAGACCAAGTAAACAGATTTGTTACTTGGAGCAATGAACAAGATCAGGCTCCTGTCGATATGACTGCTGCCCCTGCGCAAGCAATGATTGTTGATATTGATTCTTTGCTTGCCAAGCTTTTTAAGGCTGATTACCCAGCCACTGCTCGTGATGTGATGCTTAAAGAACTTTGTTCTGGCAATACCACAAACTTAAAGTGCAAGCTTGATAGTATGCATTTGCAGCCAGAGATTTGTTTCTATAATGAGCAGGAAAGAAAACTTCAAGTTGCCAACATACTTGGACGTTTGTTTCAATTACCTATAGACAAAAGATTCACTCGTGCTGACTCAAGTCCTGGGCTTGCTACTTTGGTGAAGACCTTGCTAGTGAAACCGAGTCGTGAAGCTTTTGATAAGCGGATACTAAAAACACCAGGGGATAAGCTAGGGCAGGCTAGTCTTATTAAAGCCATCTCTCTACTTGACGCCAATTTGGTTATTGCTGAATTGATGACAGGTTTCAATGTTGACGATGATTTTGATACAAATATTAGAACCTTGACTTTATTGAGTCAGCTTGACTTAAAGAGGAACTGTTCTGAAAAGAATTTAGCTCAGCTTAGATCTTCTGTCACAGTTGTTTTGCGAGCAGCCCTCAGGAGTAATGACGATGAAGACTCTGAATTGTTGATCAACACTGCGCTGCGTATTTTAGGAAATATACCTGACTTGAAGGAAAATCCTAATTTGTTAGTTGCTTTGGAATCAATAATTTATGTAAATGGATATATGGATTATGATCCTGAAACAGTTAAATTGGCTTTGCGAGCGCTTGCTAATATGCAATGGAAGAATAATTTGAGTTACAACATGGCTGAGCAGCTCAAAGCTCACTTGCAGTCTCCTGGTTTTGGTGATGAAGCAGCGATTCGGGATTACACTACAGTAGTTTTATCAAAAATATCTGGTTACGGTGAGCGTGATGGTGATATGGAGCTTATTAGTTTTGCACTTGATTTATTTGGTGATGAGTATTTAATGAGTGAGTCAGCACAGATTGCCAAGAGTACAGCGTTGGCAATTAGAGCATTAGCTAATAGTCACCCTACTGTGATGGATGAGGTTCAAGAGAAATTAAAGGAAATGACATCGGGGCGTTCGATAGATGCTATTCACAGTCCGGCATTGTATTCATTGATTACTAGTCTTTTGGATCAAGATTGTCTTGAGCAAATTGTTTCTGAGACTTGCAATCCGAGACTTGGTGAACATGTTTTAGCTGCTCGTGAAGGAAAAAGGGCTATAGAAGAAGACCACTTTGGTAATGGAAGCCCAAGTTCGTTCTATGATCGCTTAGAAGGATTATTGAAAAAGCCTAAGGGGAATGATTGTGCAGATGTATTTCATTTATTAGCTTTAATGAATAAGCATTCTAGATTGCTTAAGGCATTGCAAGACCCTAGGTTCATACCTCAATATCATCAGATTGCAGCTTCATTAATTGGAATGGGTCCTCGGATAGTGCCAGACTTATTAACTAGCTTAGAGGAATTTAGTAAAGATACTGATCCAGAGACAATTCGACTGCTAGTTAGGATTCTTGCTGCAATAGTAACTAAGCCAGCATTGCTTTTAGACAAGGTGCATTTGCAACAATCAACGAAGAAGATTCAAGAACTTAGTTTTCAAAAGCTCGCTAATTTAGATGATCGTGATTATGATTCGCTTGATTGGGAGAGGATAGTGAGGACCCTTGTTGATTTCGATTCTAGTAGTAGAGATCCTCAGCTTCATGACATAGTCTATAAAGCCATGAATTTAAATAGACAATTTTGCCGTAAGCCTTTGATTGAGCTTTGTTCTAGTGATAATGAGAGTTATGCTCAAGCGGCAGAGAACGTGCTGTTTGAGATAGGCTATACCAGAAACTATATTAGGCATCAAGCCTCTTAAAGCTTGATACAATATGATAGTGGCTATACCAGCATCTATTCGCGTGCTTTATCGCAGCATTGGCAATATAATCGGCAAAAAGATTGCCGGTCGTATTAAGCAAGATACTCAGCTTAATCAAGATCCTGCTACGCGTGAGGCTTGGTCCAAACTTTTTATTAAGACAATTACTGCGTTGCGAGGAGAGCTTTCAGGGACGCGTGATTTTGATCAAGTCGCTGAGATT
>JABHOV010000106.1 GCA_018695135.1 Candidatus Melainabacteria bacterium | reverse complement strand
CCTCTAGCTCCGCTGATATATTTAGTAAGTAGCCTTAAGTCCTCTACACCTGTCTGTCCATTAGCAGAAAAATCAAATACTCCATCATTAAAATCTCTAGCTTCTTCACTCACTGGAATAGCTATGGCTGGACTAATAATATTGGGGTCTGGTCCTTCTGAAGCATAGGCCAATGGATTATGTATCATCGATGCTAATCTCAAAGCATCACTCATGTCAACATCACCACTACCATTGATATCTGCAAACTGAGCAAGTCTTTCTTCAACAGTCAAAGGCTCAGCGGGTTCAGTCACTCCAGGAAGCGCAAGCAGCATTGCAGAAATTCTATTCAAGAAATCTGCACTAAACATAGTTGTTGCATCCATAGAGCCAATATCGGTAAGCGCATTTTGCAAAGCACCAGTAAATCCAGTATAACCATCTTCAAAGAAACCTAAATCACCATAGGACTCAGCGATAGTATCAAAAAACTGAGGCAGACTCAGTCCAAAATCAACGAGAGGGTTAGCCATATCAGCTCCTACTTGATTCAAATAATTCACAACATTTTGATGTTGCTCAGCAAAACTCGCTTCAATATCAGCGCTCTGATCTGGACTGTATTGAGTTACTTGCCCGAAGATCAAATCCATATCTGCTTGACTTACTTGTCCATTAATCAAGTCTTCTATACTACGTCCCTGAGCGAGTAAGGCTTCTTCTATCTGTCCAGTAAGCCCACCAAACTTGTAAAAATCTGGAGAAGTTTCATCTTGACTCAAATACTCATCACCATAAATCTCAGCAAGCTCTTCAAGTAAACCAAGAGCACTCGGCATCAGATCTGGAATCCCGTTAAGTAATTGCAATTCTTGCCCGCGGCGTGTTAATAGTACCTGAGCTTCAGCGTGCTGCTCAGCGACATAATTAGATCCAATACTGTTTTCAAACTCAGTAACTATTGCTTCCAAGTCTGGATTTAATTCAAGCACTTGAGTCAAACTCTCAATTAGAGCAGGGTCTAAGTTATTGTTGCGCATTTCTGTTAGCACAGCCATAACCTCTTCTCTACTGATTTGACCATCTGGGTCAGTGTCAACTCTTGCTACTAGTACTGCTAATTCTTCGTTTCTAGAATTGTTACTAAGAATCATTGCTACAATATCCGAATCATTCTCAGAACTTGAGCCAGCACGATCAGCCATCATCCTTGTCATGGCTTCTCTATCAGAGATCACACCATTGTTATCACTATCTATATTGTTTAAATTCTCATTGATTCTTTGAGTTGTTTGATTAAATTGCATCAATTCAGCGAGGCCACGTTCTGAATTATTCTTGCGCAGCTTGATCAAGTAATTCATACTCTCTCTGTCTGAAACAGTTCCATCTTTATTTGTATCAAAAGCATTTTGGTAGCTTAATCTACCTCGATTAACATTGGCTCTTCTTGCATTTGCAGTACGAATTGCACGACCCGAGCTTGCTATACTTGCATTACTGACTAGCCTAGAATTAGCTCCTAATGAGACTCCTGAGCTTTTGGCAATATCATAAATTCGCCCTCGACTAACCCCGCCTGACCTTGAACCTGCTCCGGTAATTCGATTCAATCTTGTTGAAATAGAATTAATACCTTGGCTTCTATTGTAGCCCTCAATTCCCCTAAGTCTAGATACGTTATCAGTCATATTGTAGTAAATAAACTTTGCAGGTTAAAGCTCTGTTAACTGAAAAGAAGTTTTGAAATTAATTAACTTGGACAATTCTAGTTTCATCATCAAGATCAATCTTGATTTTCAACACCTTAGTATTTTTTTCTATCAAAAGCATTATCGATTGATCAATTTGTTCTGCCCATTCAATACAAATGATCTTGTGCTTAGCAGATTCAAGAATTTCAGCAAAGTCCTCAACAGCAATCCCCACCTGGTATAGATCGTAATGATAAAAACCAATGGATTCTGCAATCTCATCACCCACATCATTGGCGGGACTAGTGCTCTGCACCGTCCCGACCTTTTTTGTGTCGACATCACTAGCAAAACCTTGTTTTGCAGGATGTCTTAAATGATATTCATTCATCCCAACAAAAGTGGGACTAGTAATCTTGCCTTGAATCCCCAGCGCCTGACCAAGCTCGCGAATCAAAGTAGTTTTGCCGCAACCCATGCCCGCATAAAAAAGTAGAGTCGTATCTTCTTTACTTTCTAATAACTGTTTAGCCAAATCTACAGCAAAACTTTTACTGGCTTCAAGATTGGTCAATTCATACATCATTAATCTAATTCTTTGTCTAATGGCTGCGGTACTTCAATACCCTCACCACCAAGCATCTTGGCTTTAGCTCCATCTATATAAAGATAGACTGGTCTGCCCTTGGCAAGTGTCAAAGCAGTTTCACGCAATTGTCTAAATCTCACTTGCATCGTTTCAGAACCGCCGCCGTTGATGAAACGCGCACTAATATCAATTTTAACTTCTTTAGAGTTTTCTTCTACATCTATTAAACGAGAACCTTCTGGTACTTCAGTATTAAGTTCTTGTTTTGCTTGCTCTGCTTCATTAGGACCTAAAAATAATTGTTGAATGGCAACTTCATAAGCTGTTTTGCCTTTTGGTATCTTACGTACAACTGGAATTAAAACAACTCCCAGTTCATCGCTTGCCTTAGTAAAATAGATTGTGACTTTGGGACCGCTGATCACGCTGCCAAGCCCTGTTTGATTGCGGCTACAAGCATTAGTCACGAAGACAGTGCAAAAGATAGCCAAGATAGAAAGAATCCGTAAAAAAGACATATAACAAGCTCCACAAACATCGACGATGCTTGTATTCCTAGAATAGTAACACAAGGAGAAAGACAAGTCGATGTATAGTTGGAGCGTCATACAAAAGATTCGAAAAAAAGCAAAGCTTTTTGAGACAGAGCTAAAAGCTAGACTCCTCAAACAAGCAGATGGTATATAATAATGCCTATGGAATTCACTAGAAAACTTTCACTTCAATTTGTATTACTATTATTCATTTGCTTCTCTTTACCTAGCGGGGCAGAAGGTCTAAAAGTAGCAACAGTAAATTCAAGTAAAATCATCCAAAGCTATCCTCAAGCACAAAACTTGTTACAAGACATAGCCAAGGCTGAAGCAGATCTTAATAAGAAAATTCAAGAAAAAAGACAGACCCTCGAAAAAGCCAAAGAACAAAAGAAAACTCAAACTGAGTTGCAGATGCTCGCAGAACAAATCAGACTAGAACTTGAGCCTGAAGCCAAAAAACTAGAAGACCAGAGCAATAAAAAAAGTGCTGAAATAGAAAGCAAAATCAAAAGCACAATCAGTGAAGTTGCCAAACAAGCTAAATACGACTTGGTTTTAGTTGAAGAAGCTGTACTTTACGGCGGCACGGACATTAGTGATGAAGTACTCAAAAAACTAGGTAAATAAATATGAGAATTCTAAAACTATTAATCACTATCGCTTTGTCCTCAAGCCCTTGCTTAGCCAAGATCGCTTCTTTAGATATTGTTGAGATCTACAAAAGCTATACCTTAGTACAAGAGGCAAACCAAGACGTAGACAAGGCGGAAGCTAGCTTCAAAAGAATCCTTGCCACTGCACAAGAAGAAATACTCGCTCTTGAAGCGCAAACAGATAAAGCCAAAGAACTAGAAAGCAAACGTCAAGAAATCCAAAAAGTCATAGATGAAAGAGTTGAAGCTTTGCAAGACAGCAAGGATTTTTACAATACTCAAATCAACCGCAATATCGCCAGGCTACTTGAGACTTTTGCCAAAGAAAAGAAATTAGATTTAATCGTCGAAAAGGGTTATATCATGTCACCAATTGATGACATCACGGCTGAATTCATCAAGAGACTAGAGAAAGATCTTACAACAACCAAAAAATAAATGAAGCTCAAAGAACTAGCTCAAATAACAGAAGCTAGGCTTCAAGGATCTGAAGACTTAGAGATCAGTTCAATTGCCGCTGAACCAAGCTCAGCAACAGAGGATCAGCTTGCTCTGATTTTCCCTCCTCGCTTCGCAAAAGCAAACAAATTACTCAAAGACAGCAAAGCAACCAACTTGTTAGTTTCCGAAGAACTTATGCTCGACGAGGAGTTTCAAGCATTTACGGCAGAAAATAAATTCAATTTAGTTATCGTCAAACGCCCCAAACTTGCACTTCAACAACTCATTACTCATTTCGAAAAACCACGTGCGCAAGTTCCAGTCGGGATTCATCCAAGTGCAGTAATCGACCAGACTGCCAAGATAGATCCAAACGCAAGAATTGGTGCATTAGTTTTTATTGGAGCCAACGTAACTATTGGAGCAGGGTCAGAGATACAGGCTCGCGCCACTATCATGGACAATTCTCAAATTGGCAAGGATTGTCTAATCAAGTCAGGTGTTGTAATTGAAGACTACACAGAGATTGGCGACAGAGTAATTATTCACCCCAATACAGTCATTGGCTCTGATGGCTATAGCTACACAACAGCTGAGCCAAGCAATCTAGAAAAAATGCAACGTAAGGATTTTAATTTCAATATGGACAGGCAGATTCAACACAAACTCAATTCTGCTGGTAATGTCATCATCCAGAATGATGTTGAAATTGGAGCCAACACCAGCGTTGATAGAGGTAGTATCGGTGCAACTATTATTGGAGAAGGGACGAAGATAGACAATAATTGTCAAATTGCCCACAATGTCAAAATAGGCAAAGATGTTTTGATCATCGCCCAGACTGGAATAGCCGGCAGTGCCAGAATTGGTGACAGAGTAACAATCGCCGGACACAGTGGCATTGGTGATGGTGTTGAGGTTGGCAATGATGTAATTATTGGTGCGTTTAGTGCAGTTAATTCCAATCTTGATCCTTTTGTACCGGTATTAGGAATTCCTGCTATACCTTATGGGGAGTTCATGCGCAGACAAAAAGCTCTTGCTCGAATTTGCAAACATCAAGATGAATTAAGAAGACTCAAAATCAAGGTTGAAGAACTTAATAAAGTTCAAACTAGTTAATTGCCAGACCATAAACGACTTAAAATCTTTTTAGTGGCAGGTACCAGACCTGAACTTATTAAAGTCTACCCAGTCTACAAGGCTTTTCAAGAGCGTAGTCAAACCAGTATATCTGCAGGAACCGATATTAAACATCAACTTGAAGTCAAATGGATTTCAACTGGGCAGCACCCTGATTTATTGCAAGACTTGTATCATTTTTTTGATATCAAACCCGACCATGAATTTACTATCAGCAAGACAGAAGACCCCGATTTGCAACTTGCCAGTCTCTCTAGTCAAATCATGACTCAAGCTAGTGAATTATTCTTGCGCGAGAAACCAGACCTAGTGATAGTTCAAGGTGACACTCTTAGTGCCCAGCAAATTGGGCTCGCTGCTTTTTATCAAAAGATCAAAGTCGCGCATATTGAAGCTGGTATTCGCACCAACAATATCGCAAGCCCCTTCCCAGAAGAGCTTGCTCGCAGAATACTTTCTCAAATCTCCGAACTTAATTTTGCACCAAGTCAAACTGCACTCATTAATCTTGAAGCAGAAAAAGTAATGCACAAAAAATCCAGCTTTAATTTCTATACCGGCAATACGGTAGTAGACGCGCTCGAATACGGCAAAGCCAGAATCACTGATGGTGATTTTGATTGGTCAGAATACAAATTTGCCAGGCTAGCTTTTTATCCTGATCTAGAATATGACCTAATCAAAATCCTCGAAAAGTTCAAAGGCAAAAAGATTGTCTTAGTAACGGCTCATCGCCGTGAAAATATCGGGAAAGCCCACAAAAATCTAGCGAAGGCAATTCATAGACTCGCAACTGAGTCTTCTCAAGAGCTTGAATTTATAATCTCAGTACACAAAAACCCGCAAGCAAGGGAGGCTTTTGAAGAGCTGCAAGAAACTGTCACCAAAGAAGGCATTAGCAATGTACGCATTCTTGATGCGATCAACTATCCGCTCTTTTTGCGATTAATGATGGCAAGCTACTGCATAGTCACTGACAGTGGCGGCATTCAAGAAGAAGCGCCATACCTTGGCAAGCCAGTCCTTGTATTTCGCAATGAAACAGAACGTGTTGAAGGAATTGAAGCTGGGCTTGCAAGCCTGATTGGTACTGAAGAGCATGTAGTGCATGGGGCGATTTTGGAACTCGTCAATGATCCAGCAGTGTATAATTCAATGATCAAAGAAGGCTTGCAGCCATATGGTGACGGGCTTGCAGGGGCTAGGATTGCGGATGTTAGCCTATTGTATCTAAAGAAAAATTGACCAATTCTCTAACTTTGGGATTAATTTATATCTAGCCAAACGCATCTTATTTCGTCATCTACTCCGAAATAAGATGCGTTTTCCGGAGTATAGTAAAGTGTTAAATAATTTCTGCCATCAACTGATATTCAATCCCTTCCTTGCCCTCAAGCCCCTCAACTCGATTAATCTCCTGCAGGCAAGTAGGTGAAGTGATATTGATTTCAGTTAAATAGTCACCAATCAAATCAACTCCGGCAAAGTAGATTCCGTTTTCTAGCAAGAATGGTTTGATCTTGGCGCAGATTTCTCTATCCCTATCACTCATCACATGCTTAGCATAAGAACCGCCTACTGCAAGATTGGCTCTAAAGTCATTCTCTGGCGGGATACGCAAGAGAGCACCGATTGGCTCACCGTTAACAACGATGATACGTTTGTCACCTTGTATTTTAATGTCAGGAATATATTTTTGCAACATGACTTTGTCATTGCGAGCGCCATCGGCGCGCGGCAATCCAATGGCTAGATTCAAGGCATGCATTAGATTGCTTCGTCCCTCATCCTGGCAATGACGGTCAAGCTCAAGCAAACTGATCCCCGCGCCACCAAAGCCATCAAGCGGCTTCATTACTAATTTGCCATGCTTATTTACAAAAGCCTCAATCTCAGAGATCTCATCAGTAACAATAGTCTCAATAATCAAATCAGGAAAATTCAAGATCATCAATTTCTCATTGAGTTCAATTAATGAATTCGGATTATTAATCACCTTGGCTTTTGTACATTGAGCCATAATTTCGCATTCACGCTTGTACTCATCATCTACAGGAGGATCTTTGCGCATAAATATATAATCAAAATCATCAAGCTGCAAACTTGTTTTAGAGTCCTTGCTAAGCTGATCCAGTACCAACAACTGCCCTTCTTGCTTAACAAAAAACTCATCACTTAAAGTCAAACAGTAAGAGCTTCCATCTTCTTGAAGATCTTCAGCAAGTGCGTATGAGACCTCATCTCCCAAATGATGTGCAGCTTTCATCATCACCCACGTACTGTCGTGATTAGTGATAAAGCATTCAATATCGTCGGCAATGAATAAAATTTTCTGGATTGCCGCGTCGCTATGCTCCTCGCAATGACGGCTAATCATGATACAACCACCTCAAATTAGGATTCTGATTAAACCATGTCATTTGCCTCTTGGCATAGACCCTTGTTTTCTTTTGGATCATCTTACGTCCTTCAGTTATAGAATAATGACCTTGCAAATAACCAATCATCTCCTTGTATCCAATAGTGCCCATTAAAGTATCCGTCACACCATATTTTTCAACCAGAGCTTCCACTTCATGTATCAAACCTTTGTTGATCATTTTAATGACACGTTTGTTAATTAAATCATATAAGGTTTTGCGGTTTTTGAAATTAAGCCCATAGTAAGCCGCATCGTATCTATTTTCTGTTTTTTTTGAACGGTTCTGGGAGAGTGGCTTACCGCTCAATTTGACAATCTCAATAGCGCGAATTACTCGCACTTTGTTTTTCATATCAACATCCTCACGTGCTTGAGGATCAAACTGGTCGAGCATCTTAGTTAAAACATCTAGCTCCATAGCTTTAAGCTCTTCTCTCAATTCAATATCTCTACCAATATCTGGCATATCAAGGTTATCAAGTGCAGATCTTAAATAGAGGCCAGTACCACCAACAACAATAGCTCTACCACCTAGTTCTTTCAGACAAATATCAAAATCATCTCGATAAGCACCAGCCGAATATTGCTCATTTGGTTTCTTGATATTAATTAAACAGTGTTGAATTAATCCAAGCTCCGCATCACTTGGCTTAGCTGTACCAATATTCATCTCCGCAAAAATTAAACGACTATCAGCATTAATGATAGGTAGCTTGAGCTCTTGTGCTAAAGCTAAGGACAAATCAGTCTTACCGGTACAAGTTGGACCGACAATAGCAATAATATCCCGAGGTTTTTGCTCAAGATCTTCAAGAATATATGCAAGATGTTCTTCTTTATAAGCCATGTTCCAACTGCAAACAATGTTAGCACCTCAAAAGACATTATTTTGTCAATGTATGTTGAGCTTTCAAGACTTATGTGGCATCCTTATATGTAGCGACATGAATCTAAACACTGACTCTAAATTAGCAAAATATACTCTCATTGCAATAGTTGTGGCAATTGGAATAGTTTCAGTAACAGCTCTAGTGAGTATCCGCTCTTGGTATAAGCCAACCATCAAACTCAACTTACCTAGTCCAGTCACTGTTGTTCTTGATAAAGAAGTCAATGTCTTAGATAGAGTTGCAACCAACGAAGCTAAACAAAAAGCCAAGGCTTCAGCACTTAAAAGCTCAATCAATAGAGAGATCCTCACTGTTGATTTTGAAGCCTTTAAACAAAGCCTCGACAATCTCAAATTTATAATACACACAATCAGAGAAGAACGCACAGTCACTAAACCTCTTCCTGACCCGCTCAATTCAAAAATAAGCCTAGGCTCACAAATCGCTTTACTGGCGATGAATGATGAGAAGTTCAATCAAGTACTTCTTAGTACCAATCTTGCTGAAGTCATCAGCAACCCAGCTCAGCTTAATGAATTAAATTCAATGACAGAGATTGAAGCAAAGATATTTTTTGGTAGCTTAAGTAAAGAGCGAGAACTAAACAAAAGAAAACAAGAAGAAATCACAGCACTTGGTAAGTCCTTCTTTGACAATGTTAGTCGGGTAAACCCTGAACTACTGTTTGCAACTGCCTTTACCGTACAAAAGAAAATCCTTGATCTTGGTTTAGTAAGAGGGATGCCACGATCCAAAATCAAAGAAAATATCAAAATTTTGTTCCCTGAAATTGGTTTGGTAGAACTTGATCTAATTCGCAAATTAATCATAAGATCAACTTCACCCAATATAGAAATAGACTGGGGTAAACTCAAAACTCTTGAACAAGAGGCGATGGACTCCGTGCAAGAAGTGATCGTTAACTTGAAGCCAGGTGCCTTGCTCGCTTCCAAAGGTAAGGTGGTAGAACCACAAAACTACTATTACCTTCAAGAACTTGGCATGCTCAACCCACAAACAGATTGGGACGAGATTTATAACAACTTCACCATCATTGCAGTCATGGTCTTACTCACGATCTTATTTAATATCATCACCAAATTCAGACAGTACTCTATTCAACAAGTCGTAATGATGTTCTTAGTGCCAACTAGCGTACTTGTAATTATTGATGCTATCTCTATCTGGGGTGTTGACAAATTAGCCCTGGCGCCGCTTGCCACTGTATCGATCTTGCTGACAGTCTTCTATGCACCAAGCATGGCAGGGATCATAGTAGTGTTTATGTCGTTCTTTTTAGCAAAAACCGTTGATATGAACTTCTGGCAAGTCTTGCCTCAATTGGTTGGTTCTATTTATGCAATCTTCTTAGTTAAAGAAGCGCATCAAAGAGAAGACCTAACTAATGCGGGTACCAAGATTGCTATCGCTCAAGTACTGACTTTCCTTGCTACTTTAATGCTAGCTGTTGAAGACTTTGATGTCTCGACGGTTATGATTGTTGGAGCTTTCTATGTGATTAGTGCTGTTGCTTCTGGATTCATTTCACTAGCCGCTCTTCCTTACCTTGAAGCGGGTCTCAAACTCTATACCCCATTTAAGTTAGCAGAGCTTTCTAATCCAAACCAAACACTTCTCAAAAAACTCAAAGAAGAAGCTCCTGGAACTTACGAACACTCTCTCAATGTATCAAGGCTGTCTGAAGAAGCTAGTAATGCCCTAGGACTCAATACTGAATTGATTCGTGTCGGCTTGCTATATCATGACATCGGTAAGATGCACGCACCTGATTACTTTATTGAAAACACACTTGGCAAGCCCAACCCTCATACCACTCTCGATGATCCAAAGAAATCTGCAGAGATAATCCTTGCTCATGTACCAGAAGGTATTAAGCTCGCTCGCAAATATCATTTACCTCAAGCAATTATTGATTTTATTCCAATGCATCAAGGTACCACTATCACCAACTTCTTCCATCATCAAGCAATAGAAAGATTCGGCAAACGAAGTGTCAAGGCTAGTGACTATAGATACCCAGGACCAAAACCCAATACCAGAGAAACTGGTGTTGCCATGATTGCTGATAGTAGTGAAGCAGCATTAAGAAGTATCAAAGATCTAGCTGATGAAACAGAAGCTAAGAAAATGATCCACAAAATCATTAGTGCTCGCTTTAAAGAGGGTGAACTTGATGACTCAGGTTTAACTCAAGCAGACTTGGATAAAATAGCCATTTGCTTCTTTAATGTCTGGAAATCACAGAACCATGAGAGGGTTAAATATCCTGAGAAACAAGAGGAATAATCAGCTCTAGCACAAGCAATTACAATCTGTAAGACAATTTGCTATAATTAAGCTCCTATGTGCGGGATTGTTGCTTATATCGGTAAAAAGAATGCCAAAGATCTCTTAATAGATGGTCTTCGTTCCCTTGAATACAGAGGTTACGACTCATCTGGCATCGCCGTGCTACACAATTCCAAAATCGAACTAGTTAAATCTGCAGGCAAAATTGCAAGACTTGAAGAAAAGATCTTAAGTCTTAAGGCACCAGCTCTAGTTACTAATTCTGTAAGTTCTAATTTCAATTCTCACGTAGCTGAAAAAATCAATCTCGCCTTAGAGACCAGTACTTGTGGTATTGGTCACACTCGTTGGGCAACTCACGGTATCGCCAACGACACTAACGCTCACCCACATCAGGATACTGAAGCGAATATCGCACTGGTGCACAATGGCATCATCAAAAACTATCTTAGCCTCAAACAAGAACTAGAGGCTGAAGGAATTCAATTTAGAACCGAAACAGACACTGAAGTTATCACCCATCTTTTTGCAAAACAGAGAGCAGGTAAAGCTGACTTAGATGCTTTAAGAGCAGTAATGAACCGGCTTGAAGGTAGCTACGCTGTGGTAATCTTGGTCAAAGATCAAAACAAATTACTTGTCGCCAAAAACCAGTCACCACTTGTAATTGGAATAGGTGAAGAAGAGAACTATGTCGCTAGTGACAGTAGTACTGTTTTACAATACACCAACAAAGTACTCAAACTCAAAGACCAGCAACTCGCTGAAATCACTGAGACGAAAATAATCCTTGAAGATCTTTATGGCAATGAAGCCAAAATCGAAGTGCACCATCTGGTACAAAACACTTCTATTCAAGAGAAGGGTCCTTACAAACACTTCTTGGTAAAAGAAATCCACGAACAACCTGCTGTGACTAGCTTAATGCTAGACCAATGCCTTGCTAACGCAACTAAGCCAATCACTGGCTTTGAGCAATTAGATGTTGATTTCAAACAAATCAACCGTATTGTTTTTGTTGCTTGCGGCTCAGCCTATCACGCTGCACTCATCGGCAAATACCTCATCGAGCTTTGGGCAAGAGTCCCTGTTGACGTAGAAGTGGCAAGCGAATATGCCAGCAAACAAGTTATTGTTGGCGCTAATGATCTTGTAGTTGGTATTAGTCAATCAGGTGAAACTGCTGACACACTTGCAGCCATCAACAATGCCAAAAATGCCGGCGCCCAAATAATGGCTATCACCAATAAATCTGACTCGGCAATCTATGACCTGACTAGCCCCAATAACTACGTAACTCCAGCAGGTATTGAAGTCTCAGTCGCTTCTACCAAAGCTTTTGTCTCGCAAGTTCTAGCGCTTTATTTTCTTACAATCAAAATTGCAGAAGATAGAACAGAAATAGATTTGACCGAGATCAAACAAGGCTTGCGATCATTGCCACTAATTATTGATCAAGTAATCGAAAGAGCAGAAGACTACAAAAAGCAATTTATCAAATACTCAAACTATAGAGATTTTTTGTTTTTGAGTCGCGGAATTAATTATCCAATTGCACTTGAAGGTGCACTCAAACTCAAGGAACTAAGTTATATTCATGCAACTGGCTACCCTAGTGGCGAAATGAAACATGGACCAATTGCAATTCTTGACCAATCCGTACCAGTACTTACAATTGCAATAGACGGCAAGTCCAAGTTTGAACATAGCCTCTATGAAAAGACCTTGAGCAACGCTGAAGAAGCTCGTGCCCGCAAATCACCGTCATTAGTAATTGCTTGTGACGACAATCAAGATGTGACTGGTCTTTTCGATGAAGTCATTCGAATCCCTAACATCGACCAGTTTTTAAGTCCAATCATTGCAACTATTCCATTACAGTTCTTGGCTTACTATATAGCTGAAGAGCTTGGCAAAGATGTTGACCAGCCGCGTAATTTAGCTAAATCCGTTACTGTTGAGTAGTAGCTAATCTGGCTTTTATGAATTCAAGAAAGGCTTCTGTCTTAATCCTCCTACCTTCTGGATTGAGGTGATGCAAGGTCTCCATAAAATACTTCTCTTCTAAAAGATACGGGTAATCATCAGGAAGCTTTGAACCAAAAGCTTCTGTCAGAGTTTTATTTATTTCCAAGATCCGAGCTAGAGAACTTAAACAAGCGGCTTTATATGTAATGCTCGGTATATATAGTATGTTATAACCAAGTTCTTGTTTCTCTTCAAAAAAGCCCAAGTAGTCATCAAGCTGTTTACCTGATGGCATAGGGTCGCACTTAAGAGCTAATCGCCCAGATGGTGGCTTCGGCAAAAGCTCAACTGAATAATCTCCCAATTCATCAAAGTCTTGCTTGCGGTAATTCCACTTGGTATCTCCCCAACCTGTCCATTTTTTCATTACCCGCTTACTATGTCGTCCAGCACAAAGTAGATTTGTTTTCCAATTTGTCAATTTCAAAGTACTCATTTCACAAACGGCAACATTGAGAGGTCTACCTGTCCTTGTCACCATCGCAGTTTCAGGCGAGATGACGATGATATCTTTGGCTTTGTCAAAATTGTCACTGTATAGATCCCAAATATTCTTGTAACCGATACCGGCATGCAAACCTGTATTCCAAGTCTGGATACCTGTTCTTTGACTTATCATTTTAGCTGAAACACCAAGTCCCATGGAAGAACCGCCTAATAAAATGATTCGATTGTTTCCCCTACTCTGTTTTAATCTCTTCTGGATTAAGGGGATGCACATCAGATGATTCGCTTGTTCTATCTCTGATAAAGGAATCAACGACGATATAGACACAAAGACAAGGCTTGTGATCACTGTAGTAATTAGAATAGTAAAAAAGAATCTCATTAAAATTGAAAATATATAAAGTCCCTTGAATTATTGACAACAAACGCATCTATAGTTAGTAGAGTTAAAATGGTAAAAACAAGATAGTCCAAGACTTTACTATTCGTTATATTCTTTTCAAGCCTATTATTCTTAAGCAAAATCCAATCACCCACAAACATCATAAACACGAAGCTGAGAGATTTCACATGATAATCCGGCATTTTGAAATGAAAGAAGATCTCTTTGATATAAACAAAAGCATCCAACACTGTCTCACTACGAAACACAACTAATAGAAGAGCGACCAAACTAAATGTTAAAGCCCAAGAAGAGATTTTAAACAAGAATCCAGTAATACCCTGTTTGGTAATTGATTCTGGTATAGAAAGATATTGATTCAATTTACGTTGAATCACCAGTAAAACTCCATGCAAAAAGCCCCAAACAATAAAAGTCCAATTGGCTCCATGCCACAAACCGCTTATCGTAGCAGCCAATATCAAGTTGCGTAATATTTTAGCTTCTGATACTCGTGAGCCACCAAGCGGAATATAGAGATAGTCTCTAAAAAAAATACTCAACGATATATGCCAGCGCCGCCAGAATTCCTGAATAGAACAAGAAAAATAAGGTGTATCAAAGTTGGTCATCAAACGAAAGCCCATGCAATTGGCGGCACCAATTGCAATCATTGAATAACCACAAAAATCTCCATAGATTTGCACCGCAAAATAAATTGCACCAAGTGCGTGCACTCCACCATTAAAATTTTCATACCAAGCAAAAATATCATCAACAACAGCTGCCAAGCTATCAGCAATCACAACCTTGAGAAACAAACCAAAAATAATCAAACGAACTCCTTGATATATTTGTTTCTCCGTGACCTGCCTCAAACTGGTAAATTGCGGTAATAGATTAGCAGCTCTTTCAATAGGACCAGCAACCAATTGAGGGAAGAATGCAATATAGGTCGCGTAATTGACCAAGGAAGGCTCTTTTTTGAGTTGCCCTCGATATACATCAATAATATAGGTAAGGGACTGAAAGATATAGAAGGATATCCCCACGGGCAAAAGGATATTCAATGTTGAAGTTGATCCAGCATAGCCAAACTGTTTAAAGAGATTGGCAGCTTCAGCATAAAAGAAATTGGCGTATTTAAAATAGCCAAGGATTGCCAGATTGAGCAAAACACTAATCCACAAGAGTCTTGTGTTTCTAAACTTGCTATCCTCTTTGTCACTCATCGCCCCAGCTAAGTAATAAGTCTGAAGCGTACAAAATATAATCAATATCAAGAAACGCCAATCCCAATATCCATAGAAAATATAACTTGATATTAACAATAAATAATTCTGTATTTTAAGACTGCCAATCAATGTCCTATTGCACCAAAGTCCAAGCATCACGATAGGGAAAAATATCCAAAAGTCAAATTCAGTAAAAAGCAATATTTACCTCCACTAAAGCACTTGAATCACAGCTTGTGCACTGGACTTGGCAAAAGCCAAAAACTTGTATTCGTTTTCTTCAAAGACTTCTGTCAAAGCCTTGTATTCACCAACTCTCCAGCCTGCAAAATTGTACAATTCATCAAAAATAATTATCGAGTTTTTTGATAGAAAAGGCTTGATATTTTCCAAAACGAACTTGGTACTTTCATAAGTATCCATATCCATATGAACAAACTGGATCTTTGGTTGATGCTCTTGTAAGTAGCCAGGTAAAGTGTCTTGTACCCATCCTTTAATCGGGATTACGTTCTTGTTCAATTTGGGAACCTTACCATCCAAATCAAAAGTACCAAAGGATAATTCATGACCAACCCAATCCTCTCTCAATCCCCTAAAACTATCAAAGCCGTAAATTGGTCTACCTTTAAGGTATTGAGCAAATTTATTAACAGAACTACCAGTGTAAACTCCAAATTCGAGATACTGACTTGTTTGCTCAATATCGTTCCGGAGAGCTTGCTTGATTGCATATTCACGTATTTTTTCTCTTTCTAAGAAGATCGCCTTATAAAAATACTTCTTGAAATGCTCATATCCGGCTGTAATTTCTTCTTCACAAAATATTTTATAACTAGTAGTACCTGTAGGTCTTTTCTTTGAATCTACAGGTAAAACATGGTTTTTAAAAACACTAAGGGTTTTTTGGATGATGTGAAATACCGGTAAAATGATTGTTTTAATTGCTTCTTTCATCTTCTTTGTTTATTATATCAAGCTTCTTAAAGCTCTCTTAACCAAAGCTGTGCATATCATTCATAGGTTATCTGACCTAGCCCAAACACAGGAGAGCTTATTATATGTTTCGTTATTTTCTTGCATTGATATTATGCTGCGTTGCACCAATTGCGGCCCAAGCGATCAACCAAGGACCCATCACAGTCCCGGATTCTTGGACTCAAGCCAAATCTAATCCCAATTATGCCTTTCGCATTGATTCATACAAACTTGGCAAAGAGCAACATCAAAGTCTTAGTTTGATGGATCTTCAAGCATATGAAACTGGCGACTATGACAAAGCAGTTGTTGAATTAGTTGACTCTGCAGTTGTCAAAGAAATCAATCCTATTTTTGATGTTTCACCGGATGGTTCAAGTGTAGTTTTTCAAGTAGTTGCAAGAGCTGGTGGAGGTTTACTAGATTCAGTGATTTTTATGACCATTCCTGACGCCAAAGATATTCAAGACATGGTTTTGAATAATATTTTTAGTGATGGTGTTTCTAAAAAAGAACAAGATCTCTACAAGATTACTGATATAGACTTTGAAGCTAAGAAAAATAGTAACATTGCCACACTTAGTTACAAAAACCAAGACAAAGAATTACAAGTAGCTTATGACTCAGACACTGCAATTCCTTTGCTCAGTGATGATTTAGAGTCACGCATACTTAGTTTCTATGGTGGCAAACTTCCTGCCAATGCAAGAATCGCAACTGTGAATGATGACAGTATACTTAGCTCAGATAAAGAATTAACCGTTCAGATCAAAGACATCAAACACAAATTTATTTTAAACCAAGACAATGAGATCTTAGTATTTCAAGCAGAAAGTGCCACTGGTGAAATCCTCAACTTCACTAGATACTTTCAATATGGCTCATTAATTAGTCAAGAGACCTATAGCAAAAACGGCAACAAGATTTTTAGCTCTTCAGCGATAGGGTCACATGCCTATAACGCTGGTGACTTTGCATACTTTGCTTATGCAAAAGAAGCACAGAGATTAAGCTATGACGAGAATCTCTCACAGATAAAGCACAGCTATGGTGGTCATCTCAAATCTTCAATTGATGGGATCGAATCAAGAATGAAGTTTTTAAACTAACCAGTCATTGCGAAACCATAGGGCGAAGCAATCTAGTGGACAGTCTTTGTCTCTACCTTAAATTGCCACGCTTCACATCATGGACCTTCGGTCCATGATGGGTCTAAGTAGTGCTTTAATGTCATGGGCTTGCCACAACCATCATATGCTCTCAATGACGATCAATCTTTTAACTGAATAGGGATTTTGCTTTAGAATGTTCAAGAACTAGGCATGCAAGAGACCGTAGGTCGTTCCCGACGTTGGTTAACACCAACGAGGAATTGCATAACAAAGTTATTGGACATTATAGAGTAAATCTAGTGTTTTTTATAAATACCTTGTAAAGTACCAAAAGAATTGATAGTGTTTCTCAATGCCTGAGCATTGTGTTGAATTGCTTTTTCCATTTGGGCTTCTTTATCAACACCTGCTTCAAAGTTCTTGATTTCCTTATTTAATTCATGGATTTGATTTGCAACATCAGCTTTGACAGTTCCATACTCCAAACTAGTAATAGTGTTATTAACTCTATTACCAACCTCTTCTCTATATCTTTCACTCTTTTCTGATTTAAAGGCCTTTAGCATAGTCAGACTCGAGTCTTTAGACATCTGAAAGAAGTCGCGCATTAATCTCATGGCGTGTTTTGCAGTAAACGGACTCTGTCCTTTTGCTAGACTCGTTGCAGTTTTATTAAAAGCACGTTTCTTACCCATTAAAATATGTTCAGGCTCAAGACTACTGAGACGAGTTGCAATCTCCAGGATCTTACCACCGCCACCTTCAATATCACTTACGATACTGGCACCAACTGCAGTGTTTGGTACTGAATAATCTTTATTGGTAATCAAACCTTTGACTGCCAAGTCAGTAGTGTTACCCAAAGGAAATATATCAATGACTTTACCAATTTTGACACCTTGAGTATAAATTGGAGCTCCTTTAGAAAGTCCTTCTATATGATCAAAACTAACAGTGAAAGTTCTGCCTTCTCGTTTCTTTTTAAATAAATTCCAGCCATAAAAAACTATCGCAGCAATAATCCCCCAGAAAATAATAGTAGTGAGAATGTTTTTAAGAATTGCCCAGATGAGTTTCATACAGCTAATTATAGCAAGGGTTTTGCGCTAAGACAAAGTGTCTTGAAGCGAAGTATTAGATTGGTAAAACACCAAAGCTATTAGGATCATCTTTATCGCTATATAGTTCTTTGGAATGTGTGAAAATATCTTTTTGTATTGGTACGTTGTTTTCGTACTTGGTCACTGCCACGTCTACTTTGCCGCTTTGGTATTTATCAAGCGTATCAGCAGAAGCAATCTTGGCTTCTTTGCCTACTTGCTCAATCATATTGTCCATACGACCTTGATAAGCTTTGACATTAGAGGCGATACCATAGGCTCTATCATCAATACCTGAAATATCATCTCCTAGTTCAGTAATCTCATTTTTGAAGCCATTAATGTATCTTTCAACATGTTCTTTGCCTGAATTAAGCTCTGCAAGATTCTCACTCGTAATATTAAAAGTTCCGCTCAAATCATATTCAAGAGCAACATTAAGTATTTCTCTGCCCATATCAAATAATTTAAGATGAAAAGGCTTTTGTGAAGATTCGCCATTCGGACTTGCAATAACAAAACTGCTTACAAAAACAACTAAAACCAATGTTGTTAAAAAGAGAATAGGTCCTGTCCTCATAGGAATTACTAACCCAATTTAATCAATTATCAAATCAACAGTTCATATTAAACTTCTTGCGTAAATCATGTTTTCCTCCACTAACGGAACTAGTGCTCTGCACCGTTCCGACCTTTTTCATGTCGACATCACTAGCAAAACTACGTTTTGCAGGATGTCTGTCCTAAATATCAGCTATATAGCCTAGGCGACTTCGGCTAATTGTGGATTCAATAATTCATCTACTAATTTCCAAGACTTGAATTCTTTATGAATCATAAAGCTTAGGTGTTTTTGCAAAAAAGCAAGACTATTATTCAAAGACCTTGATCTATCATTCATTGAGTTCAATTGCATCAAAATCGTTTGAGCATTTAAATCCTGATTATAAGTATCAAGCAAATTAAAATAGTGCAAGACTTTAAAAACCCCTGGTCTCATTTCTTGAATTTGATCTTGATAAGGGTTCTGCTCAAGGCTATTAGATCTTGCCATAGAACTGGTTATAGAGCCATTAGCGAAATCGAAATATTGTGGTATCTGATTAGTAGCTCTTTTTTTATGACTTAGACTACAGTGATCCAGTTCAGGCTTATAACCAAGGATTTTAATTAATCGCCAAAGGTAACGGGCACTTGCAGCTAGCATTAATTCTTCTTGATCGACATCTGACCCCATTGAGATTTGATTCATTTGTTTTAAATGATTAAACAATAAATCAAAAGGTTCTTGATATTGATCATCACTAATTGCAATATGGTCAAGAATATCTACCATCAAGTAAGACAAACTCAAAGCGGAATAGTTTGAATTAATTGCTGCAAAATTATCTATTCGGCTTGCTTCTTTGATGATGTCTAAATTGCGCCCCGTAGCTAAAATCAAATCAAGGCAATTAAGTACTTGTGCTTTTGCACCAATTTTGCTTTTGATTTTATAAGCCGACTTGGCAACTACTCTTAGCGGTCCGTGTTGCCTACTATATAGATGTAAAATCTTATCGACTTCTCCCAGTCGATATGTTTTGAGGATGATTGCTTGTGCCTGATAATCCAATTATTTTAGGCTAACACCGTTACAGTATTGCGTCACGACAAAGCGTTACGTTATCAACACCGGGTGATAACGGCGTAACGTTACGTTACACCGTTACGACCCGGTGTTAATCATAAAAGAAAGATTAAAGAAATTTTATTGAGAATTAGTCTCAATAAGCTTGCTTTATAGGTCATGACTATGCTTTAATGTGTCCATAGGTTTCATTACCAGGAGTGGAGGAGATCTGTAAGACAACAAATAGCAATGGCGCTATTTGCATACCGTAAACAAAACTAGCGTATCGTTTCCGGTTTCAGATAATCCAAGTACAAATAATCGATTCTGGGAGGAATGGGTAATGACAAACATAGAAACACTTGGTTTAAACCAAGCACAGGGAAGCACATCTAATATACCAGGTGTAAGCTCAATTAGTATTAGACATCCTGCAAAACTAAGTTTTGCTAGTGATGTCGACACAAAAAAAGTCGGAACGGTGCAGAGCACTAGTTCCGTTAGTACAGATAAAGGGGGCTTATGCAGTGAGTCTAATGATCAATCTAGCACTCAAATGCATGATGCAAGTCAATTAGTCGACAAAATCGGCTTGCATCATCAAGTAAATAACTGGCAATTTGATAGAACAGCAGCATTGAATTCAGGAGACTTGACTGTTGATGATATTGGCCACAAAGCAAAAACAGCCGAGGCTGACCATGTTGAACTTGCTACTGCAAGTCTTGAGAAAGGAGAAAGATCTCAAGAACAAAACAGAGACCAGCAAGATCAAAAACAAAATCCAAACGAATCACAAGCAAATGATTTTCATTATGATCATGCCCAAGAAAAACAATTAGTTGATGAGTTAAGTGCCGCCTTCAAAGACATTAATGAAAAAGACATTAAAGCAATGAAACGTCTTTTAAATAACCCTTTGAATCAGTTCAATAGCAAAGCAAGAAAAATAAGTTACTTTATTTTCCCACCCGGTTTAATATGGGATGGAATTCAAGCATTCAGATCAGCTCCATCTTTTGCCAAAATCGAAAGGGCTGTAAATGCATACCAAAACTACAGAGGATTACTTGCTCAGAATATTGATCGAGATTTTAATGCTGACTTGGTCGAGCAAGCTTTTGCCAAGAGAAATCAAAAGAACCCAAACGAAAGCTTGAAAGATCTTCTAATGGATGAAATTGCAGGAGAAGCAGAAGCTAAGCCGCTATACCATACTAGATCAGACTTTGAAGGAATTCTAGATAGCGCTGAAATCATCTTTGGTAGTCACACCAGTAGCATAATTAGATCAGCAAGGACAGCTCAAGAACATGAACCCAAAGATCCTGCACAGGCAAAAACTAGAAGGGAAGAAAGATGTGCAGCAAGACTTTTGGATAGTGCTAACTCTCAAGCAAGAGTCAAATTAGTTACAAGAGCTATTGACAAAAGAATTGCCAATTGTGTTCAAAAGGCTACTGGTAAAGAAAGTACAACTGTCGTAAATCTAATTGCTGGTCTATGCAAAAGCTGGAAAAGAGTTAACCCAATACTTAAATCAGGTTGGATTAACGCAGATAAAGCAAGAACAGCAACTAATCACGCCAAAGAATTTGTTAATGATGCACAGAAACAAGCAAGCAATTCAGTTATGAATGCCGTTCAAACAACGGTCAATGGTTTTTCACAGGATCTTAAATCAACAGCCCCAGCTATGGCAAATAGATTTAGTTCAATTGTGAATGATGTTCTTACTAGTTTGGGAGGCGCGGAGAAAACAGCGACAAAGCCTGGAGCGAGCTCTCCTCAAACTGCCTAACTAGCAAGAGATTGACTTAGGGCACTTGGAACCTAGGTCATGTCAGGCTCCTTGGAGCACACTCCTGGTGGCTAGATCCTAGTAATGACTGGGGTCTAGTCTTTTTTTGGAGCTTTTCCTGTCAACCTGCTATAATACTTTACGTGTTCGGGGATTTAGGAGAAATAATAATGTCAGCAATTAATCAAAATGTCAGTGGCCAAGCAATTCCAGCAGCTCAAAGAAATCAGACTACTATAGAAGATCCAAAGCAAGCATTTGTAATTAACACCAGTCTAATGAACCAAGAGCCAAACTTAACGGCAGCTTCAATACAAAATAATCTAAGTGCAGTTCACAATACAAACCAGGCACAAAATCCTGTACCTGTAAACGCAAGTCATAATCAAGAAACCCATTTTACAGCAAGTGATGATTTCTCGCAAACTGCTCTACCAACACAAGCTCCAGTAGCTCAACAATTAGCTGAACCAGTAGCCAATATAGAACAAGCTTTGGCTAACTACTTAACAAGCCTTCAAGCTATCAAACCTGAAAACCCTGAAGCAAATGATCCAATGGCTTTCATTCAAAACCTAATTGCACAATCTCCGTTAGCAGGTTTCTTTGGTGGCGACAGCAGTTCAGAAATTAGTGCTGAACTGAAAGCCGCACTAGAGCAGCTTCCTCAACTAGAGCAAGTTCTCACTGCAAAAATTACCAGTCTCTTGGGAAATCCTCAATTTATCACTTATGCTGACAATGCTGACGTCAATGGTGCAGCAAACGCTGACCCAGTGGTAGCCGCAACGGTAGAAGCAATCAAATCACAAACTGACGCAAAGAATACGGAAGCAACTATTCAACAAGCTCGCTCTATATACTTAAGTAAAGCAATCAGTCCTGAATTAGCTCAAGCACATCAGCAAGTAGTTAATGCACAAGCAACGAATGATCCACAAGGTCCTGAAGCTATGTTTGCAACAGTAATAGAAAAACTTGCACCTGCCTTCGGACAAATAATGCAGCAAAATGCAACTCTTGAACAAGATGCGCTAACAGCAAGAATGAAAGAGATGCCAAATATGCTCACAATTCTTGGCGAAGGATTGATAAGTGCTGCTAAAGCAATGCTAGCCAAACTTAGAAAAGACACTCCTCAAGTAGCTCAGGTCCCAACAACAGCCCCTGCTGCATCTCAAGTCAATACTACTCTTGCTATTTAGAAACTAACCGAGCACCAGTATAATAATGTCCAAGAATTTCTTGGTAGTTTTTGTCTGTTTCAGCAAAAGCCTTAGCGCCATATTGAGACATGCCAATCCCGTGTCCAAAACCAAAACCACTAATTCTTAGTTTCGCTTGACCAAAACCAATCCTAAAATCGGTACTTCGTAAACTCAATTGGTGTCGAAACTCTTCACCTGTCAAAGTCACAGAACCATCAATTCCATTTAGTAAGACTTGACTTGCCCTGCCTTCTATTGATCTATTTATGACTGTAACTGATTCAATAGACCCTATCTGCAAATCCTCAAGCTTGCTATCAAGCTCAGATTG
>JABHOV010000073.1 GCA_018695135.1 Candidatus Melainabacteria bacterium | reverse complement strand
CTAGGAGTATCACTATTAAAACCAACTGCAAGACTATTAGCTTTGTTGTTTGTAAAATGAAGCCCTATAGCAATAGCGCCATTGACTGTCGCTTCGGCTCCATTGCCGATACTGACTTTATCGTCAGCCAATACTGCCAAACAAGAAAACCCTATACAAGAGATTACTAGGCTTATTTTCATCAAAAAACTTTTTTGCATACTCGTTATCATTCCTCTACAAAACAATTAACAAGTCAATATTAATGACCAGTTAAATACAATTAAATACTTTGAAAAGATGATTTAAAATCTCTTTAGTCTAGTCAAATTCGGCTTTTGCTCGAATATAATCCTTCATCGACTGCTTAAAAGCCTTATTCCAACTCTTTGGAAACAATCCATCAAGAGCAATTAATAATCTAGCAATCTGTTTCTGCAAAGCGTTTAAACCTAGACCAGCTGGATTGAGCCTAGTCTTGCTCAATAATTTATTAAATTGCCTGAGCCAAAAACAACTCATAAACGACAAGCCTTTATTGCGTACCTTATTAAACGGCAGCTCTTCAAGTGATTTTGCTCCAGCAAAATTAGTGATCTTAAGACAAAAGCTCTTAGGGTCTTGAATAAAGTCCTCGTAATGCAAAACTAAAACATCATCAAAAAGATCGTTATAATAACCAACCAACTTAGCATAGTTAAAATATTCAAAATCAAAAGCCGTCAAAATAGGTAAGTTACGAGCAGGTGGCTGAATATAATCATCTAAGTTACAAACACCACCGGTTTTGACATACTGCAGGTATGAAGAAAGAATCGCATCAACAGGTTCTCTCTGCACTATTAAAATCTTGGCATCTGGGAAAACAGCTTTGATCCTATCAGCGTTTTGTTTACTGTCAAAGCCTCCTGAGTGCGGGTGTCCAGAAATTCTTTCGCTACTGACAACAGAAAGATAGGCATCATCAACTACAGACTCATACCAAGCCCTCAGTTTCGGGGCATCAAAATCTAAAGCATTAGGCACAATGATCTTGTCTCGAATCTCATCTTTAGAAATATATCTTTTAAAACCAAGTTCTGGATTATTCAGCAAGTTATGCTGCAGCCAAGTCGTGGCGGTCTTATGATAACCGACATGCACTAGAGTCGCTCGCGATGAAGCTCCGACAACTTCGTTACGCTCATCATGATGCTTACGGGGCTCCAGTTGATGCTCAGAAGATTTCACTTGTTTACCATCCCTAAACATCTCCGGCTCGGTCAATTCAGTCAGTTCTTCATTAGCTTCTTTATACCTATCTCCAACTTTCGCTTCAATAATCTCGCGCAATCTCTTATCAAAGAATTTATGCACAGACTTGGGTATCAAAGCATCCATTGCAAGTATCTTCTGGTACGAACCACCCTCCCCAGAACCAGTCATCAAACGATTTTGCTTCTTGCCGAATGCAGCAGGATTGAGCCTTGATTTTGCAAATAATTTATTGCTCTGTCTTAAAAACATCGAACTCAAAGTCGAGATTCTTTTATTAGCAACTTTGACATCAGCTAATTGAGGCTCAGGCAAATCAACAAAGCTAGTGACCTTTGAACAGAAATCAACAGGACTCTCTTTAAATTTTTCAAAAGGCAAAACCAAAACTCTCTCAGGACCAAAAAGCTCATAGTAATAACGAACCAAACGCAAGTAATTAAAATGCTCAAAATCAAACAAAGGCAAGACAGACAAGCTTCGCTTTGGAGGGTTCAAGTAATCATCTATTGAACAAGGTCCACCAACGCGAATATATTGAATATAGCTAGAAAGAATTGCAGAGACTTGTTCGCGAATCACAATCAATACCTTGGCTTCAGGGAAACTAGCATAAAGCCTGTCAGCAATTTCTTTACTATCATAACCGCCAGAATGTGGATTGCCAGAAAGCCTTTCGTTACTAATCACAGAAACATCATCAGCACCAACTACAGAATCATAGTAAGCTCTCAACTCATCAGCATTAAAATCTAGAGCATTAGGCAAAACTATTCTTTTCATTATTTCGGATTGAGAAAAATATTTCTCAAAACCATAATCATCAAACAAATTTGCTTGAAGCCAACTAGATGCTGTCTTGTGATATCCAATATGAATCAGTGGTGATTTACTTGTTTGCATATTTAGTTTGATACCTCAACTGCATAAGTACAAACTTGGTAAGGTTGGCTGCAATAGTTGCTTGTACCGCACCAATGATACCAAAGCGCGGGATAAAGATGATATTAAGCCCAATATTAAGAAGAATACTAATAAGCTGAATTATATTTCTGCCCTTATGATCCCCCTCAGCAGCCAGCAACATATTAGGCGTAGTGTTGAGAAACCAAAGTAAAGCAATAAAAGCAAACAAAGGCGCTAATTGAATTGCAGCTTGATATTCTTCATTAAAGAACATCGCCAATACTGGTTTTGAGAAGAAATAAATACCAAAGAACAAAGGCAGTCCAGCAATGACAAGTATCATAACTAACTTGCTGAGTATTGGCTTCAGTTCTTCTTTGCTTTTGACTTTGTGCAGTTGCGGCAAAAAGACTTGCTTGATAGACAAAGGCACCATCTTAATTAAACGATTGAGCTTAGACGGAATAGAATAGAAAGCAACCGCGCTTGGACCAAGAAAATAATTAATCATTAGTCTATCTACTTTATTTTGTGCACCATCAAGGAAATCAAAAATCCCATAAAGTGCTGAATCCTTCATCATTGGCATGATATCCGGCAATGAGAGACGAGGTTTAATGAGATTCATTGTAGCAATGAAAGAGATTAAGAACTTGATCACTTCCATTAAAACAAAAGCATAAACAAGTTCAAGCAAACCTCCGAAATACTTAAAGACAATAAAAATCAATCCAAGCTTGATTATTTTATTAGTCGCATTGATAGTTGCAATTAATTTGAATTGATCAAGGGCTCTTCTAACCACTCCAAATATATTACTAAGGCTCATGAAAAATTCAATCAAAACATAAAGTCCAATAATCTTGACTAAGACGGGATCAGGATTGAATTTGGCGGCAATAAAATATATCAACAAACCAACAGGGGTACCTACTAGCAAACGAACAAGCAAAGCATTGCCCATAGCTTCTTTCAATCCCTCATTAAAACCATCAACATGCTTAGAAGCATATTGAAAAATAGAGTTTTTGAAACCCATTGTATAAAAGAAGGAAAACATCTCCACAAAAGCTTCTGCAGTAAGTAAAATCCCAAGCTCATGCGGCTTCAAGAATTGCGCAATTAAAATCGTTGCAAAAGCAGTTGCCGGAATGATAACGACATTGCTCAAACTTAAGTAAGAGAATGATTTAAATAAATTATTACCTGTTTGCATGGAATTTTTTGCGGTGCTTTAAAGCATCCTCGATTATTCTATCAATGGAAGCTCTCTCTGGCTTGAAAAACCCAGCAGCAATAGCTTTAGTGTTATCAGCAACTAAGTGATCTGGATCACCAGCACGCCTGTCTGAATATTCTAGTGGGATTTCTTGACCAGTTACTTTCTCTATTGACCGCACTATCTGCAATACTGAAAAGCCCTTGTTGTAGCCAAGATTGTATGCTTGATTAATACCCTTTCCTGACTTAAAAAGCTCCAGTGCAGCAATATGTGCCTTACAAAGATCGACAACGTGAACATAATCACGCACGGCTGTACCATCAGCAGTATTGTAATCTCTACCAAACAATTTAAAAATCTCACGATGTCCTAGAAGAGCATCTAAAGCAATTGGAATGATATGGCTCTCTGGCTCATGCGCCTCTCCATAGTCACCATAAGCTCCTGCCACATTAAAATAACGCAAAGCTATATATTTAAAATCCTCTTCCTTGGACTTTAGTTCTAAATATCTTTCAACGGCTAATTTATTTTCACCATAAGGATTAATTGGCTTGAGCTCTGCATCTTCTTTCAAAGCAATGTCCATAATGGGCAATCCATAAACAGCCGCGGTACTAGAAAAAATCATATTCTTGATTCCAAGTTGAATTAATTTATCAACCAGCACTGTGGTCTTTATATAGTTATTTTCTTTGTATAAACCTGGTTTCTCAACTGACTCAGCCACCTCAATAAATGCAGCAAAGTGCAAAACAGCTTCTATATTATGCTTTGCTACTATCGTCTCCAAAATCTTCTCATCAGAAATACAAGCTTGATAGAACTCAATCCCATCAACTAAGTTGTTCTGCTTGGCTCTTGAAAGATTATCAATACCAATTACTTCATAACCAGCCTCAAGAAGAAGCTTGGAAGCTATCGCTCCAACATATCCGGCACAGCCTGTTACAAGTATCGCCATAAGCACTAATAATACCAGTAAAGCTCAAAGCCAGATCCTCGGTAGCTTCAATAGCCTAGCTGACAAAAGATAAGTCCCGCCCCGCTAGGCATAAATATTTAGTTAGCCATAAACATTGAGGGTATATATAGACTATATAATATTGAGAAGAAAGCCCATGTCAGCCACCAAAGAAAAACTTAGTTCAGTCACCATTCGCTTTTGCGGAGATAGTGGCGATGGAATGCAATTAACTGGAAATCAGTTTACAACAACCAGCGCACTTTTTGGCAATGATATCGCAACTTATCCTAACTTCCCGGCAGAAATCCGTGCTCCTCTTGGTACCTTAGCTGGTGTCTCAGGATTCCAAGTTCGTTTTTCCTCTAACGATATTTTCACTGCAGGTGATGAGCTTGACGCACTCGTTGCAATGAACCCCGCTGCAATGAAAACCAACCTGGAAGATCTCAAACAAAACGGCATCCTTATTATTAACGAAGATAGCTTTACAGCCAGTAATCTAAGCAAAGCTGGTTTTAATCCTGAAGAAGATATCCTCGAACCTTATAGATCTAAATACAGAGTCTACGAAATGCCAATCACCAAGATGACACTTGAGGCGCTTAAAGATGCACCAATACAGTCCAAACTCAAAGAGCGCTCTAAGAACATGTTTGCCCTTGGTGTGATGTACTTCTTGTACAACAGATCTCTTGAACCAACTATTAAATGGCTTGAAGGCAAGTTTGGCAACAAACCAGATATCCTTGCAGCCAATATTAAAGTAATCAAAGCTGGTTACAACTTTGGTGATACCTGCGAGATGATTCATTCAACTTATGAAGTAGCCAAGGCTGATATCCCCCCAGGTACATATCGCAATATCACGGGTAATGAAGCACTGTCCATCGGTTTTGTTGCTGCCAGTAAATTATCCAATAAATCATTATTTCTTGGTTCTTACCCAATTACTCCAGCCACTGAAATCCTTCAAGCACTTGCCAAATACAAACACTTTGGTGTGAAGACTTTTCAAGCAGAAGATGAAATCGCTGGAATCGGTTCAGCCATTGGTGCTAGCTTCGCTGGGCAACTTGCGCTTACAACAACCTCTGGTCCTGGGATTGCACTCAAGTCTGAGTTTATGAACCTGGCAATGATTACTGAATTACCATTAGTGATTGTTGATGTAATGAGAGGCGGACCAAGTACTGGTCTTCCAACCAAAACTGAACAAACCGATCTACTTCAAGTACTTTATGGGCGTAACGGCGAAAGTCCGATCCCTGTTCTTGCAGCGAAGTCCCCTTCAGATTGTTTTGATACAGCAATTGAGGCTTGCAGAATCGCATTTGAGTATATGACTCCAGTGGTGATTTTGAGTGAGACTCAAATTGCAATTGGTTCAGAACCTTGGTTATTACCGAACATTGACGATCTCAAAAAAATCAAAACTCAAAGTCATACAGACCCTGATACTTTCCAACCTTATAGTCGAAATGAGGATCTAGCTAGACCATGGGCTATACCTGGAACACCAGGTTGCGAGCACACTCTTGGTGGTCTTGAAAAAAGCAATATCACCGGCAAGGTTAATCTAAGCGCTGAAGCGCATGAAGAGATGACTAGAATTCGCGCCCAAAAAGTCGCCAATATAGCTAAGCACCTTCCTGCAACAGAGATTTATGGTAAAACTAAGGGTGACCTACTCTTGCTCGGTTGGGGCAGCACTTATGGTTCGAATAAATCAGCCGTTGAAGAGCTGTTAGCACGTGGTTACAAAGTTGCGCAAGCGCATATTAAGCACATCAATCCACTACCAAACGATTTGGAATCTATTCTAAGAAACTACAAACATGTAATGCTACCTGAACTTAACTCAGGACAGCTCAACATGATACTTAGAGCAAAATTCTTAATCGACATCAAAGCGGTTAATCAAATTAACACTAAACCATTTAATCAAAGTGACTTAGTGAGAATCGCGGAAGAAATCATTGAAGGGAAACGGTAAACATCATGGCAATAATCACAAACACAGACCCTAGTACATTAACCAAAAAAGATTTTGTTGCTGAAGGCGACGTTAAGTGGTGCCCAGGTTGTGGCGACTACTCAATTCTGTCTTCAGTGCAAACAGTTTTGCCAACGCTTGGTATTCCCAAAGAGAAATTCGCTTTTATCTCTGGAATCGGTTGCTCAAGTAGATTCCCTTACTACATGGATACTTATGGTTTTCATACTATTCATGGAAGAGCTTTAACAGTAGCCTCTGGTGTCAAAATCTCCAATCCTGATTTATCAGTTTGGGTAGTCACCGGTGATGGTGACGGCTTAAGCATTGGTGGTAACCATACTATGCACGCGATCCGTCGTAACATGGACCTCAAAATACTTTTGTTCAACAATAGGATTTATGGTCTTACCAAAGGACAATACTCACCAACATCTGAACAAGGTAAAGTAACCAAAACCTCCTTGATGGGTTCTATTGATAGACCACTCAATCCGGTGAGTTTTGCAATTGCTTCTGGTGCGACTTTTGTTGCAAGAACAGCAGCACACAATCCAAAACACTTACAAGAAACTCTCAGAGCAGCTGCAGCACACAAAGGTACTGCCTTTGTTGAGATCCTTCAAAATTGCAACATCTTTAATGACGGCACTTTTGCAAAATACTTGAACAAAGATACTAAAGAAGTAGAGAACCTATTCCTTGAAGACGGCAAACCATTATTGTTTGACAAAGACAGTAAAGGAATTGTACTTGAAAGTGGCAGCCATCCAAAATTAACAATTGAAGCTAATGACGGAACAACCAACAAATTTATCACTCATGATCCCAAAGCTGAAGATACAACAATGGCATACCTAATCGGTCGCCTTGGTATTGATGAACCATCGATGCCAACTGTAATGGGAGTGATTAGATCTGTAAACCACGTCAGTTATGATGCTGCCGTAGCCCAGCAAGAAGCTGCTGCTATCGAAAAAAAGGGTGAAGGCAAATTAGAATCGTTGCTCTTTAACAGTAGTACTTGGACTGTTAGTGATGAAGTTAAAACTAAGAAGTAAATTCAGCCAGAAGATATCTAACCAATATTCTTCAAAATAGCTTCTGAAATAGCTTTCAAGTTAGATCTTTGATCCATTGCTGCTTTTTGAATTCTTCTATAAGCCGTAGTTTCATCAAGATCAAATTTTTTCATCAAAAGCCCTTTGGCTTTTTCAACAATTTTACGAGTCTCAAGTTTGTTATTCAACTTGTCTAATTCACCCTTGAGCTCAGTCATTTCGATCGCTCTAGCGATCGCAATCTCAATAGCCGGAGCAAGATCAGCTTTTCGTAAAGGCTTGGTGAGATAAGTAAAGACACCAGCTTTAGCTGCTTCTTCAAATAGCTCAGGTTGACTATAAGCCGTTAGCATAATAATTGGCACACGACGTTTGATTTTTTCTTGGACTTCTTTAGCTGCAGCGATGCCATCTTTGTTGGGCATGCGGATATCCATAAAAACAATATCAGGCTCATGTTCTTCAATTGCCTTGACTGCTTCATCACCATCTTTAGCTTCGGCTACAACTTTATAAGTAGAAGCTTCTTCAAGAAGTTCTTTCAGGTCCATACGAATCAAAGGCTCGTCATCTGCGATAACTACCTTGATGAGATCTTGATCAATATCAGCGGTTGAGGTCATAAACTCAATTTTAACACAGACTAAATATCCAGCGGTATCTTGAGTTGAATCCTAACACCACGCTTATCGTCTTCTTCATAATTATCAACACTAAGCTCACCACTCAAACTTTCTTCAGTTATAGTGCGCACAATTTCCCAGCCCAAGCCTTTACTGAGCTTATAATCAAAACCCTCAGTAAAACCACCGCCATCATCTTCAACAAGCATTGTAAGGAATTTCTCATCATTAAACAGTTTAATATCTATTTTAGTTAGTTTGTCTATGGTGTGCTCAAGCGTGTTTGAAAGGATTTCATTCAACACCAAAGCAAGATTGGTAGCATCTTCACTCACCACAAAAACTTTGTGCGGGCAGTCATAATTCACAGTGATTTTTTCAGCTCCAAACGATGACACCAACCCCTTGAGAATCTTTTGTACCAAAAATCCAAAATCAATATTCTCAATATCATGAGAACGAGACAAATATTCGTGCACCAAAGCAATACTATTGGTACGATTGATCGCTTCATCAAACGCATCGGTCAGCTCCGGATTCCTGCGTTTCTGCATGCGCAATAGAGACGCAATTGTCTGCAAATTATTCTTTACCCGATGATGGATTTCTTTGAGCAGGGTTTCTTTGACTTTGATCTCTGAATTATCCTTGAGCAAGACCACGGACATTTCACCACTTAATCTCACATGACGCGCGCCAATAGTACGTTGACGCAAGCTAATTTCTTCAATTGCGTCAATAGAGAGTCCTTGATCTTTGCCTTTATATTTTCGGGGGAAACTAGCAAATAAATCATCCAGTGTCTGTCCCACCAACTGTGAACCATGTTCAGCAAGCTCAGCAATTAAATTAAAAGCAAGTGGATTAGCAAAGAAAATAGTATCAGGTGCTTTAATAATTACAGCCCCCTCACCAAAAGCCACTTGCGGGAACCTCGTACCGTCTTTGATTTTTTCTTTGAGTGCTTTAATTAAGTTATCCGCCATGAAATCCCAATGCTGCCCAAGAATATTACGTGTCACATAAATATCTCTCTCAACAGCAATAACCGCAAGCACGTCAGTCCCTTCACTCAGTCGAATTGGATAAGCAAACTCTTGAATTCTTCTATTGTTAATCACCAAACCATATTGTCCAACGATTGGTCTACCAAGCTTAAAAGCTTTATCCACTGAAATATCTTTATGTGCAAGGAAACGCTCTTCCTGGCTTTGATCTATAGTCTTGGGACCTAGATATAATGAATCCTGATTAGGATGGAAATAATTATGGATAGTAGTTCCAGTATTACCCTTCACAAAAAGCCTAATACTAGCCTGCAACATTTCAGAAACAAACTGAAGATTGTGATCCAGTGATTCTATTAATTTAGCAATATTAGGTTGGGTCATCATGATCTAAGCCAATTTCACAAACTTGCGCTTACCAGCCTGCAAAACAGCTCCAGGACTAGCATTTAATTCAGCCTGTGGGTCAGTTAATTTCACGCCATCTAGCTTCACGCCACCACCCTGTACTAATCTTTTGGCTTCACCCTTAGTCTCACATAGCCCAGCAGCAAGCATTACATCAATTAATTTATTACTGCCATTGAGTTTGTATTCAGGAATATCATCAGGGATTTCTTTTTTGGCAAATTGCTTAGAGAAATTCTCTGACTCTTGTTTGGCTTCAGTCTCAGAATAATAGATAGTCACAATCGCTTGAGCGAGCTCGTCTTTAATTTGACGCGGATTCTCTCCAGAATCTAAACGAGATTTGATAGCTTCAACTTCATCAGGACTAGAGCGAGTAGCCAAAGTAAAGTAATCCAAAATCAACTCATCAGGAATACTCATAGACTTCCCGAACATTTCTTTAGCGCTGTCATTGAGCGCAATGAAATTACCAGATGTTTTAGACATCTTCTTAGTGCCATCAAGACCAATCAATAAGGGCATGCACATGCAAAGTTGCGGGTTTTGTCCATTGGCTTTTTGTAAGTCTCGTCCTACCATTAAGTTGAATAATTGATCGGTACCACCGAGTTCTATATCAGCCTTGATCTCTACACTATCCTGCCCTTGCAATAATGGATAAAGAATCTCATGAGCATAAAGCGGATTACCTTCTTCAAGTCTCTTACCAAAAGCGTCTTTGGCTATCATTTGATTGACAGTGACTTTAGAAGCGAGCTTGACCATATCAGTCATCGTATATTTATCAAACCAATCAGCGTTATTGACTACTTCGACCTTGCCTAGATCAAGCACACGCGAGACTTGCTCCAAATAGGTCTTGGCATAGCCGGCAACATCCTCGGCACTAAGGGACGGTCGCATTTCATTGCGTCCAGAAGGATCACCGACTTGAGCAGTATAACCACCAATCAAAAGGACTGGCAAATGTCCTGCTTCTTGAAATTGTTTGAGTTTTTGGATACAAACCATATGACCTAAATGTAGATCATTGCTGGTTGGGTCAATGCCAAGCTTGATTCTTAATTGCTTGCCATCTTCCTTGGCCTTAGCCAATAATTTCTCAAGAGCTTCTGAACCACCCGGCTTCAGCTCCATCACTCCACTCATTAAATTATTTGCAATATCTTTCACCAAACTACAGTACTTGGGCTTGCCTTATTGTATCCGCTCTTCTTAAGCTATGACTACTCAATTCTTCTTTTAGCTTATCTGCTTCAATGGCTTGCGGTTGAGAATCCATAGTCTTGCGAATCTCTGCCTTAAGGTTTTCGTCAGAAGATTCTTCTAAGAATCTAGCCCAAAGCTCGCTTGCATTTTGCTTTTCGCCTTGCTGCCAGTAAGCAAGACCGAGTACATAATAGGTTTGCAAGAAATTAGGATTGATCTCTAATACTCTTTCATAGTGCTTGATAGCAGTTGCAAGCTCATTAGATTCCTGTAGTAAGAGTCCGTAATTATAATTGGCAAGCACATCTTCCGGGTGCGACTCGCTAGCTTTTTTGTAGATATTAATCGCTTCATCTTTAAAACCAAGTGCCTTGAAATTATTGGCAGCTCCTAATAGCGCATTTAGATTTTCTGAATCCTCCTGTAAAATCATTTGGTATTCAGCAAGCGCTTCATATAGATTATTCTGCGCATGCAAGAGATTTGCAAGCTTGAGCCTTGACTCTATAGTTTGATCAAGCACCGAAGCTAAACGCAATTGGTCAACTGCTTTGCGATCCTTAGAAACATGCACCAAGAAATCAGCATAAAGATTACGAGCTTCAACATTGGCTGGATCTTTTCTCAACCAATCATTAATGATTTTTTCTGCTTCTTCATCCTTACCTAAAGCAATCTTGATGAAACTTAGTTCTTTTAAAACGTCCTTTGTCTTATTAAAACCAGCATTATCATCTTCCACATCTAACAACTTTTCAAAATTGCTTTCCGCTTTCTCAAACTCGTTAGTAGATTTGTACGCAACAGCTAAGTTGTAATGTACATTGTTTTTGATTAATTTCCCATGCTCAGGCAAGTCAGCTACAACACTTAGCTGTTCTGTAAGTAAACCATTGTAGTACTTGGTAGCAATCTCAATATTGCCTTGCTCATGTTCAAGCACTGCTAAATAAAATAAAGTCTCAACATCATCAGGCTTTTGTTCAAGAACCTTTTGGTAACCAGCTTTGGCAAGATCAAACTCAAGACTGTCATGGTAAAGTCTTGCCAAGTTAAATTTAGACTTGTGATCCTTTGGATCTAGCTCTATTGCTTTTTTGTAACTTGCAATAGCTTCATTCGTTTTGCCGAGACTTTGGTAAAGATAGCCAGTGACAGAGTGTTCACCAATTTCCTCAAAAATCTCAATTGCTTCTTCAACTTGATTATTTGTCCAGAGAGTATAAGCTAAAGCTTTTTTCCAATCTGCCTTATCTTTAAGCTCAAGTGCTTTACGGTAACTATTAATTGCAAGATCATACTTCGCTTCTGTTCTAGCAACAAAAGCTATATCAGCATAAATATGCGGCACCATTGGATCAACTTCTCTAGCAAATTCATAATTCTCACGAGCCTTATCAAATTGTTTAAGCGCTAACCAGCAGTCACCCAGGTTTTTGTGCATACTGTAGTTATCAGGTTGATAACCCAAAACATAGTTATATTGCTCAATTGCAGCAAGATAGTTCTCCGTCGCTTGAAGTGCGGCTCCCAAATATCCTCTTGCCTTGAGGTTGTCAGGGTAAACCACAACTATTTTACTGAAGATCTCTATTGTCTTCTTAAATTCTTTTTGTTCGAAATATAAAGCTCCAAGACTTGTATTCAATAAAGCATTATCAGGTTCAAGATTAGCAGCCTTAGACAAAAACTTAATTGCTTTTTCGCTCTCACCAATACTTTGATAAGCTCTTCCCAATAATAAAGCAACCATGCTGTCACCTGGTTTAATTGAATTTGCTTTGGTCAAATATGTGATTGACTTCTCAACGCTTTTATTCTTAATATCACCAGAACTATCAGAATATAAATGCATCAAACCGAGCTTGGTCAAAGTTGCAAAATCTCTTGAATGAATCTCACTTGCAGCTTGAAAACTCTTGACTGCTTGTAATCTATTCAAGCCTTTCTCAGACTTAACAGCACTTGAGTAAGCTGAAATAAATTTGTTTTGTACGACTTCATTGTCTTTAGCCTGAACTGGGCTCGTCAAAACAATTGCAGCAACTGCAGCTAATATGATTTGTTTTGAATGATTGTTCTGTTTTACCATATTGAATTAGTTGAGTATTTCAACGCAGAAATACTCAAAGTCTCAAAAGAGACTACTTTATTATACTATTAGTGACTTTATCTGTAATTCCTACCTCTTTTGCTGGTTTTATTTATATCACCAGGCGCTAATACAAAGACGCTTTATAAGGAAAAAGGTTCTCAGACAGTATTATTAAGATAATTACGATTGCTAAGATATCGCCTATGCTCTCTTGGTTATTTTACGGTCCCGAAGATATTCGTTTAGAAGAAATTCCTCAGCCCATCATTGGCGAAGGCGAAGTATTGGTAAAAATCAAAGCGGCCGTAACTGGTGGCACCGATAGCAAAACCTATCTTCGCGGTCATCCGCGCATCATCAAAACTATACCTTCTGCCTTTGGTTATGAATTTGCTGGAGAAGTTACAGAAAGCAATGCCGTTGGATTCAAGACCGGAGATAGAGTAATTGCAGCCAACACCGCTCCTTGCTACGAATGTTTTTTTTGTAAGAAAGAAGAATTTCAACTTTGCGAGAATCTGGATTTTCTCAATGGTTCTTTTGCCGAATATATTAAAATCCCTGAGCAAATTGCAAAGCACAATCTCTATACGATTCCTGATAGCTTAGATTACAAAGCTGCGGTGATGACTCAAACTCTAGCTGTTGCTTTACAAGGATTTATCAAAACCGAAATTCAAACTGGCGACGTCGTTGCGATTTATGGACTTGGTGCAATTGGACAATGCTTTATCAAGCTTTGCAAGAACTATATCGATGGCGTAACTGTTGTTGCAATTGGTAGATCCGAGCAGAAATTAGAACTGGCTGAAGCTAATGGGGCGGATCATTGCCTTCGTCATTGCGAGCCTGAAAGGCGTGGCAATCCAGACTTAAAGACTCGAATCAAGGAATTGGGTTACACATACGGCGCTGACAAAGTCATAGAAGCCGTTGGCAAAGTAGAAACTTGGCAAGCGGCTATGTCGTTAGTGCGCCCTGGTGGCACTGTCAACTTTTTTGGCGGAGCACCCAAGGGCAGTAAAATAGAACTCGATAGTTTTCAATTACATTACCAAGAAACCAAAATCATTGGCAGCTTCCATCATCAACCGAAATATATTAAAGAAGCACTTGATTTGATTGCTTCAGGCAAAATCCAAATGAGTGATTTGATTAGTCATGAAATGAAACTTGAAGAACTTGAGAAGACTTTGGAGATGATGATTGCTGGGGAAGCGATGAAGGTATTGATCACATCGTCATTGCGAGTATAGCGAAGCAATCTAATGCAAAGTCTCCTGCCACTTTTAAATCCCTGCATTAGGTTGCCGCGTCGCGTGGCTCCTCGCAATGACAGTATTTTAGGCGTCGAGACGGAAACTTCCGTCGGCCCCTGCTATATCCATATTCCCTCTTGCCTTCCACTCAACTAATCTAAGTGCCAGCTCATCACGCTTGGCTTTACGCCCTTTGATACCATCTTCAAGTGCTTGAATTTCTCTTTCGATTCTATCGATATCAGATTTCTTGACTCGTTCTTGATCAAGTTCTTTGGTTAGCCCGTCAAGCTTGCTCAATGCAAAATCATCTTGCCAATCGAGTTCTCGGATTTGTTTATGAATTTGCCTATCGAGTTTTTCTTTGTTGTTTGGCAAAGTCGAGAGAGTATCAACAAAGTCTTTGATATCAATTTGTCCAATTGCCATCATCAACAAAATCTCTTCTTTTTTACGTTTGAAACCAGGGACTAGTTTTTTACAATCCTTGATGTAATGATCCAAGTCAAAAAGTATTTTTTTAACGCCGACGTTTTTGAGTTTTTTTAATTCTTTTGCAAATAATCTAAGATGTTCACCCCAAGCTTCTGGTGCTAGTGCATCCCAAAACTCTTGGAGCTCTGGTGGCGGTTCTGCTTTTTCTGCCTTACCGTAAGAAAGCACGGCTATTTTGATAGCAGCCTTTGCCATCATCAATTCGCGCTCTTCTCTCAACTGTTTTGCAGTTTTTTTAGGCTCTTCTGTAGCCATTACTAGTATTTTACCCTGGTCTTAGTATATTAACCACTTGTTCCGTATTCACACTAGGCGGGTTCTCAAAGATCCATATACAAGGCTTGCTAGTTTTCCACAAGCTGAGTTGACTAAGCCGTCAATAATGATTGTGAAAAATGAGCGTAACGCAGTAGATGGTGTTTTGAGGGTAGGTCTAGGCAGCTTGCAAGCTACCTTCCGGCCACTTAGGCGTCGGCAAACTAGCTGCCATCATAATAACTCTTTCTTGTTTTGATACTTTAACTTCAGTTTGAATAAATTCCTTTGGTTTCAGTCTCACTCTATTTCGATCTGCCTTTTGGCGTGATATATATAGTTCTTGTTTAAGTGAAGTTGAACTACCATGAGCCGTAGCTAAGCCTGTATTCAAAGCCTGCATATCTTCTTTGTTGTTTGGATCAATTTTGTCAGCAAAAAATCTCATTGAATGATCACCATCAATCATTTCAGCTGGTGTCATACGAGTAGTTTCTTTTAAAACATTTTCGTGAAAGCCATCCATCAGACCTTGTACTTCTTCATTAACTAAACCGTCTATAGTTTGACTATCTACAAAACGAATAAAAGGTTTTGCTTCTGGTCCACCTAAGCGCAGAATATCATTACGTTTCTTCTTAAGATCTTTGCGTGCCTTGGCATCTGGATCAATGTCTTCAGCAGACTGAGCCACATGAGAGACCAAGCTCTGATCTTCGGCGGACTTGCCTTCTTCAGCTAAGGCATCTTCAAGTCCAAGTGAAGCGTTATCGAGATTGCGTGCTAGTCGCTCACGATGTTGACGCTGTTCTTGTTCACGGACATTGTAAGGATGACTTGCAAACCTAGAAACCATTTCAGTTCTACCATTACCTGTTTCTGTTCTACTTGTATAAGAATCAACTTCCGCTGATCTGTTTTGTTCTGCCTGTTTATGGATTCGCTGTGAATCTAATCTACGTTGTACAACTTCATTTGCAATTGATTGCTTGTCTATAGTTTGTGGTGCAGCTTCTTCAGTTGGGGCTGTCTCTACGGGAGTCTGCGGAGCCGTCTTACGAATGCTCTGTCTGTTAGAGCTGTTCGCTCTAAGATTTGGGTTATAAGGGGAATTGAATCCACCTGCTTGTCCTCCTCCGAGTTCAGACATAATTTATTTCCTTCTGTATTAGTTGTAAAAAATTTAGATTATGCTTCAGTTAAGAGTTAAGAAAAATCTCTAAAGTCATAAGTAACAGAATTGTTTCTATGTTTAGCTATAAACTGTTGTGAAAGCTCGACTGAGTCCTTTAGTCCTTCAGGCTTGTCTAGTTGAATCTTGTTGATTTGTGCTTGATGAACGTTCTTAGCTTTATTAACCGCCTCAAATTGGTGGTAAGCTACTCTACGCTTATAAAAATCATTGCCAGTATTTATATCAGTCAATTCTCTCTCCCCCTAGATCTGAACTGCTTTCGTTGTGGTTATACTTATGAATAACAGTTTGAACTTAAGCTTAGGTTATGGAATTCTCATTTATGCAATAAAAAGCTTTGTTAACAAGGTTTTATAAGACTTGTTACCAGAGTCCCGAGAGCAAGGCTTGCGAGCCCCGTAGGGGTTTATTCGAAGTTTATTCTGACTAGAGTGAGCGCCCTGAAGCATGCTTCAAGGGTTGAACGTCAGATGGAAAGCCTGTGATTAGCGGTAAAGGAACTGAGTCCCCGAAATGAGTAACGCTTTATTGGACCTTCTGCGACAAATATACAAAAAAAATGGGCTCCAATGGAGCCCATAGGGAGGGAGGGAGAATTGTAAACCTGTTCTTAAGTACTCGCTTCTGAGCTAGCTGCTGCCGCTTTTAGGGCAATACCCTCATCAGCACTATCACCACTTGAACTGGTCGTTGAACTTGTTATTGCAGAGCTATTTTTATTAGTTGGACTAGCCAAACCTTGACTAGCTACTTCTTCAGAGCTTGCCTCTGGAGCTTCTGTCGCTTCAGTAGGGACGGCTGTTTTGTCCATAGTTGCTTTCTGCAATTTCGCTACTTCTGCAAGAATTTCATCTTGAGTCATTGGCGGTTTACCAGAACGTACTATGTCTTCACCTGTAAACGGAGTGACCCCAGGAGCCTTACTAGGACTGGCTTTGCTAGTAGGTTTGGCATCATCTTTTTTCTCTTGAATTTGTTTATTATAAGCTTCTTCATTCTTCTTCTCTACAGCTTCATCTTCTTTACGTAACGCTATTGATTCCTCTTTACGTTCCATACCTTCAGCCATTCGTAGCTCAGTTGCAACTGATGAATGATCACCGACTGCTATTTGAATACTTTGTCTTGCTTGATCTATTTTACTTCTTGCACTTTCTTTTTTATCTTCAGGTGCATTAGTTTCTGCTGCTACAGCAGCACTTAAATTTCTTTGTGCAGCGGCGATTGCGCCCATTGCTTCTGCTTGATCTTGTTTTAAATTATCTACGCTCATTTTGTTTACCTATTTCCTTTGCCCAGGTTTGTTACTGACTATCCGTAACATCTTTAAGTTATGCTTCGGTTAAATTGCCAAAAAATTTTCAAAAAAACACAAGAACTATAGTCAACAGGCTAAAATAGAATATTATATGGACAAAGCAACTAAATACCCAGAAATCCTCAGCTCTAATATAAAAGCAATTAGCGCAATCATGGCCCCAATCAGAGCGAGCATCGGACCTAAAGGATTAGACGTGATGTTGGTTGATGAGTTTGGTGCATTTACTTGTACTAATGATGGTGTCGAAATCCTTGCCAATATCAAAATCGATCATCCTGTTGCCAAATTAGCAGTTGAAGCAGCCAAGTCACAAGAAACTCAAGTTGGTGATGGTACAAGCACTGTTGCAATCTTGTGTGATTCAATACTTCAAGCAGCACTCGAAAAAATCAATCTTGGTGCAAGTCCAAATAGAATTGCAGAAGGAATAGCAATTGCCAATACACAAATCCTCAAAGAACTTCAAGCAAGCTCAATTCAAATCAAAGACCTTAACGACCCTGCTCTTAAAGCAATCAGCAAAATCTCCGCAAGAGGTTCAGAGGAGATTGCCAGCTTGATAACTGAAGCAATGAGCAAATCTCAAGATCCAAATGATTTAGCCAATTCAATTATTGCCCGTTGCGGCTTAGAGTCAAAAGTCATTGATGGACATTTCATCAAGAAAAAATCCCATTTTAAATACTCGCGAGAATTCAAGAATATCAATTTGGTTTTAGTTCAAGGACCTATGGAACCAGAGCCTATGAGTAGTGAAGCTATCAACACCAATGAAGGTGTCAAAAAATATGAAAACAATATTCAGTCGTTAATGGAAGCTGCCAAAAAGATCGTTAAAGCCGGTAGCCAAGCGATTATTTGCTCAGCTTCGATGTTTCCAGCAATGGAAGAGTTCTTCGCCCGAGAAGGTGTTTTTGTTTTAACTCACGTTAAGGATTCGGATATCAAAACATTAGAAAAAATCTCAGGAGCAAAATCAATTACAAGAAATCAATTAATCAGCTCTGACATTGAAACGCTCAAAACTCTTAACAGCAAACTTAATTCAATTATGCTCTCTGAAGAACTTGGTGGATTTATTTTCCAAGGACCCAAAGCACAAAGAGCGAGTATTTTAATTTCTGCCGAAACTGAAACTATATTAAATGAACGTAAGCGCATAGCAATTGATGCCTGCAAAGCAATGGCAGCTGCTGCCAAATCAGGTTATGTTTTGGGTGAAGGTATCGCCGAATTGAATGTCATTCCTGCTATTGAAAAACTCAAAACACAATATCAAGATGAAGAAATCATTTTAGGTATTGAAGTTATGATCAAAGCACTTAGTACTATCTTTGATCAAATCGTATTAAATGCCGGCTTTAATCCTCACGAACTCAAAAACAAACTCAAGTCTGCAAGTACTGGCATTGATTTATCCACTGGCTCAAGTATTGACTTAATAGAGCAAGGTATTCTAGATCCACTTGCCGTTAAAAGCTCTGCCTTCAAAATTGCTACAGAGATAGCTAGTCAGATTTTGAGAATTAATATGATTGTGCAGGCGAGATAGTTGGAAGCCCGCCCATTATTTTTTCTTTAGTTTTACCCTCATCCATGCTTGAAAAAGCAGACGCAGCCTCAATTTGCTAAAATCACTAATCATGGCAAAAAATTTATTTCAAAAAGTCTGGGACGCACACGTAGTTAAAGAACTGCCTGGTGAAAACTATCTAATATTTATGGATAAAATAGTGGCTCACGAAATTACCACTCCTCAAGGAGCTATTCAAATTGATGAAGAGTTTGGCGGCAGAATTTTTGATCCTAGTAAAATCCTAGCAATCAATGACCACGTTGCCCCGGCTAAAGATACTGCAACTGCAATTCAAGCTGAAGTATTACGCAAATGGGCAAAGAAACACAATATACGTCACTTTGATATCGGTGAAAACGGTATCTGCCATATCGTTGCTCCAGAAAGAGGCTACGTCAGACCAGGTACTACACTTTGCTGTGGTGACTCACATACTTGTACCAATGGTGCATTTGCATGTTTCGCTCTTGGGATTGGAACGACTGCAAACGCTGGTGCGATGTTGTCTCAATGTCTCTTACTCAAAAAACCAAAAGTAATGAGAATCAATGTCACTGGCAAGCGCAAACCAGGCGTTTATGCCAAAGACATTATCCTTGCAATTATCGAGAAAGTCACTTTTAGAGGTGGTACTGGTTATGTACTTGAATATACCGGTGAAGCGATTGAAGATCTTGATATGGAAGAGCGTATGACTGTTTGCAATATGGCAATTGAAGCTGGTGCAACTAGTGGCATGATTGCAGCAGACCAAACTACTCTTGATTACCTTAGAGGTAGAGAACAAATCTCTGATGAAGAATTTGATAAGCTTAAAGACAAATGGCTTAGTTTCAAAGCAGACGAAGGCGCGACTTATGACGCTGAAGTTGAACTTGATATCAACGACCTTGATCCAATGGTAACTTGGGGAATCAATCCTGGAGAGGCTTGCCAGACTACTGGTGAGATCCCTAAAAATGCAGAAGATAAAGCATTGGAGTATATGGGAGTTAAACCTGGTGATAAAATGGCTAGCTTAGAACTTGATCAAGCATTTATTGGTAGTTGTACCAATGCAAGAATTTCTGACCTGAGAATTGCAGCTGATATTCTCAAAGGCAAAAAAGTAGCAATCCCGACTATCATCACTCCTGGTTCACAATTAGTGAAACGCCAAGCAGAGAAAGAAGGGCTTCATGATATTTTTCAAGATGCTGGTGCACTTTGGACTCATGCAAGTTGTGGTCCTTGTCTTGGAATGAGCATGGGTGTCGTAGCTCCGCAAAATCGTTGCATCTCTTCTACCAATCGTAATTTCCCAGGACGTATGGGTGCAGGTGCAAGAACTCACTTAGCAAGCCCTGCTACAGTAGCAGCCTCAGCGCTTACCGGAAGAATTAGTGCTGCAAAACCGCTTGTCACAAAATAATGGCTCAAGAGACTATTAGTAAAATAACTAGAGCTGTTCAAGCCCAGATTGATATCCCTGGCGACAAGTCCATTTCACATCGCTCGATTATATTTGGATCAATAGCTAATGGACTTACCGAAGTTAGTAACTTTCTTACTGGTGAGGATTGTATTTGTACAATGAATGCCTTCCGTGCTCTTGGAGTTGAAATTGATTTTAACAAAGAAGCAAAGACAGTTAAAATCCAAGGCAAAGGATTTGCGGGACTTAAAGCACCAAGACATCCTGCAAAGCGAAGTCTTGCTAGTGATGTCGACACACAAGAGGTCGGAACCATGCAAAGCATGTGTTCCGCTAATGAAGGTGAACAAAATTCTCACGAAAAACATACTAATGAAGATATTTACTTAGGTAATTCAGGCACTGGCATGAGATTACTTGCTGGCTTATTTGCAGGTTTACCTTTCTCGACAACTCTTACTGGCGATGAATCACTGTCTGGAAGACCGATGGCAAGAGTGATTGACCCTCTTACCAAGATGGGTGCCGTGATTGAAAGCCAGCCAGGTGGTAAAGCTCCTCTTGTGATCAAGCCAAGCTTAGGATTAAAAGCAATTAGTCATGAGTCCAAAATTGCCTCCGCCCAAGTCAAATCATCTATCCTGCTTGCTGGACTCAACGCTCAAGGCACGACGATAGTAACTGAACCAGAAAAATCGCGTGATCATACAGAGCGTATGATGCAGGGTTTTGGAGTAGATCTAGAAGTTAATGGACTTGAAGTCTCACTCAAGCCAGGACAAGAACTTTCAGGACAAGTTATAGAAATTCCTGGAGACATCTCCAGCGCCGCATTTTTCTTAGTCGCAGGGGCGATACTCGATGATTGCAAACTCAAACTAAATAATGTAGGTATCAATCCAACAAGAACAGGAATACTTGACGTACTAACAGCAATGAACGTAAATTACCAACTAGAAAACAAGCGTGAAATAAATAAAGAACCAATTGCAGATATCATCGTGCGCAGTTCCAAAATCAAGGCAACTACAATAGAAGGTGATATCATCCCAAGATTAATTGACGAGATTCCTGTAATTGCGATTTTAGCGGCTCAAGCAGAAGGTACTACTATAATCAAGGATGCTGCTGAACTTAAAGTCAAAGAATCAAATAGAATTGCAACTACTATTAATATGCTCAAAATCCTTGGTGTTGATGTTGAAGAAACTGATGACGGTATGATAATTCAAGGTAGAGCCGGTAGAGATTTTGAGCCTATCCAAGGTAAAGAAATTGGTGACTTGCTTCAAATTGATTCGCATGGGGATCATCGGTTGGCAATGAGTTCTGCGATAGCAGCTCTTAAATCAACTAAGCCAATCACAATACTGCAAACTGAGTTTGTAGCGACTTCATTTCCTAACTTCTTTGATATCATTGAAGGGCTATGAAAACGAGTAGCACAATCGAATCACTACTACAAGACATTGGCTCAGCAGCCTTTGCCTTAGGTCATGAAATATATTTAGTTGGTGGCTACGTACGTAATCAATTAATGCATGACTTGCGCGGCAAAGAACTCAAGCCTTGCTATGACTTGGATTTGGTAATTAATTGCAATGCCATCGAATTCACCCAAAAACTACAGAAATACAGACAAGACAATCACCCTAATCATGAGACTTTTGAGGTCGTAGAAGAGTTTAAACAATTTGGCACAGTCAAAATCAAAGATCACAATCTACCAGATTACAATATTGAACTAGCCAGCACTAGAACTGAGACCTATGACGAACCAGCCGACTTCCCCAAAGTAACTATCATCGACAGTATCAAAGAAGATCTTCAAAGACGTGATTTTACTATCAACGCTCTGCTGGAATCAATCAATCCCCCCAAAGCCAAACATCCATCTGGAGAAATTCTTGATTATGTAGGTGGCATGAGTGATATCCAAAAAGGTTTGATCAGGGTCTTTCACAAATATAGTTTTATCGATGATCCGACAAGAATTTATAGAGCTGCGCGCTTCGCTGCTGAGTATGACTTTGAAATTGAACCGCAAACCCTAGAATGGATGCAAGCAGCCATGAAAGATCCACAATATCCAGAGTGGTTGGAAAAGAGAAAGAATAGATTTGCTATTGAAATGGGGAAAATAAAGCAACTTAAGAACGCTGAATGCGCTCTTGAGTTGCTTGGTTGCGGTAACTGAGCTCACTACGTTCGCGGTTGCGGCATCAAAGATGCCTGGTTGCGCTTCGCTGCCTCTTAAGGCAGTGTATCTAGTTTTGCAGAATGATAGCCCACAAGCAGTGAACAAAGTGAACGCAACCAGTAAGTCGTAGACTTACGCAACCAGGCATCTTTGATGCCGCAACCGCGGCTTTAGCCGCTTCATTGCCACTTAAAATTGGACTTAAGACTCTCAGCCGTCTTATCAGGATCACTAATTGGACCAACCATCGAGAAATCAAAGAAGCGTTTTTCTTTAGAGCCGCCATCACTCAAGTCATCCATCGATAATAAATTACCAAGATTGATCTTGCCAATCCCAATCCCTTGTAAAATACTCTTGGATTTTTTAGGGATTAAGCCTCGCCCCTTGACCCAAAGTTGATCTTTATTATAATCAAAATAGCCATTAAGATTCAATTCCATCTGTGAGGCTTTCAACAAAACCTTTTCAGAGCTCATTACTCCATGATCATACTTGATCGAACTAATTACATGATCAAAAGTACCACCCTTGTAAGTAACTAATGTCTGGAAAATATTGTTCAAATCAAAATTGCGCAAAGTGTTAACAGCAGTAAGTACCTTCTGCATCAAAATCAGTTGTGATAGCTTACCATTTTTGAGAATCAAATTGGTAGTCCCTGCCATGTTATAGAACATTGGATCCGGCATATAGCCACTAGTAGTTCCTTCAAAAACCCCACTAATAGTGCCTTCCGGCACCTCAGAACCAAAGCCCCAAATGCCTTGAGCAAGATCATGAGCTGGCAAGTCTCGCCCTTCTAATTTAAAACGAGAATCCAGTGTTTTGATATCATAATCAATCTCTCCTCTGACAACACCATCTCCAGACCGAGCCTTAATGTCTCGAAGGAAAATGTCATCTCCATTGGCACTCAAATCAAACTTGAGTTTACGATAAGGAATACTATTCCAATCCCCCTTTTCTAGTGCCACTTGTACCTCAAGTGGTTTGTTAGCAATAGACAAAAGATCTACATGAATATCTTTGGCATGCAAATCACCAATACCATATTTCTCAGCAATAGCTTCATTGCCTTTAAATTCACAAATTGTTTGTCTTTCATGAAGGTTGCCAAAAGTATCACAATTAATCCCACCTGCTCCAAGCATAAGATTAAGAGGTTGAAGAGAGATTATATGCGGCTCGATGAAAGACAAGTCAGCGATTCCATCTTTTGGCTTAGTCTTAAAGCTCAAGAAATAACTGAGTTCTTCTTTATTCTTATAATCCTCTATATGAAACGTAGACCAAACTTTGGTCTTCTTCCTACCTTGGTCTGTGTCTTTAATAAAAACCAAACGAGAATCAGTAGAACTGATTAACTGAGGCGTCAATGTGAACTTGCTAATAATTTTAAAGCGCGTTGCATCTTTATCCATTACAAACCAATCGCCAAAATTAAAATCATTAGCTTTGCTTATATCAGCATTAATTTTGATATTGCTTTTGAGTTGATTTCCCTTAGCGAAAATATTCACAGGAAACGTGCCACTGATCTTGAGGAATTTTTTCATTGCATCTGGTGTCGCAGTATAGAAATCATCAATATTTACTTTACTGTATAAACCAAGATCTATAATCCTATCAAGATCTTTACTTCTATAATTCTCAATCAGGCAAGTCCCATTCTCTATGAGGCTTTCACCATAATGAGCCCTTAAATTATCAAAATCTAAATCTTCACTAATCAAAAGATCAGCGTTAAAGCTAGTGATGGGATATAGTTTAAGGTTCTTATATTTAAAATCCAAATCCTCAAAAGCAACACTGCCATTAATAGAATTAGCATTAAAATCCAAATCAGCGTCTAGGTTACCAGCCAAAGCTTCAATACCAAACTTGGAACCATTAACTAAATTCATCAATTTAACAAAGTCAAGGTTCACTGCCTTGAGACTCAGTCTTGGTCGTGACAAATCACTCTCAATAGAACCATCCAAAGAAATCAAAGACTTATCATTCAAAGAGAAGCTCACTTCATTGAAGTTAACTCGTCCATGCTTATACGATAAGCCTCCACTAAGATCGGTCAATGCCTGGCTTCCACTCAGAAATCCAACTGAGTCCATATCCATAATAAGATCAAGGTCAAAACTTGTACCATTGGTATCTAATTGCATCAAAATATCATTAAAACTCCCAGTAGCCAGATCTAATTTAAGCTTGGGAGAAAGCAAGCCTACAATCCCAGACTCTATCAGTGTCTGTGCGTCTATAGTGGGAGACGCTAGTTCAAAATGAAGGTCTGGCTTCGAAAGACGAAAGTGTCCTTTGGCTTCGATATAATTCTCAGCCTCAGCTTGTCCAAAACTAGAATGATAAGCATAGCCACCAAAATTATTAACAGTAACTTGATCAGAATCGATCTCAAAACTTGCATTAACACCACCTATTGTCAGCGGGTAAGTCAAAGACTTATAGCTCAATTTGGCAAAACGACAAGGACCCTTAACGACAGTCTCCAATTGCTTTTGATCATTGAGCTTCCTATTAACATCCAAGTCAAAGCTTGTATAACCAATAATCGCAGATTGAGTTAAACTCGTACGGTACTCTTCGAGCATTGGGATACTGGCTGCAATTGGGCGTATCTTACTTAAAGGTAAATCTTCTGCCGCAAGATGTATCTGGAAACTATGCTCGTCCAAATCATAATTACCACTCAAGACAAGCTCAGAATAATCAACTGGTAACTTGAATTCGTGCACTACTATCCTGGAACCCTCGTAATGCAAATGAGCAATCACTTCACCTTGTTTATCAACCAAAGTCGGCACAATTTGCTCATTTGTAGAACTCAAAAGGCGTTCTTGTTTGGTATTAATCTTGAGCTTGGCAAGCAAATTAGGCGCACTAAGCTTGGAGCTTAAATCCAATCTACCATTGAGATAGTCATTACCATGCAAAATATTAAAGATCTCCAAAATGAAACTAGGAATATAGTACTCTAGCTCTGGAAAACGATCTACCAAATCAAATAAATTGAGATCTACCAGATCAAGAGTCAAACCAAGCTCAGCATCAGCTTCTTGCCAATCTTTGATAAAGCCAGCAAGATCAATAGAAGTAGCACCATAAATCAATGATGCTTTTTCAAATTGAATATTTTCATCTAAAATAAAACTAGATTCAAACAGAAGATCTTCTACCTCCTCTAAATTAGCTATCCTTGATTTAAGACGAACTAATTTACCGCCTTTGTCATAATTGTCATAATCAAAATTGAGCGAGAAAGTAGTATCAGCGATATAACTATCTATCAATTCATTCAAGTCGGCACTTGAAGCTAGCAAGGCACTAATCAAGCTGATAGACAATGGTTCAAGATTGATAATTTGCAATTTGAGTTTAGATTGTTTACTTAGAAGATTCTTTTTCTTAGATTTTGGCAAGCTACCAAAAGCTCGAATATAATTATTTGGAGTTTTTTGAGTTTCAATATTGATATTATAATGTCCTCGCTCTGGCTTAATCCCCAATCGTAATCCATCATAATTAACTTGATTCAAACTAAGCTGATCTATGACTTCAAGATCGATATTGCTGAAATCTACTTCACCAAAACTAAATGTAAACAACTTATCTCTAGATTTAAAAAGGTTCGCGATATTCCACTGGAGCTTGTCATTGCGTATAGCATTGACTTGCAAGTACTCAGAAGCAACACGTTTCAATTTGATTTTCAATGCAAGCAACCGAGTAATATCAATATCAAGGCTCAGCTTGTTTGCTTTGATTACTGTATTGCCAGATAAATCCTTAATTAATAGGTTATCCAAACTAAGTAAGAAATTAGCTTTTGAGAATTCCAAATCAAAATTATCAAAACTCAAATCACCATTAAGGCTACTGTTGATCTGGTTATTTAAGATAGAACCAATTTGATGTTTCCAATCAACTCTACTAAGCAATCCTAATACTAGCGCCAAAGCAAGCACTGAAGTAATGATAGTTATAATAAGCTGCTTTTTGCCCTTTGAAAACATCTTATGCTAATGATAGCAAAGCTCTGCAATAATCCTATTACTAAGCATCTGCGCCTTATCTGTTAGCTTTATAGTTTTGTCACCACTAATAAAGCCTTGTTTCTTCATTTTTTCAAGATTCACGGTATTAATATAAGCCTGGATATCTTCATCCAAGTCTAAGCCTTCGCGAAGTCTTAATTGCAGCATTATTTTCTCTTCAAGTTTTTCGTCATTGGGGATACGAGAGCTCTGAGTCTCACTAATACCAGCAATATATTCATCTAAATCTCGAGTATTCTGATAGCGGCAAGAGTCTACGTAACCATGCGCGCTCAAACCAAAAGCATAGTACTCTTGAGCACGCCAATAAATCAAGTTGTGCTGAGCCTCATGTCCAGGCTTTGACCAATTGCTAATCTCATATCGCTGCAAACCAGCTGCAGCAAAAAGCTCATTGGCTCTTTCATACATAGTCACCAAATCATCCTCTTGGGGCAAAGTGGCATGTGAAGAATCCTTATATATTTTGCCATAAGGAGTATTTTTTTCAATACTCAAACAATAAGCCGAGATGTGTGGCGGCTTATAACTTAGGGCAGTCTCAACGGTCGAAAGCCAAGACTCTATGCTTTGTCCAGGTAAGCCATAAATCAAATCAAAGCTCCATGAATTTAAAGAATCAGGAAAGAGCTCAGTTAATACCTCAATAAAATCAATTGAGTCTTGCACACTATGTCCGCGCCCAAGTTTATCTAATAATGCAGCATCAAAACTCTGCGCACCAAAACTAATTCTATTAACACCAAGCTCAAGAAATTGCTCAAGCTTGCTTCGATCTATAGTCCCAGGATTCGCTTCTAGAGTGATTTCCACTGAATCAGCTAAGCTAAAGTGTTGCTTGATTTTATCCAAGACCTGGGCAAGCTCTGCTTTACTATGCACACTTGGAGTACCACCACCAAAGAATATGGTCTCAATAGTCCCAGGCTCAAATGCCCATTTTTGCATACGCGTATCAATCTCACGCACTAAAGCATCGATATAAACCTGACGTTTATCATCTTCTTTGGCGAAACTAGCAAAATCACAATAAGGACATTTAGTTTTACAAAAAGGTAAATGAATATAAATACCGCGCGGCTTAGTCAAAATCATAAGGCCGACAAAATACTAGAACTATCACCAATATCAATTTTGTGAACCATGGACCAAGTAGCAAGATCAAAAACTGCGATTGTGTTTGTGCCAGAACTTGAAATCAACACAAACTTGCCAGTATTAGCAAAGACCATATTTTGTGGATCAATTATATCAGGAGCAAGATTGGCATTTTCAACCGAATAAGCCTTTTCAAAATCAATGTTGGAAACAAAGGCTGCATCTTGATTTGAGCCAAGTGCATAAACATGCTTATTGTCTTTTGCCAGTAAAAGATCGATGGGCACATAATCTAAATCAATCGAAGCAATCAATTGACTGGTAACTGCATCAAGTACTAAAACCTTGCCTTGAACAGCAAATTGTTTTTGAGGATTGGCATTAATTGCTTCAACAGCCACAAAAATCTTGGATTCATTAACGGCAAGTGCATGTGGTATATAACGAAAGTTATCATTAGACTTCCTGCGAGAGTATTCTTTATTAACGGAACTAGTGCTCTGCACCGTTCCGACTTTTTTTGTGTCGACATCACTAGCAAAACTTCGTTTTGAAGGATGCCTGCTTAATAAATTCAAATCAAGAGCCTTAGACATTCGATAATCAAAACTATTAATACTCAACAAACTTGACTTTGACTTCGACAGCATCATAATCTGCACTGGTTCAGCACTACTACGTGAGACTTTAATCATATCAGAGCAACCAGCAGGGATAGTGATTGTCTTAATGAGTCTCTTTGCTTTAATATCGACAACAAAAATATTAGACCCAAGACTATCTAAGAAATATGCGACTCCAGTTTCTTTTTCAATCTGGAAATCGCGCAAGCCAGCTTCCAGACCAAGGTCTGTTAGATCAAACAATTCTGTCATCTCCAAATTTGATTCGATTAATATTTGCTCATTAGGCTTTAAAGAATCATGCTTGGTTTCAGGACTAGTAATCTGAAAAACTTTGGCTTGATGGTAATCAAGCAAGTATAAATCACCATCGATGGTTTTGATTTCAGAGACATAAGTTAAGCCTGCACTCATTTCGTCTAGATTTTCCACAAGTGGCAAATCACTAAAGCCAACACGCTTGAGCAATCCAGTTTTAACAGAATACGAAATCGCATCAATCGGTTTACTAGCTTGCTCTTCAGCCAACCTCTCTCTAAATCGCAACTCTCTATCAGAAGCAAGCTCTACAGTTCTCAAGCTCAGCGGCAAACGTCCCATGGTAATAGCTAAATCACGCGGCAACTCAAAACCACTAGGTACCAAAAAAGTCGGGACAATATTGGTTGATAGTATCTTTGCTTGAATTTGTGGATGCAAGAAATCAAAACTCTTGACTGTATTGCCTTTAATCGGTGTAAAAACCCAGTCGTTAATTTCATCAGAGAACAAAAGATCGTCTCCATCTTTGATAACTAATTTGATCTCAGAATCTGTAGATTGCTTATTAGTTTTAAACAAGAGCCAATCCTTATTACCAGCCTGCATCAAACCATCTGGTCTTTCTTTAGCATCTTTATAATGCTGTTGAAACTCAGAGACTATTGCTTCAGGCAAAGCTGCTGAAGCAGGGAGGCATATAAGTAGTATGGCTATTAATATCTGCACTAAGCTTATTCTACTATAAGGACAGTAAATCCTGATACAGCTTCTTAGAAACACTGACACCAAGCCCTAATTCCTGCCCCTTACGCACGACAACACCAAGCAAATCATCCAATTCAATAACTTTGCCTTTCTGGTGATCTTGCAGCATTGAAGTTCTAAAGCTATACCATTCAGGAGTGTCCGTTCTTGCTATATGTTTTTGATCAAGATCATCAGCTAAATCATAGCCAAGTGCATGGGCTACTTGTTTAACTTCTTGCATCACGCCCACAATGATTGCTCTGATTTCTGGATCAGCCAAAAGCTCACCGACTGTCATTTGATACAAAACACTAGTTGGATTAAAACCTGCATTCCAAACTAGTTTGGACCAAAGCTCTTTGTAGATATCCTCACTGATTCGAGTATTAATTCCAGCAGCACGCAAAAGCTCCATTATTCGCTCAAGCCTCTCACTAGAAGAACCATCAAGCTCTCCAATAACTAAACTATACTTGCCCTTATTAATATAGTTACCTGGCTCTAGTGCCTCTGCAGCAATATTTGTTAATGCACCAATCGTCCGCTCTTCACCAAGCACTGAAGCAATTCGCTGCTCGTTCTCTACACCGTTTTGGATGGAGATGACCGCTATGTCATTGCGATCAATGCTATTTACTGCCTCAAGCGTATCCTTCGATTTCACACAAAGCAAAACTACGACTTGCTCATTAGCTTTAAAATCAATATCACCAAAACTCCCAAAACAATTAAGTCTAGTAAACTTGGTCTCTTCATCACAATCAATCAAGCTAGCTCCTTCACGCAAAGCCTCAAGTGTTTTGCCACGTGCAATAAAACTCAAGCCAAATTCACCAGGATGTTCTTGCAAATGTTTCGCCAAACGCAAACCATAAAAACCTCCTACAGCTCCCATTCCTAGTACTACAAAATGAACTTGTTGTTTTAACATATAAGCCTAATCGGCCCAATTGTGACATATCTCTGTGCAGATTAGCTATATTAACCGGGTAATTACTTAACCAACCCAGAAAACACATAATATCGCAGCAACAAAGCCTCTGCTAAAATATCAACATGGATTACCAACAACTCCTTTCACAAGAACTCTACGGCAACACAGTAGAACAGCATCTCCAGGCATTCGGGATTTTCCTTGGACTACTCATTATATTTAGAATCTTTCGCAAAATCATTATTGGTAGATTACGCAAGTTCGCTGATGCCACCACCACCAAACTTGACGACAAATTAGTTGATATTTTTGATGCGATTCATCCGCGTTTTTATGATATTACCGCATTCTATTTTGCAAGCCACTATCTAACTCTGCCAACTACTTTATCCAAAGGAATCAATGGGATTTTCTTGGCGATTCTACTCATTCAATTAATCAACGCTTCTCAAAAGATTCTTGAATATTTCTTACACAAAGCACTCCAAAATAATCAAACTAATGAAGCTGACCAAATGATGTTTAGTGGTATTAGTCTCTTTATCAAAATTGGTCTCTGGGGAGTTGGTCTACTGCTCTTCCTTTCTAACATAGGAGTGAACGTCACCTCACTTGCTGCCAGTATGGGTATTGGTGGTATTGCAATTGCTCTTGCAGTGCAAAACATACTTGGTGATATTTTCAGCTCATTTTCTATTTACTTTGACAAACCCTTTGCCGTTGGTGATTTCATCACTGTCGGTGAGCATATGGGTACTGTCAAAAAGATCGGCATGAAAAGCACTCGCCTAGAAGCACTTCAAGGAGAAGAGATTGTCATCTCAAACAAAGAACTGACAAGTGCTCGCGTACAAAATTTCAAAAAAATGAACAAGCGTCGTATTCCATTTACTATTGGTGTTACTTACGACACGAGCTTGGAGAAATGTAAACTCATCCCAGAACTCATCACCAAGATTTTTGACAAAGTTGAAAACGCTGATCTTGATAGGGTAAATTTCTTTCAGTTTAATTCTTTCAGTCTCGATTTTGAAATCGTCTACTATCACCTCTCTGGTAACTACGCCGAGTACATGCGTGTCCGTGAAATCATTAACCTAAGAATCAAAGAAGAATTTGAAAAAGCTAGTATTGATATGGCTTTCCCTACTCAAACCTTGATTCTTGAGAAATAGACTTAAACAACAGCCCTCATTTCACCAAGACGATCACCTATACCGTCGCCCATCCCAATCATAAATCGATCTACAATACCAAAGTTGTCGGAAGAGAATTTGTCACGGAATGGATTATTTGAGTCCGTAATATCAGGACGTAAAAAACTCAAAAAAGCAAAAGCTCTTTGAAACTTTTGCAAATTCACTGTATCCAAAACTCTACGACCAACGTGACGATGTTTTTGTGAAAAACGAATTGAAGCTAAGTCCTCAATAGCCAAATTGAAAAGTCGTTGCTGATCATTCACCGGTTCTTCAAAAAGAGAGTCCTTAATCTGAGTCTGGAAATCAGACAGATCCATAGTGATTGACATCGCTCCATTCACAGCATTGTTAAAATCTTGAGCTCGAAGCTGTGTTAGATAAGCATGTTCAGTGAGAGCTTGCTTGGCTAAATATCCAAGGCTCGTATCGTGAAGCTCAGTAGGAAGCTCTATTTTAGATCTACCTAAAAGCCTTGTTGCAGCAGTCGCAACAGCAACCGGAATCAACCGGAATCTATCCATTAATCTCAATTCCACGTATATTATTTTAGCAAAGAATGACAGCCCGTCTCACATTGTTGAGAAAACATAAGAAACCGCAATGCGCTTTACATAATATGCGATCATCCTGCTTGATGAACCTGAAAGATAGACCATTTCTAAATACAGAAGCTCCTATTTGCAGGCTAGCTATTAGATCTGATCAGCCTACTGTAATTAATATCTCCGATCTTACTAAGCGAGCAAAAAAACTCAGCAAACGAGAAGATCAAAATCGACTCGCAACAAGTCAATTGCACAAAGTCAGCTCAAGTGACAACTTAATTAGTTTTGTTCATGCTCAAATCAACTTAGCTAAATTAACCCAACACTATCTCGGTACTCGTTATCATGTTTCAGCCTCCAAAACTCCTCAAACAAGTTATCAAGGATTGATCCCAGTATTAATTTGTGAATCAGAAACACAAATACTTGAACCCACTGACACGCGATCAAAATTAGACCGTATAATACAAGACGCTTATCTCTGTAAACCCAAAGCTTTATTCAATGCTGCTCTGCTTAATAGTCCTGACCACCAAGCAAATCCTGAAATCAAACCCCTAGTATTAGAGAATTTCATGGATTTCATTGACTTTATCATTCTTCAAATGCTTAACGAAAGAGCGAAACAAATCATCAACCCCAAACTCAAACCAGAAGATGAAACAGAAACAAAACTAGATCAAAACGCAAGACTACTTGCAAATTACCTTAGTAGTACAACTCATTCTTACATGAGTCGCACAAACAGAACAGAACTAATTCACAACTCTAACCAAAGACTTATTGATCAGCTATTAAAGCAAAACCCAAGACTCAAACGCATTCTATCTTTTCATTTTGTTTTAGCGAAAGGTTTTGGATTTGAATATCTAAGTATTAAAGAGAGCAAAGGTAGAAAAGCCAAAAGTGCTGCTAAATCCGTCCAGCAAGCAGTAAAAAAGATCTACCAAGCTAAGCTTGACGCTCAAACTAAACCCAAAGAAGCACTTTATCTCCCGCTCAATATCAATCCACCTCACAGAGAGGCTCTATGCCAAAACTTGACTGCTCAATGGCTTCCTTATTTAGTTATTCATAAAAGAACTATCTAGGCTTAATTCCAGAAATCGCTTCTTCTAATTCCATACTACTTGGACGGTTATAACTATGAATAGAACGGCGAGCTATCTCAACAGCTGCCATTGGTTCAGCTCCACCTAAATAAGTGATAAGCCCTTCTTTAAGACATTGAAAATATTGAGCTTCGTCTTCACCAAGATATTCAATATGTTGTGCAATTGGTTGACAATAACCATAAGCTGTAAAAATCCCGAGTAGTGTACCCGTCAATGCAGCTGATACCTTGTGTCCCAGCTCTGATGGAGGACCATCAATATGAGCCATCGCAATAATTATACCAAGAACCGCAGCCACAATACCAACCGCTGGCATCGCATCCGCAAGTCTATTAATAGCGCCCGGTGCAATATTTGCTTCAGCATGATGCGCGTCAAGTTCAGCGTTCATTGCTTGTTCAACATCTTCTGGTTTTGAATTATAGTTAATGACTAACTTAAGTGAGTCACAGTAAAAATCAAGTGCGTGATGATCACCCAAAAAACTTGGATATTTCGAAAAAATAGAACTAGCTTCAGGGTTAGAAACATCTTTCTCTAAACTCAATAGACCATTACGCTTGAGGTTAATAAAGCACTCATACATTACTTTAAGAGCATCAGTATAAGTATCTTTTTCGTATTTAGAAGCAACAAAAGGACCACTCATATAAGTACCAATATGCTTCAAAATTTTACTTGGCATCATAGCCAAAAAGATAAACCCACCAGAACCAAAAACAATTATGTACTCTTGCCAAACAGAATAAATAGCATGAATCGGACCGCCCTCGAGCATGTAGCCACCGAAAACGCAAACCGAAACCAGTACTAAAAAAACAATTGTCATCATAACGTTGTTCTATCCTTGAATATCTGCAATTTTTCCCGCCTCAAACTTATTCGTCCCTTTTTCTGAATACGTCGCCGGCTTAGAGCCATTGAGTGATGATGTAAAGATTTTAATCATATGATTTATATAATTAGATGACTGCTTCATAAGCGCCATATTACTCTCAGTAACTTTTTTGCACTGAGTAAGAACTTCTTTAAGGACTGCAGCCTTGTTAGTAAGTTCTTTGCGATCTTCTTTTTCCAATTGAGGAACTAATTCACTCAATTGAATAGATGCTGGAAAGCCTTGCTCGCGCAAGAATTCAACGCGCGCTGCTTCAAGAGCTAGCACCTTAGTTGATAAACCTTTTTCCTGATCAGTAATTAATTCAAGTGCATCGATATCGTTTTCAATCAATGCTGTCTTTTTTTGAGTAGCAAGATCTAAGTAGTTTGTATAAACCTCAGTCTCTTTATCCAAAATATCTAATAAGTACTTCATAACAATCCTAACTAACTAAAAATTCTCCGTAACCATCAGCCAGTAAAGAGTCAGCAATATCTGCTCCTTGGTATGCTGCGTTTAATTCACCAGCCAAAAATTTCTGACGTAATTCCGCGACCATCTTAACTCTTGATTCGTTTCCTGCTGCTCTAACTTCTGCTTTTACAGCATTAAAAGCATCAGCCTGGGCTTGATCTAATCCTGGTGACTCTATATTAGATTGAGTCTTAGCTGACTCTTTCGTACTTGACTTATCACCATAAAGCAAGATTTGCTCCATTGCATTGGTCGATTCATTTGAATTAATACCTTTGATATCCATAAATTGGGTCTCTTAATATATATATTCCCGGTATGCATGGCCCAGCTAGATAGGCCAAAAGGACTATTTAATCGCTCAGCTAGGTTATTCGTATTACAAATTGGCTAAATAAGGGTTAATATGCTGCTTTTGTCAGTGAATTTTCAACAATCTCTGGATTAAAGTACTACCTGGTAGCATTTTAGCTACTGTATTTAAGAAGGGTTTTGCCTTTTCAGGCATATCCAAAGCAAAATAAGCCATAGCCGACTTGAAATGAACCCCGGTATCATGCACGAATTTGCTTTTCGCTTCTTCTAATAGGACCAGCGCTGTTTGATATTCTTTACGTGCTAAATACGCAGAACCAATATCTTTAATCGTTTCTGGATAAACCTGAATTAAATCATTACGATGTCGCATAAATTTATCAAAATAGTCCTTAAGATCATAAGTCAAAAAATAACCAATAGTAGCTTCTGTGTACAATCTAAAAGTCAAGTAACCAGGACTAGCAATCGAGAGCTTGTCATCACTTTGCAAAAACGCAATCAAAAACTCTCCCCACTTACGCGCTGGTGAATACTCCGCTTCTTTATATAGGCGAGTAGCACGTTCAAGATCCCGATTCAATATCGCCGCATAAGCTGCTTGACTATAGAGTTCTAGTTCTTCAAAAATCACACTAGCTTCTTGCGCTTGTTTCAATTCAAGCAAACAACGTGCCTTGAGTTCTTGGATTTCTTTTAAGTCTGCTTGATGAAGGTCTTGTTCTATTTTGATACAAGCATTAAGAGCAGCAGCAAAGTCTGCCTCTCTAAAATATTTGAGAGCTTGCTCTAAGGACATAGTCCTATTATAAGCCGTCATGGTGAGCTATGCGTTAGCTATGCTGGCAAACCAGGAGATTTTTTTTGATTAACACTCGGCTCACGCAAATAATAAGGCTGAAGTTCTGTGTATTTCATTGACTGAAGTTCTGGATGAGCCTGCATGTAGTCAATTATCAAGTCAGCAGTATTTGAGCCTGTCCGAAAAGTCCCATCTGCTGCGTTACACTCAAAAGAGGAAGTGCTTACGGGGCTCCCGTCCAGCTTTGATGAGTTTACCTGTTCAGCGTCCCTGAACATCTCCGGCTCAGTCAACTCAGACACCACTTGCGTCGCAAGCCTTGCATCTGGAAGCTTTTCAGATAGGCTCTTCACCTCTGTCAAATCTAATAAGTCATAGCCCAGGGTCTCAAAAGAAAAGAAATTAGTCTCGGGATTATCATAATCATCATCTAAAGACAAAAAATAATCATTCTTGCCAGCATGCATCAAGACTGGATCCTTGGGACCAAGCTTGAATTTATGACGCAATAAATCAAAATTGTTAAGAGTTATAATCGGCAGATTCAATTGTGCTGCCATTGTTTTGACAATAGTCAGAGCAGTGCGAATCCCAGTAAATGAACCAGGTCCAACTGAGCAAGCAATGAGCTCAAGTTCTTGGGGCTTGATACCCGCTCCCTCAAAGGCTTGAACCAAAGCCGGCATCAATTGTGATGACTTCTGCTCTGCCTGAAAACTAGACAAAGTCTTATCAATCTCTGTATCAAAGAGAGTAATAGACTGTTGTTTGCAACTTGAATCTAGGGCTAGGACTAACATCTGTCACTAGTATAGCCCAAGCCATTTGCATTTATCAGTTCACTGTTTTAGAATCAGCTCAACAAGTCTCGCTCACTCAAGTCAAACACGCCTATAATTGTTTCAAACTATAGCGAGACTAGATTGAGCGCCGTACAAAAGGTCTGTGAAAACTCATATTCTATTGAGGCTGCACTGAACAATGCAAAGTCTCAACCCTAACAAGAAAAACTTCGTTTTTAGCGTGTCCTTTTTAGAATTAAATAAATATTCAATAAATCAAGTTTTTACAGCAGAGGAAAAAGCTTCTGGTAAACTGATGTTAGGATGTTTTAAACCTTATGTCCATTCAAGAAATTCTTAATCTCGTTCAATTACTAGCTTTGGTGATAATCAGCGGCGGCACTCTAGTTATCGGCGCATTAGTTGCACCAACTCTATTTGCTAATCTCTGTCGAGAAGAAGCGAGCACTATCATGATTGCGACGTTTGGTAAATTCGATTGCTGGATCAAATTCTCAGCGCTTGCGCTTGCAATTGCCAAATTCTCTGAATTGATTTTTGTGCACAAGTTTAACTTCGCTATAGAAACCGGTACTGGAGAGGCAATCACCAAAGTCATGAATGGCGATTTAATTAATTCAACACTCCTGGTGATAGTAATCTCAGCCATCAGTCTCTATATCACTTTTAAATTATCACCAGCAATAATTCAATCATTTGAAGATGATTCAAATGAATTCAAAAGCCTTCACAAACGCAGTGAAATGATGCATCGTATTAATTTCTTACTAAGTGTCTTTTTACTTACCTACTTTATATAGGTTCATTAGACTTCCTGCGGAAGTCCCTCTATCTTTACCAGTATCACTTACAAGATAAATTCAAACACTTCTTGTCATCCATACATCCATATGCTACTATATAAGTAAGGGTCTCTCAAGTGAGACTCTCTCAAATAGGAGCAACAAATGGCCACAAAATTATCCCCAAAACAAGAAGAAACAGCTGAAGTAATATACCAGCTCACCAATCAATTTCATTATCCTCCAACCCTCGACGAGATAGCCGCACAAATGGGCATCACCAAGGGAACACTCCAGTACCATATGACAGCACTTCGCAAGAAATTAGCTGTCACCTGGAACACTGGTTCGGCTCGTTCAGTACAGATTTCTGATCAAGAAGTATTAGGACATTGCAGAGCAAAATTCCCAGAAATAAGCAAAGCTGATAAATTCAATGGCAATTTTGATTCTCGTTCTATTGAAGCTGGCGCTCCTGAGTTTAGTGTTGAACGCAGTCAGATTCCAATACTCGGTAAAATCGCTGCCGGAGTGCCGCTTGACGTTATGGAAAAAGCAAATGACTTTCTTGAGCTTGATACTTATTTTTCAGAGGGTTGCTACGCACTCAGAGTCAAAGGTCAAAGCATGATAGATGCTTTAATCTCTGATGGTGACTTGGTACTCATCGAACCAAGAGATACGGCTCACAATGGAGAGATTGTAGTTGCTCTGATTAATGATGAAGCAGCAACCCTCAAGCGTTATTACAAAGAAGATGGCAGAATAAGATTGCAACCAGAAAACCCCACTATGGAACCTATTTATATAGATCCAAACTTAGACGATATCAAGATTCAGGGGATCGTTAAGGGTGTTGTTAGGAAGACTTAAAACAAGACGCATATGCAATTTAGTTTCAACAATTTACTAAAAGAAAACTATTATAAGTCTCTTTCGACTATATCAATTGCTGTTGGCTTTTCCTTCTGCTCCTTTATGGGACTATATGTAAAGGATATAGCTTTTCAAGAAGACTTGAGTGGCACCAATCTTTATCTCTGTTTAGCATTACTGATAGTTGGTATAATGTTCTTAGGCTTAAGCATCTATTTCAATATTAAGATTGATCTTGCTAAAGGAGTGAAAAGAAAATGAACCCTGTGTTTGGAGCTTATCTTGGAATTTTTATAATGGTTGCAGCCATGGTGTATTTTGCGTACCTCGGATTTCACCCAGAGAAAATCCCTTTTATTGATAAACTAGAGGGATAGTTTTGGGACAACTAATTGACATCGCCTATGTAATCCCCGCAACTGTAGCCATCGGTTACTTCGTTGGTACTTGGCTTGAAAATCATCGTGAAGGTGATTACTTAGTCAACTCTATTTTAATTGCAGCTGCTTGTGGCTTGATACTGACTATTGTTAAAATCAAGCGCTATATTGACATAGTCAATAAACAACAACCCAATATAAAATCTCAAGCCTTGTCTGACTCAGCAGAGTCAGAACCTCATATCAAGGACCCGACTTAAAAACTTCGTTTTTAGCGTGTCCGTTGTCAAAATCCAACGCTATGTTGACTTGGTCAACAAACCTGCGCAAGACTCAAAAAAAGATACTTCCTCTAAACAATCCAAGACTTGATTATGCAAAATACTAATCATATCCTGTCCTTGATCATCCTTTACAAATAATCCAGGACAACCAATAGTAGGCTGATCCACTCTGAGCCTGCCTTTGGTTTCCAGTTTACTAATCTCTACTTTAATCAAAGTCTTGACCTTGCTGCTTAAACACAAAACCAAATCATCATCCAAATCAAAACAATCAGGATCAAAAAGATGCAACTTTGGACTCAGTCCAGCATTAGTTTTGCTTGTTGCAAAAACAAAAGCACGAAAAACATCAAAATGAAACTTGCTCAACTGATAACCCAGCACAAGTATATTGCCAGCTGCCTTACGGTAGTCTGCTGGCTCAATCTCCCGTGAGTATTTTTTCTTGTATAGTTTTGGAATAAAAGCAATAGTCGAGAGGTAATAAAAAAATGCATTGCTAATTGCAAAAGCCATATGCTCCTTTTCAAAACCAGGGTTGTAACAAAACTCAGGATACTCTGCTTCAGCTTGATCCAAGAGAGCCCAATAAATCTCCCAAAATCTTTCGTCAGTTTGTTTAATATACTGAGTCACCATTGCAAGCGCCAAGCGGTTCAAACTCTCATCAGCACGTTCACTCAAAACAAAACCAGCACAATCAATCTTGACCGAAGGCAAAACTTCTTGCAAAGCCTTGGTTAATAATCCGAATCTTAGTTTTTTGATGTCCATCCACGTGCCTCTAGTTCAGGGTAAAGATACTTATCTAAGATCATAACCATATATTTGTGCATTAGCTTGGTTAGTTTATTCGCTCCAGCAGTGCTTTCATTTTCACTATCTTTCATTTGCAAATCACCATTCATGGCAAGCTCAAATAATCCTGGATCTAGTTTAGTATAAGCTCGCGCGATAACGGGCTCAGCAGAGTTCTGATGCAAGATTCTCGCACCAGGCAAAGGCTCAGGATTCATTTGTAAATATATTGATTGTGTCTTTCTCCATAAATCTTGAAAACCACTTGCATCCAAGTCAAAATCTTCAGCCCGAGCAACTTGAGGAATAATTCCTAGCAGTGGAACAAAACTACCCACCGCATTAATCAAACTCAATTCAAGTTTCTTGAAAGTATCAGGTATATGATCTCTCAAAAACTCAAGACCATTCTCAATATTAATATCCTCATTATGATAATTAGATGCTCTTGCAATAACTAAAGCTATAGGTCTTAATATCATTTGCTGCAAAAATGTAATTGTAATCTCTGACAAAGTAACTAAAGCTGTATCTAAATCAAGCCCAAGATCCTGCTTCACACCATAACGAACAAAATTATCAAAATCATCTTCAGAGCAATCGTCAGTCGCTTCACGAATCTCATCTGGAATCTCTGCAAACCTGGCATCATGAATAGCAACAGCCCAATCTCTCATCTCGTCTTCAAAACCAGGACTAGTCAGACGCAAAGCATCGTCAACAGGTATTTCTGTTGAAAGTGGTCCAAAATCGGGAAAATACCCTGGGACGCATTGCTGTCTAGTTGCCGCTTGAGTCAATCAACATAATATAGCATTTATCTTTGAAATAATTCTTTGTTTTCTCGTCTTCTATCATCGGTGCTAGAAGAGACCAGGGGCTCAGCAAATTCACCAGCAAGACAGTATTGAGTAATAAATATCCCAATATCTTTCTTTGCCTTTTCCAGATCTAATTCATAATTCCATGCAAGAGACCACATCAAAGACCCAAGTTCATGTGAGAAATCATTGTAATCATCAGTATGGTCATCGATGTTTCTAATAAAATCATGATTAGAATTCTTCAAAATCTCTAAGCTACTCTCCGATAAAGCCTCATAACGATCCCAATAAGTTTGCATATTTTCTTTATGACTATCAAAAAGCTTCTGATCCTCAAGATTAATTACTTTACTGGAGCCAGTAATAAAGCTAATCACTCCCCTTAGAGAGCGCCTAGCTTGAGTTTCTGTCAGAGACGGATTATATATTAACTTACATACTTTCTTTGCAAAGTAAAGAATTTGCCTCTCACTTAATTGAGTTTCATCCAATTTAGCTCCTTGCCCAAGTTCATCTTTGATTCGATGAATCATTTTTACCCTTTGAACAAAAGCTGGGTCAGTACGAGAAAGAACAAAACCAAGCCCATTGTGTCCAAGAGCAGCAACTTGGTTCAAACCAAGCGGGTTAGGCACAGCAAGAGTAGCGGCAGTTTTCACTGCTCCTGTCTTTACTGTGCGCAAAAAACCACGCCTATCTTGTATAGGATTTAAATCAAACTGCATTGTCTGACCTCCTTTCAGAATTATAGCAATCTTTCCTTAATAATTCGTCGTAATACAAATTCTTTTCTTCAAAAAATCCCAAGATTTGCCGCCAATTTTCGATGCTAAAATTTGGTCTATGGCAACAGCAGAAAAAACAGCACTAGGTAAAATCGTTCAAGTTATTGGGCCGGTTGTAGATGTGGAGTTTCCGTCAGGGCACTTACCCAAAATCCTCAATGCATTGAAGGTTCAATGTAAAAACCCAGCAGGAAATACAATTGATCTTGTAACTGAAGTTCAACTTATTCTTGGCGACAACAGAGTTCGTTCAATTGCAATGAGTTCTACTGAAGGGCTAACTCGTGGCATGGCAGTACAAGATACCGGAACCTCAATTTCTGTACCAGTTGGTGAAGCAACACTCGGTAGAATCATGAATGTACTTGGCGAACCGGTTGATGAAGCTGGCGAAATCAAAGTCAAAAAATATAGTTCTATTCACCGTGACCCACCTCCTCTGTCTGAACAAAATACTGATATTACAGTTTTTGAAACAGGAATCAAAGTTATTGACTTGCTTACACCTTATGTCAAAGGTGGAAAGATCGGATTATTCGGTGGTGCTGGTGTTGGTAAAACAGTTTTGATTATGGAATTGATTAACAACATTGCAAAAGCACATGATGGTATTTCAGTTTTCTCTGGAGTTGGT
>JABHOV010000068.1 GCA_018695135.1 Candidatus Melainabacteria bacterium | reverse complement strand
CTAATTTGGCTTGTATACTTTGTTGGATAATTGATTTGGCTACTGGTAATGCCTTTACTCATAAAAGACATCATATTTTTATTGACACTAAAGAGCTTGTTCGTAAAAAAGCATCTGCTATCGATCAAGGCAAAAATAAATTTACAGCTAGAGTTGACGTCACGATTACTGGAACAGATCCAGAGCAAGACGAAGCGATGGTGAAAACGCACAGGAAGCTTAAGTTTAGCAAAGTATAATGATAAGAAAAATACAGACTCTATCTTTCGTTTTTTTGCTAGCGATGCTATTTTAGTGGAACCTTGCGGTTTCTGCCAAGGTAGCTGTGACTACTGAATCAGTTACACTTAAAGGCTATTTGAAGAAAGAATATAAGGCGCAGAGCTTTAATCTCAATAATCAATTAGGACAAGATCTAGAGATCTTTGACGTTAGTTTTACTGGTGATAGGCCTTCAGAGAGTGCTAGTCGTGAGGCTCTAGATGGTTCTGGTAATGAAGTTGCGATACTTTGGGCATTTGGGCTTGGTTTATTTTGGTTATTCCTTATCCCACTTTTGGTTGCATTAGTTGCAACACCGTTTATGCTTATAAGCAAGGGATCTAAAAAGAAGAAGACACGCTTAGAATCTTATATGCTTGGAGAGAAAGGACCAAGAGTATTAACTCTTAAGTCAGGAGATCAAGAAGAAATTGTAGCTTTATTCCCTAAAGAGCTTACTCAGACAAGATTGAACTTTAAATATAAAAATCTTGAGACTAATGAAGTTAGTAGTCACGAATTTAAACTTGTATTTTAAAGATAGATTTTCGGTGCATTTCTAATAAGCTACAAGCTTAAGTTTGTGGCAATCTGCTTATGCTCTTCAAGCATCTCTTTCTGTTTCTTGGAAACTAAGGCTGTCCAAGGATATTCAGTCATTGCATCCCAAGTATCAAAAACCCAATGCTTATAATGATCTGGATCGAGTAGTTTCTTATAAATTCCAAAACCAGTATTTTTGGATTGAGCTACTTTAATCAAAACATCATTGATTGATCTATCGCCCCTACTTATAAGTGCTTGAACTTGCGCCCACTTAAAGCTTTCATCGCGCACATCTATGCCTTGAGGCTTTAGCGCTTTGATTAGTCTTTTGAGTTTGCTTTCTGCTGTTTTATCTACTCCATAATCCTGAAACGGAGTTTGTGCTTTGGGCGTAAAGATACTACAGCCCCAAACTATTTTAAGTTGCGGAGTAGCTTGCTTGAGCCTGGTGAGTAAATCAATTGTTGCGTCAATATCTTCCTCGGTCTCATGCGGTAGTCCGACCATGCCGTAGAGCTTCACTTGTTTGATGCCGCCTTCAAAAGCATATTTGCAAGCCGAGAAAATAAATTCCTCTGGTAATTTCTTGTTGATAATGTCACGAAGTCTCTGAGAGCCCGTTTCAATTGCGATAGTGAGGTTTTTAGTGCCAGATTCGACTAATAGTTCGCACATTTCTTTGGTGACGGTAGCAGCGCGCATAGAGGCGACTTGGACTTTGGGTTTCTTGGGATGCTTCACTAAGTATTTAAGTAAAGCCATAAATTCAGGATGTTGAGTGACGCTGGCGCCGAGTAATCCGATATTATTGCTGTATTCAAGTAATTGATCAGCCTTGGGGATGAGATTTTGTTCAAGCGGAGCCGCTCTAAACGGCAGGCTCAAGTAACTTGCCATACAAAAACGACACATCTCGGGACAAGAGCGTGCTACTTCAAGCAAGGCAGTATCTTGCCAAGCGGAATCAGGTGCAATTACCGAGCTCATTTGCAGGTCTGAGCTTTTGCTTTTTTGTCTTTCGACTTTATTTTTTAAAGAAGGAAGATATATTCCTGGCACACTAAGGAATTCAGCTAAGCCCTTTTTTCTATTCCTTACTCCCTGCTCTTTTACGTCAAGCGCGGTCTCAATAATCTGTCCCGTATTTTCTTCACAATCCCCAATTGCAATTAAATCAAAAAACTCAGCCCAGGGTTCTGGGTTTGCTGTAAGCACCGGTCCTCCTCCAAGTATTAGTGGATGTTCAGGACCACGGTCAGCAGCCTTGAATGGGATATTAAGTTGTTTGAAGATATCTAAAAGATTGATAAAATCTAATTCCCAAGAAATAGAAAAAGTCAACAGGTCAATATCCTTGGGATGGTTTTCTGACCAGTCAGTAAAATATCTAAATGTATGTGTGTTTGGATTGGAGGCGTAGAGCTTGAAAATACTTTGGAATCCAAGTGAGGCCATGCCAACGGCGTAAGTGTTTGGAAAACAGTTGAGTACATGCAAGGGTCCGCCGCTTTGTCGCTTGAAAAGAAGAGTTTCAGTTTGCATAGACTAGGCTAGTGAACTAAAGTCCTTTGAGTCCTTATCATTGCTGTTAGCATCAATAAAAGCATGCATCGCAAGTAGATAGCTAGTTGCTCCAAAGCCGCAAATTTGACCCTTGCAAACTGGTGCTGTAATAGATTTGTGTCTAAACTCCTCGCGCTTGTAGACGTTGGAAAGATGAACTTCAATGGTTGTGATTTTACTTGCAGCTAGCGCGTCTCTAATGGCGACACTTGTGTGAGTGTAGGCAGCAGGGTTGATGATGATGCCATTGATTTCTTTAGATAAGGAAGCTTCTTGAATTTTATTAACTATCTCACCTTCAATATTGGATTGAAAGTAGCTCGTTTGGATATTATGTGCGGATCCAAGTTCTTCAAGAGATTTATTGATTTCATCCATTGTTACAGAACCATAGGTATCAGGTTCTCTAGAGCCTAAGAGATTGATGTTGGGGCCGTGGATTACGAGTATCTGCATGAGACTTGTCCTTATTGTACCAAGATAGAGTGGCTGATTAACTAGTTCTTAACCTCAAAGAGCTATTTTGTTAATAGAGGTAAAAATGCCTATTAATTTAGCGAATATTTTGAATAATATTGGCCCAGCAATCACTGGTATTAGCCCTGCTAATGGCAAGCCAGCAAAGAAAAAAGATGGTGATGAAGATACTACTGAAACTGGCAAGAATAAAGATCCTAAAAATGAACTAGCTCTAAAAGATACTGCTGGAGAAGCGGTAGCGGAGAATTCTAGATTGAAAAATGTTTTGCAGGGTAATCAAGCTGCGCCTCAGCAGCCAGCCGTGATGCCTCCTCCTCAAGGAGCGTTTGGTGTTCCAGGTCAAGGGGCTAGTTCTGGCGGTGGTGGCAGTTCTGGTGGTAAAGGTTCTAGTGGTAAAGGTTCTGGTGGCAGTTCCGGAGGTTCAAGTGGTAGTGGTTGTAGTAGTTGTGGCACTTCTGCTGGTTCCGCTGATTGGACAGGCAATACAGCTGCAGTTGACGTTAGTAAGGTCGATGGCTATGATCCACAAGCTAGTTATGGCAACAATACGATTAAATCATCATTGGATGGAGAAGATCCTAAGGCAAGGAGCAAAGCCAATCCTGAGAAAACAATTTCTGTAACTTTTTCAATGACAGGTTGTGGTCCCTGCCTTGGTCTTGAAGGGCAGATGCAAGGTGCAAAGGCTTTGCCAGCTAAATTTGACTCAAGTAAAGTTGAAATGTATCAATTGAAAGATCAATTCGATGTAGCTGATAGCTATGGAGTAAAGTCTTATCCAACTACTATCATATTTAAAAATGGTGAAGAACTTGCTAGGGTAAGGGGTAATGATCCTGGATCAATAGAAAATGGTATTGCTGCTACTTTGCCGCTAAAAGAGGATAGCAAAGCACCAGAGGGGACTGCCGCTCAGCCAGCGCCGCAGCCGACTGAACCCATAGAACATGCTGCTTCACAAGGACCAGATCTTCAGGATGATTCCAATGATGAAGCGTCTCCATTTCAGGAATTAAAACTTAACTAGAAACAGAACTCTTCTTACCCAATAAACCCCTCACCGTCTCCAGTAATTCAAGCGGGCTAAATGGCTTACTTAAAAAATGATCGGCGCCAACAGAGCTAGCCCATTCTTTATCTGTTTCTTGCCCTTTGGCTGTAAGGATAAGCACAATGATGTCTTTGAGCTTTGGGTCTTTTTTGATTTTTTCGCAAACCTCAAAACCTGATTGACCAGGCATCATCACATCAAGGATCACGAGGTCGGGTTTGTCAGCTTGCACTTTGGCAAGAGCATCATCGCCATCAACAGCTTCTGAGAGTTCAAACTCGTTAGCCTCTGATGACATCACTGCTCTGAGTAAAGTTCTTAGACTCGCTTCGTCGTCTGCTATTAAAATTTTTGCTTTATCTACCATAGATCCTAGACCACTTATATTAGTCCCAGTTCCAAGAAAATTATTCTGTATTAAAGCTTAAGAACCCGTCTTGAAAGTCCAATAACTTTGTTATGCTCGCCCTCATTTATGCGTAATAAACTTCGGGTAAACACAAAAAGCATATAACTCATGGGGCTTTTTGTACTCGCATGCCTCGCTTTTGAACTTTCAAGACAGGTTCAAAACCTTTGTTTTAGATAATAGGAGTGCTGCTAGAATAGAGTTGTTGCGTAATGTTCAAGAGCAAGGCTTGCGAGCCCGAAGGGCTTGACCGAAGTTTATTCTACATAAATGAGGGCGAGTATAACGCAGCTATTGGGCATTACGCAACAACTCTAATAGCCTAGGAGATTATGGTTCTAAAAATAGCAACAGGAGATTTCAAGGGTATGACTTTAGCGAGTTCTAGTAGCGCTAAGGAATTGCGACCAACTCAAGCACTTGTTAGAGAGGCGATAATCAATACTCTCGGTTCGATGTTTCTGTCACGGGAGCAGGCTTTTGAGGACTTGAATGTACTTGATTTGTACTCGGGTAGCGGCAGTATGGGCTTTGAATTTCTCAGTAATGGCGTTGCAGCTATTAGTTTTGTGGAGCGTGACCCCAAATGCAAGAGCCTTTTGAGGCGTAATTCTGAGAAAATGAAAACAGATTCTCAGGTCAAAATTGTCTCAGGCGCTTTGCCCAAAATATTAAAATCTACTCAGTTTTCCCGTGAGAGCTTTGATTTGGTCTTCTTCGATCCTCCCTTCAAATTCACCATTGATGAGTTTTTAGCAACGGTCAAAGCTGTTCTGGAGCAAGAATTATTGAAGAGCGGAGCCTTGTTGATTTTGGAATATAGGGATATGGGGCTGGCAAAAGCCTTGGAGCAACAGTTTCCAGAAGATCTTGTATTACTTAAAACAAAAAAATATGGAGGTTGCATTGTGATCTTCGCTGAAAAAAAGACATCCTGCAAAACGAAGTTTTGCTAGTGATGTCGACACAAAAAAGGTCGGAACGGTGCGGTGCACTAGTTCCGCTAGTAAGGATAAAGGGAATTTTTACAGAAAAATTACTAAAAGTTTTTTCGATAAAGCTTTACTTTCGGTGACAAAAGAGCTACACTTGTGAAGCTGTTTGAGAGAGGTCTCTGTATCTACCTCTAGCAGTGCCTTCCCTGAGGCTCAATTAAGGGAAATGGTTACCAAAAGGAGACATTACCATGAATAAAGCAGAATTAATAGAAACAGTTTCAGAACAAACTGGACTTTCTAAAACACAGACCGATGAAGTACTAAAGTCAATTTTAGCTACTATCACTGGTCAACTTTCAAAAGGAAACAAAATCACACTAGTAGGTTTTGGTACTTTTGAAAGAAGAAAACGTAAGGCACGTGTTGGTGTAAACCCACAAAACCCTACGCAAAAAATCAAAATCCCTGCTAAAAATGCACCAGCATTCTCTGCAGGTTCTGAGCTTAAAGCAGCAGTTCAAACAGGTAAAGCACCAGCTTTAGCTAAAAAGAAAATTGCAGCTAAAAAAGCAGCTGTTAAAAAAACAACTGCTAAGAAAACAACTGCTAAAAAAGCAACTAAAGCAAAAGCTAAAAAATAGTTTATAGCTAGATTCATATAAATCAAAAGCTCTGCAGAAATGTGGAGCTTTTGTTTTATGCTACTCAAGCGTCATTGCGAGGAGGGCGCAGCCTGACGCGGCAACCTAATGCAAGGATAAACACTTTCAACTGGATTGCTTCGTCACCTTCGGCTCCTCGCAACTGCGGGGCTTTTTTTTTGTTATTTATTTGGTCTTTGCATTAAACTGAGTACAGCAGTAACCGCATCAATTTCACCATCAAGTAGTTTTTTGATTTGTTCTACTATTGGCATATCGATATTTTTGTCTTGAGCGATTTTGTGTACTGCATAGGTTGTGTTGATACCTTCAGCGACTTCACCAAGTTTTTTGATAATTTCTTCTTTGCTTTTGCCTTTGCTGAGGTAGTAACCTACTCGATAATTACGGCTGAGAGGAGAAGAACAAGTTGCGACTAAATCTCCAATGCCGGCTGGTCCCATTAAAGTAGAGTTTTTGCAGCCGTATAATTCAAGAAATCTTCCCATTTCATGAAGTCCGCGACACATTAAGCTAGCCTTAGCACTTTCACCAAGGTCAAGAGCATCAGATGCGCCAGCTGCAATTGCAATTACATTTTTGAGGGCGCCGCAAAGCTCAACTCCTTTGACATCATCATTTGTATAAATTCGAAGACTGGGATTTAATAGCTTTGCTTGGACAATCTTGGCAATTTCGATATCTTCAGAGGCAACTTCTGTGACCATTGGTTTGGCTTGAATCAATTCTAAAGCCAAATTAGGTCCTGAAATCACTGCTCTTGGATTGTTTGGTAAGAACTTTGCGATGATCTCAAGAGGTGTTTGTAAATTATTAGAGTCGATGCCCTTAGATCCATTAACAAAGATATGATCGGAATCAATATCCATTAAAGAGATTTTCTGATATGTTTCTTCCATTCCTTTAAGAGAAATTGCGTTAATAATGATGCGTGAGAAGAAAACCTCACGTAATTCAGCAGTGATCTTGACATTATCTGGATACCTAAGGGTTGTTGGCTTCTTAAAACGTCTAGTTTTGGAGATGCGCCTGATTTTTTTCCCATCGTGACCCCAAAGTATAATAGGATAGCTTTGCCCCAAGAGGAAAGCTAAAGTGTTTGCCCAACTACCTGTTCCTAATATAGATATGCTTTCTCTGTTAATCATTCTTATGCGTCGTCATTGCGAGCCCTTAGGGCGTGGCAACCTAATGCAAAGACTAGATTATCCACTGGATTGCTTCGTTACATTCGTTCCTCGCAATGACGTTCACAATGATACTATACTTGAGTTAAATGCATAGAAAAGTCCCATTCTTTGACCTGTTTATAGATGATTTGGAGCTTGCTACAGCTCCCAACTATATATATGAACAGGCTAAACTGAAATCCCTGGAAATTACCAGCTTGAATATGGATCAGTTTGTTTTGTCTCAAGATGATCAAGCTCAAGCCCGGAGAATCAAAAAAGCAGAGATAGTTATTGCAGACGGTGCTGCTATCTCTCTGATTTCACGCATATTTTTTAGAAACAAGCTAAAAAAACTTGCTGGAATTGATTTAGCAAGTAAATTAATCGAAAAATCTAAGCGTTTGGTTTTAATTGGTGCAAGCGAAGAGGTCATTTCTATTTTAGAAGCAAAGTATGCCGAGAAAATTGTTTTTGCTCATCATGGCTTCTTTGATGTTGCTCAAAAGCACCATGTTATAGAAGAAATGATCAAAGCAAGTCCTGATTTGGTTTTGGTTGCGATGGGGATACCAAAACAAGAAATTTTTATAGAAGAAATTAAAATTAAAATCGACAAATGCATCTTTATGGGAGTCGGTGGAAGTTTTGATATTTGGGCTGAGAAATTAAAAAGAGCTCCTGATTGGATGATTATTTATGGATTGGAATGGTTTTTTCGTTTGATTCAGGAACCTTCTCGGCTAAAAAGGTTCTTTTATAAAGTACGCAGATTTTTGTTATTGCTAATTGTCGGGGGACATCGCCGCGGGGGAAGCAAGGAATAAACGGCAAAAACAGTGGGGATTTTGGGGGATAAAAGTCTTAAGCGGTACTATCTTGTGACCTACCTGATAGCTTTTTGCTATCCTTCGCCCTTCGGGCTTTTCAATTCAAAACCTTTTTTGGGGCGAGAATTTTTTAAGGTAAGGAAAGATAGAAACCAAATGAGACTTTTTTGATGGGTTAGTTTTTTTACAAAACCTGGGTACAAAAAATTTGTCATCGAAAATACGGATTTGCCTAATCTTGAAAATTACTTTATGATTCATGATAGTGCAAATCGTTAAACGATTTAAAAATTTGGAGGAACATAACAATGGCAATCAAAAAGGAAAAGGCAGCGGCTAAAAAGCCAGCAGCTAAGAAAAAGCCAGCGGCTAAGAAAAAACCAGCGGCTAAGAAAAAAGTAGCAGCTAAGAAAAAACCAGCGGCTAAGAAAAAAGTAGCAGCTAAGAAACCAGCAGCTAAGAAAAAAGTAGCAGCTAAGAAACCAGCGGCTAAGAAAAAACCGGCGGCTAAGAAAAAAGTAGCGGCTAAAAAACCAGCGGCTAAAAAACCAGCGGCTAAGAAAAAAGCAGCAGCTAAAAAGCCAGCAGCTAAGAAAAAAGCAGCAGCTAAAAAGCCAGCGGCTAAGAAAAAAGCAGTAGCTAAGAAGAAGCCTGCAGCTAAGAAGAAGAAAGCAGTTAAGAAGAAATAACTACTGTTTTCTATTAGAACAATATAAAAGGACTCGTTTGATCAACGGGTCTTTTTTTTGTCTGTCTTCGATATACTTCGATGAGGGTAGGTTATAATTGAAAGATGAAAATTATTGTAGAGAAATTTCTCAAGACTACTAAGTTGAGTTCTGATTGTTTGGCAATTAGCGATTTTGCACTTGACTCAACTAAAAAGAAAAAATCTTTTTCAGTAGAATTAAGAGACTTTGATAAAAATTTAAAAGGTTTGATTATTGAATCGATAGAGTCTGAAGAATTTGACTTTGAACTTGGTAAGGTTTTGATAATTAATCTTAGTTCGCAAAACAAAACCACAGCAGCATACCAAGGACTCAAGAAAATTATCTTGGTAGGCTTGGGCCCGAAAGATAAAGCTGATAGAGCAAGCGAGCGCAAAGCTGCAGCTGCCTTAATTCGTGCTGTCCAAAAAACAGACAAACTTGCTGTTAAGTGGCAAGGAGATGCTGCAATTTTGGCAGAAGCATCAATTTTGATTAATTACAAGTTTGATCGTTATAAAACTGATGATAAAAAGCCGAAGCCAAAAGAACTTGTGGAATTAAGAATTTTGCTTGATAGTCTTGCTGATAATGATAAAAAAGCAGTAAATGAAGCCAAAATTATCGCAGAATCTGTTGCCATGGCTAGGGATTTGGTTTGGGAGCCAGCTTGTGAAGTTACGCCGACTTATTTGGCAAACTATGCCAAAAAAATTGCGGCAGGTAAAAGCAACCCACTTGTATTGAAGATTTTGGAGAAAAAGGATTGTGAGAAGCTTGGCATGGGTTCTTTTCTCGCTGTTGCTCAAGGTGCTGACCAGCCACCCAAATTTATTGAATTTAGCTATAAACCAACAGGCAAGATCAAGAAACATATAGCTTTAATTGGCAAAGGTGTAACTTTTGATAGTGGTGGTTTGAGTCTTAAACCTGCTAAGTCCATGGAAATGATGAAAGAAGATATGGCAGGATCTGCTGCGATTATGGGAATCATGAACGCCATTGCTGAGCTCAAGCCAAAAGGAATTCAAATAACTGCAATTGTTGCAGCCACTGAAAATATGCCAAGTGGTAAAGCATATAGACCAGGTGATGTCATTACCGCCATGAACGGTAAAACTATTGAAGTGAATAATACAGATGCAGAGGGTCGTTTGACTTTGGCTGATGCTGTTGCTTATGCTTCTAAGAAAAATCCTGATGAGATTATTGATTTTGCGACCTTGACTGGCGCTTGTATGGTGGCACTGGGCAATGTTTGTGCTGGTTTGATGACTAATGATCAGGATTTACTTGATAGAGTCAAAAAATCAAGTGAAGCTACGGGTGAATTGATGTGGCAGCTTCCTTTATATGATGAATACAAAGAGAGTCTCAAGTCCACTATTGCTGATTTGATTAATGCTGGTTCTAAAGGCAAAGCTGGTGCTCAAAATGGTGGTCTTTTTGTTCAGGAGTTTGTTGGTAAACAAAAAAATTCTGACAAAGCTATTCCTTGGCTACATATTGATATCGCTGGTCCTTGTTGGTTTGATCAGGATATGGACTGGTCACCGAAGGGTGCTTCTGGAATGCCAGTTCGTACTATTTTAAATTACTTACTTAAACAGTAGAATTGTTTGAATAGCATTGCGTTATAATTAGCCAATGGATAGTTTTGCAATCATCACCTTGGTCTTTTTTATTTTTGTGGCTTTTATGCTCTTTTTTGGAGCATTCATTATCGTCAGGCAAGGTTATTGTGCTTTGGTGACAAGACTCGGGAGCTATAGTCAGACTTTGTCTCCTGGTTTGCATATCATTATTCCTTTTATTGATTCAGTTGATAGAACGGTTGATTTGCGTGAGCAGGTTTTTGCGCTTGCTTCACAGTCTGTTATTACCAAGGACAACGTGAATATCCATGTAGATGCTGTGGTTTACTACCAAATCATTAATCCTTATTCAGCTATTTATGAAATTAGTAATTTGGTTTATGCAATTGAGCAGCTTGCACTCACTTCTTTGCGTAATATCATTGGTGAGATGGCTTTGGATGATACTTTATCTTCAAGAGACACCATTAACACCAAACTTCAGTTGATTATTGATGCAGCAGCAAGTAAATGGGGCGTGAAGACCAATCGAATCGAACTTAAAGACATTAACCCACCAGCGGATATTCAACGAGCGATGAATGTGCAAATGGAAGCTGAGCGTAATAAGCGTGCAGCGATTTTAAATGCTGAAGGTAGAAAAGAATCTGAGATCCTGAAAGCAGAAGGTGACAAGCAAGCTTTGATCCGCAGAGCGGAAGGACAAGCTCAAAAGGTCAGGCTTGAAGTAGAAGCTGAAGCGATTACCGCTAAATCATATATAGAACATATTAAGTCAGCTGGCGCAACTAAAGAAGTGCTGCAATTGATGTATATGAATACTTTAGAGAAAATAGCGGATGGCAAAGCCAATAAGATTTTCTTGCCTACTGAGTCTATAACTGCTCTTGGAGGACTTGCTGCAGCTGGTGAGCTGTTTAATACTAAGATGAGTCCGCCTGCTGTTGAGGCTTAGGAAAGAGCTTCTTTCTCTTTGCCTTTGCCTAAGATTACGTATTTTATAAAAATAGCAACTGTGATTATAATTCCAGGTAAGCAAAGCATGAATATCCCTAGTGCTAAAGTTTGATTTCCATCTAGTAAGTTCATAGGACTATTCCTTCTTTAACTATTATATACCCCAAAACGATCAAGTAAATTCCTGTTAATGATAGCAATAAGCAAGATGTCATGTCGAATTCATATGGTTTAAGTTCATGTAATAATTGTTTTAGAACACCGCTAGCCATTGGTATTTGGAATGCAGACCCAAAACTAAAACAGGATTGTGCTAAATATTTTGTTGGACTGTTCATTGAAATTAATTATGCTCGATGAGTCCTTGAAATGAAAGAGGTCATTTAACCTCTGGCAATATTTATAGAAGGCCAATGTTTATAATGCTTTTGGGGTTTGGACTTTTGATTTGAACTGCTAATTTAGATTTAAGGGGGTCATTTAACCTCTGTCCTGATATGATTATTTTATGCCATTACACTTAGTTCATTATATTATCGCTGGCTCACTGCTATTAATAGAAGCATTTAGTCCTGGTACATTTTTGTTTGTTTGTTTTGCTTTGGCAACTGCACTCACAGGTGCAATCGAACATTATGCTCATTTGGGTTTGCAGGTGGATCTTGCGCTTGATCTTGGCTTAAGTGTATTTTTCTTGTTTACTGTTAGACCATTTCTCAAAGCAGTGGTCAAGGTTCCAGCCGAGCAAGATCCGCGTAATTATGGTAGCTATGCTGAGAAATTGATGGGTAGAGAAGCGATGGTTTTTAAAGCGATTAGTCCTAGTGAAGCCGGGCTTGTCAAGCTATTAGATTTCGATGAGACATGGCTTGCCAAATCAGAAGATGGCAGTGAGATCGGACAAGGCAGCGCAGTTATCATTAAGCAGATAGAAGGTAATCATCTTGTAGTCAGTGTCAAGGAGCCTGCGTGAGCGAAACCAAGTCTTGCAAAAATAACCTAATCATTTTTACCGGTCCTTCTGGAGTTGGTAAGGGCACTATCGTTAAGCAGTTGTTTTCAGAAATGGAAAAGATCAAGTTCTCCATCAGCTGCACCACTAGAGAGATGCGTCCTGGTGAAAAAGAGGGAGTGAATTATTTTTTTAAAAGCAAGCAAGAGTTTGAAGAGATGATTGCTGCCGGTGAGTTTTTGGAATATGCAGAGTTTGTTGGTAATCTTTATGGCACCCCCAAGTCTTTTGTCGATGATACTCTAGCATCAGGCAATGATGTTTTTTTGGAAATAGAAGTTCAGGGTGCTATTCAGGTGATGAAAAAATGTCCAGAGGCTTTGACTATCTTTTTGATTCCACCTTCTCTTGAAGAACTTGAGCGCCGCCTGCGCAATCGCGGTACCGAGACTGAAGAAGTTTTGCAAAAACGTCTTGAAAAAGCCAAAGAAGAGATGAAGTATACAGGACAGTTTAAGTACACCGTTGTTAATGATGATGTTGATATTGCAGTGAGGAAGTTGAAGGCTTTGATTCTTGGGGCGCGGGCTTAGAGAGGATCGTCATTGCGAGGAGCGGATGCGACGCGGCAATCTAATGCAAGCTCACTCTATATACTAATTACTCTAAGCCGCTTGAAGCAATCTAGTCTTTGGACCATCTGGTTTTGCTTTAGGCTTAGGGATGTCTACGCCTTGTGTTAACAAGGTGCGCTTACCATTCTTGAAATGCAAGGTTTGAGGCTTGTCACCTTCTCTGAGTGGAAACTCTTTGCCGTTTGCAAGTTGTACTGTTGTGTTTTGTGGGTTTTGCAAGATGACAGTTCCAGTAAAATCTTTATCAATCTTGATAGTATTGTTTTTGCCTTCGGCTTTTACAGTAATAGAACTAGCTCTGATTGTTGTTCTGCGGAAATCTAGCCTGCCATCTTGATTTTCTGCTTGAATTTCAGGTGCTTTATCGTTATTGCTTAGAGTTAAGGTGTCATCGCCATTGAGTTTTGCTGAATGATCTGCTCCATAACCAACATCAATGCTAAATTCGCTTGTTTTGTCTTTGTCATTATTGGCTGCCTTGTATTTTATTGCTGCTGATCTTGGGTCAGTGATGACATGTGGCTTTTCTTTGCCCTTGGCGTTTGTCGTTGAAATTGAAGCTTGAAACCCGTCTTTAATTTCTCCACCTAAAACTACAATATTTGTGCGTAAATTAAAGTCAGCTGAGCCACTTCCGCTAACTCTTACTTCATTGGAATCCCTGGGTGTTTTAAGTTTGGGTGTTTCTATAATAGGTAATTCTATACTTGGTCTAATTTGTGTCATTTGATCTCCCTTTAAATGATTGTTTTAATACAAGGGTTGGGGAGCGGAGGATTTAACAGGGGTTTGATCGAGTATTTTATCTATTGAAATTTAATTGATTATGATTCATGAATAAATTCAGGGAAATTAATGGGGCTGTCCACTAATTTCTTTTTTTCGCTTAATGGTAACTTCGTTAATGAATCGCAGAATTGAATTACTCTATTGTATTGCCAGAAATCTTCTACCGTCGCAGGAGCATTGGGCTTACGTTTAGCTTTAATTATTTCTGGTTTATGGAAATCTACTTTTTTGGGTGATAACGAGATGCCTACACTGTCTTTGTTATATCTACTACGTACTTTAATTGGAGCATCACCTTGGAATTTCATGCCAAGTTTAGACATGGCTCTTCTGATTGCGATATCTTGTATGTG
>JABHOV010000109.1 GCA_018695135.1 Candidatus Melainabacteria bacterium | reverse complement strand
GTAGACGATTAAAAAACAACAAAAGTAGATCGGGTGCTTTTGGTGTTTAGGTTGTAAATCTGGATCATTTTAGCACCCGATTAAATGGAGATACCTCGTGGGCTTGTCCCGAGGAGCTTCATTTAAAGTAGGTGAACTTGAACCACTCAATAAAAACTTGCCATTATTTTTTCTATCTTTATCTATTTCCACTCGAAGTGAAGAAAAAAGCTGAGGACACAATTGTGCTTCATCAAAGACTAAAGATTGTTCAGTCTCTTTAAAAATCAAATCTAATCGCGTAGGGTCAGATACTGTTTCATAATCTGGCCAATATTCAAGGTCAAAATATTTTGCCTTCGGTAAAACCTTCTTTAATAATGTTGACTTACCTACTTGCCTCGCGCCAAGTAATGCGACACAAGGGAATTTGGCAAGCAAGGTTTTGATTGACTTCTCAAGCTCTCTCTTTGTCCGGTGTCAAGCACTAGTGCTATTGATATTCTTACCAAGCATATCTAAGTTGCAAAGCCAAAGTATAATTATTGTCCTCTAAATTACTAGCATTGCTACTAAATTGATTAAAACGAAAAACTGTTGCAAAATCAGCTTTGAGGTTTTCTGTTAACTTATAAGTCAAACTATTAACCCATTGGATATATCCATCATTTTCAGGGAGGGATTCATTACCATCAAAATAGCCCAGCCAATGGTGACTACCAATTCTCTTGGTCCAAGCATGATAGAAACCGAAACGATATTCATGACTAGCAAGAGCTTCAGGACTAAGATCACGAAACAAACTACCGTATCTCAAATATATACGTGTTTTACTAGTCAACCTCTGTGCCAAGCTGCTATATACCAGGTATGAATTACCATCACTATTAGTCAAACGATAAACTTGATCATTTGCATAGACTAAACCCATGCTCAATTTACCTGGAAGCTCTTTACCCCAGTCCTTATTAATTTCAGAAATCCCATAAAAATTATTCGAAAAATTATCAAGTTGACTTACTGCAAAGGCCTGCTGAAAACCCCAACGGCTTAATAAACGTCCATCTTGATTTTGATTTTTAACACCCAGGTTAAAACCATAAGAACCGCTAGCTTGCCTTGATCCATTCAACCTTAAATCACTATCTCTAAACTCATTAAGACTACTCAATAGATTCAAAGTATTAGCAATCTGCCCAGAGAAGCGCATCTCACCAATATCAAAGGGATCAGGATTGATCTCATCCTTATTAAAAAATCTACGATTGGCAAATTTACCAAAAACAAAACGCAAGTCATTATTGCCATGCTTATAATCATTCTGCCAAAACAATTCTGGAATATCAATCAATTGATCATCAAAAAATCCATCAATGTTCTCATCAATAAAACCGGTACCTTGAATTCGACTAATCAGTCTCCCTTTTTGTTTAGCAAAATCGTATAGATTTAATTTAGTCTCGAGTCGATAATCAATAAAGGATCTATAACGACGCTCAACGCCTGCGAGTCCATCAGTCCAATCATTCGTCAAAACGGCATCACCATGAACTTCATAATGCTTAGCAGCTAAAGGAGCCAGAGAACAAAGATATATAAAGAAGCTGATTAGAAATTTCTTCACTATATAGACTTACCCAATTTCCTTCGGTCATATTAGTATTAACAGATACGGAGGCAGTATAATAAACCGGTGCCTTTTAACCCTAGATTAGATTTATCCATCCTTATAAGCCTTGGCCTGGCAGTATTTGTTGAACATCGCGTTTTTATTGATAGCTACGCAATCAATGATGATGTGCGCAATCAAATCTATGGAATGGCTAAGTACTTAGATCCAAGTTATTTTGCAAATGACTATATCGCTGCATACTTCACTCAATCAAGCATGATCTCACCGATAGTTGGTTTCATTTATAAATCGTTTAGTTTTTTTGCTGATCCCAAATTACTCACCCAATACTTGCCATTCATTTTAATCATGGCTACTACTTACTTTCTATTCAAGGCTTCTGAAATTCACGCTGGACCGAGATATGCATTTTGGATTTCATTTACTTTCAATCTCTATATCTGGACAATGAAATATATGGCTGGTGGACTAGCTCGAGCTTTCTTTTATCTCTTGTTCTTTATGTTTTTCTACTTCCTTGCAAAAAAAGCATGGAAGAGCTTGGTAGTTTGTTTTGCCTTGCAAGCTCTGATTTACCCGACTGCTTGTTTTTTGTCATTAATCACTTTAGTTGTTGAAAAAATAAGGACGTCATTGCGAGGCAAAGCCGAAGCAATCCAGAAAAATTCTCAAGATGCAAAACTAGATTGCCACGCCCCTCCGGGGCTCGCAATGACAGCTAGCTTCCTCGTTTCTGCAATAATTCTCTATATCAGATACATTTATTTCAAAGTACCAGGTTTTGGTCCAATGACCACCTTTGATCAAGCTATCACTATGCCTGAGTTTTACTTAGATGGCAGAGCCTGTGTCTTTGTAGTGCCATTTAGTTTTTATCAAGATGGCATTAGTCTTGAATTAATCGCAAATGGCTTTATCAAGTTTTGGGACTGCTCATACATACTGATTCTAATTATTGCTGCATTAGTTTTATTCTATTTCATCTCTCGCAAATTCTTCAACGTCTCTAAAACAACAATCACAAGCCCCAACTATCTTTGGTCAAGCGCAATAGCTTCACTTTCTCTCTTTATAATTGCGTATCTCAATCTCTTCTATCTTTATTTACCGCATAGATATATTGCGTACACCTTGCCTCTTGTACCAATTTATCTAATTGGTTCATTGTTGTTTAAACTAGAATCAGACTGTAGCAAACGTCCAGCCATCACTTGGGTTGTAGCTATTGTCATGGTCCTAACCATAGCACCTCTTTGGAGAGAGGATTTAATACATCTAACCAAAGGCGAACGTAAGCTACATCATTTCTTAGAGACTACGCCAAAACAATCAATGATCGCCGCGCCGCTCAAGCTAGCAAGTAATATCCCAGCATTTGCTTACCGTTCAGTGATAGCAAGTAGCGAAACCAATATCCCTTTCCATCAAACTTATCATAAGGAAGTCAAAACAAGAGTCGACAACTTGGCACAGCTCTATGCAACTACAGACATTAATTATATTCGTGACTTTGTTCAAAAATACTCAATCGATTATATAGTTGTTGATACCTTTCTTGAAAGCCTGGCAGAGACAAGTCCTCTTCGCGGCATCCCTGAATCAAGTCAAGCCTATGCCAATAAAAGATACAAGGTATTTAACGCCACGAAGATTTAGGCTAGAATATAGACATCCTGCAAAACCCCGTTTTGCTAGTGATGTCGACACAAAAAGGGTCGGAACAGTGCGGTGCACTAGTTCCGTTAGTAAAGATAAAGGGAACTTTCGCAGGAAGTCTAATAGAATAATGGTCACAGAACAGCGCCTAGCTAAAATCAATTCAGTAGTCTCTGGCAGACAAGAAGGCATAGTGGTGCTTGAAGACATTCACGACCCGCACAATGCACAAGCTGTAATTAGATCCTGTGATTGTTTTGGAATTCAAACTATCTATGTTATTTTTCAAAACGAAAAACAATTCAATCCAGAGAGAATGGGCAAACTGGCATCAAGCTCTGCCAACAAATGGGTAGATTATAAGATTTTTGATTCCACTCAAGCTTGTTTCGACCAGCTCAAAACTGATGGCTATACTAGCTACGCAACTGTACTGAAGCCTGAAGCTCTACCACTCTATAGCTGTGATTTCGCCAAGCCAGAAGAAAAAATCGCCATCGTCTTTGGCAATGAACATGCTGGACTGACACAAGAAGCCATGGATCTTTCTGATCATTTGATAACCGTGCCAATGAACGGCATGATCCAAAGTCTCAACCTCTCTGTGACTGCTGCTATATTTTTATTTGAGATTAATAGACAAAGAAGAGTTGCTGGTTTTGACAAGTTTGTATTGGGTAATCAAGGTGCTTTACTCAAAAGTATGCTTGCTAGGTAAAGGTCGCTTTGCTCCCGGTTGCGCTCACTGTCGTTCGCTGGTTGCGTTCGCCTTTCAGGCTCTCTGGTTGCGGAGCTACAGCTCCTGCCTCTTTTAGTGTTAATCACTGTAAGAAGCAGCGAAGCAACCAGTGAGCAAAGCGAACGCAACCAGCGAACGACAGTGAGCG
>JABHOV010000120.1 GCA_018695135.1 Candidatus Melainabacteria bacterium | reverse complement strand
GCTTCACCAGCCACTTTAGTTGCAGCATAAGGACTAATTGGTTTAGAGGTATCCTCCGTTTCTACAAAAGGCGCTTGCTTACAATTACCATAAACAGAACTACTAGAAGCAAAAACAAATTTCTTGATACTTGCTTCAACTGCAAGTTGTAATAAATTAATAGTCGAGTCACCATTATTTTTTTGATAAAAAACCGGGTTCATCACACTTGGTCTAACACCAGCAACCGCTGCGATATGCACGATATGAGTAAAATCATGATTTTGAAAAACTAACTTGAGCGCTGCGTAATCACAAAGATCCATACCATAAATCCGATAATGAGAATTCTCCAAAAAATTCTCTGCCGCTGCTTTTGAATCAGTAAACGCAGTCGAACTAAACTCTGAAACAGAGTTATTAAAAGAACGATAAGGGCTCTTGATCTTATCAGCAAGAGCTAAAACATCTTTGCTATCAAAATACTGTGACAAATTGCGTGCCTTAAGCTTGATATCGTAATAATCGTTAAAATTGTCTATGCCAACAACATCATGACCTTGAGCAATCAAGTTATCAGCTAAGTGTGAAGCTATAAAACCGGCAGATCCAGTAAGTAGAATGGTTTTCTTAGACACGGGCTTTTTCCTTATTGTAGTCAGCAATATTGTCGTTAATCAGATTCGTTATACGTTCATGTACATCTTCAATACTAAGTCCGTCAACCTCTATCACCTTGATACGAGTGGGATCTTCTCGAGCAATTGTCTTGTAACCATTACGTACTCTGACAAAAAACAATTTGTTTTGCGCTTCAAGCCTATCGACTGCATCTTTAGTACGACGTTGAGCTTCTTGCTCAGAGACCATTAATAAAATAGTCAGATCTGGTTTAATACCATCACAAACAAGTGAATCGATAATTTTGATAGTTTTGATATCAATACCACGACCATAGCCTTGATAGGCAAGAGTACTATCACTAAAACGATCACAAACAACGACCTTACCAGCCTTGAGTAAAGGCTTGAGCTTGGTATCAACATGGTACGCTCTATCAGCAAGATAAATCATCAATTCGGCATGATCTGATATGTGCTCATCACAATCCAAAACGATATTGCGCAACCTAGCACCCAACTTGGTATCACCAGGATTGAAGGTAAAAACCCAATCTAAGGAATTATTCTTGATATATTCCTTGAGTTTGGTGATTTGTGTTGTCTTACCAGCTTTGTCAGGGCCTTCTATTGTTATGAACATTAGGATGATTATACAACAAAGCTGTAAAGCTGTAAGGGTGGAGAGCTGTAAGGCTGTATGGCTGTAGGGCTCTAAGGGAAAATCCCCTACAGCCATACAGCCTTATCTCCTTAGAGCTATCTGCGAAATAATATTTCGTAGATGAATTAGTTTTCAGGTACGACTTTGACGAGTATGTCAGCCGTAGTTCCAACCGCAAGCTTGATAGTCACAGGATGCTCACCAAGAGCCTTGATAGGCATTTTGATTTCGATCTGTTCTTTTTTAACTTCTATTTTAAGTTGTTTAGTAACAGCTTCAGCGATTTTCTCTTTAGTAATCGCACCAAATAATTTTCCAGTTTCACCAGATCTTCCTTCAATAGTTACCATTGAATCATCACCAAGTGATTCTTGAGCGTCATTAGCTTTTTGGCGTTTGCTTTCAGCATCAGCTTCAATTGTTGCCTTACGCTCTTCAAATGCGTGCAAATTGTAAGCATCAGCGAGTACAGCTAATTTTTGAGGTAAAAGATAGTTTCGAGCGAAACCTGGTCTCACTTTAACAAGCTCCCCAGCTCTTCCAGCTTGAGAATCTTCGGTTAGTATTACTTTTAATGCAGTTGCCATTTGGTTTTGTCCTTTCGGAATATCGATTTTAGCACCTATATGTATGGCAATTTTCAATCTTTATTTTTTGTGCAGATTCAGCCACCCACGTTGAGCCTTTCACTTTTCTTGAGATAATAGCCAGTCTGTATGAGTTATGCTAATATTTGCTCTGAATAATCAAGGCATCTCGTAATACAGAGAGGAGCAAAGATGAATACAAAAACTAAATCCTAAGAGATTAAATTAAAAAAGGTAAAAAGAAAAATGAAAAATAAAGAAAAACAAAACCAAGGCTTTTTAGCATTGATGGCAGCAGTCGCCTTCGCTTATTTATCATTCGGTGCAATTACCAATGTAGCCGGTGCGATCATTCCAAAGATCCGCGACACCTACAGCGTAAGCGCTTCTTTATCTGCCTTCCTTGCAGCGACCTTCTTTATTGCTTACGGAATCACTTCTATCCCTTGGGGTGTTTTCATGGAAAAGAACTCAAAGAAAACTACTTTAGTATCTAGTTCACTCATCACCACAGCCGGCGTACTTTTGTTTGCTGCTGTACCTGGTTTCTACCCAAATATGTTTGCGATGTTCCTTTGTGGTGTTGGTATCACCGGCGTCCAAGTGGCGCTCAACCCTCTTGTCGCTGAGATCTCTGATCCAGCCAAGTACTCGCGTAACCTGACTATGTTTATGGTTATCAATGGAGCTGGTAGCTATGCTGCTCCTCAATTAGTTACTCTCATCAAAACTCAAGGTCTTCACTGGTCTGTAACTTATTGGGTTTTCACAGCTCTTGCACTAATCATGACTTTGGCTGTTGCTTTCCCTAAATATCCTGCTGCTGAAACAAATGACCAAGACCTTGAAGCCAAGGCTCTTAGTAGCTCAGAACTTAGTGGTCAATCAGTTGCCAAAGCAAGAAGTGAAGAACTGAAGATGAGAAAAGATGGCAGTGAATCCAAAAACCTGACCCTCGAACTTTTGACTTCCAACCCTATTATTTATTTGTATGCACTCGGCATCTTTTTATATGTAGGTGTTGAAGTTGGTGTCGCCAACACTATTGGTTTTTACCTTCAAGACAAATTACAAATCAACGATGTTCTTGGTGCTGCTGCTGAAGCCGCTCAAAACACAGCTATCTCTAATTACTGGCTCGGTTTACTTGCTGGAAGATTCGTCGGTACAGCAGTACTAGACAAAATCCCTGGCAAACTTGCAATCAAGATCTATATTGGACTTGCTGCTGCCGCTCTTTATATGGCAATGACTGGCGACATCAACCAAGCTCTTCTTGCATTCCCTGCAATCGGTTTCTTTATTTCTATCATGTTCCCTACTATATATAGTTTGGCAACTAACAGTTTCGGTAAAGAATACTCAAGTGCAATTTCTGGAATCCTCTGTACCGCTATCATTGGTGGTGCCGTGATTGGACCAGTAATGGCATGGGTTGCAGAAGCCAATCAAGGAACAGAATTAGTACCAAACTGGGATGCTGGTTTACTTGTTGCCTTTGCTTGTTACGCTTATATTTTTGTATTGGGGATGTTTGCTAAAGAAGAGAAGTAAAAAGCTGTAAGGGTGTAAGGCTCTAAGACAGGAAGGGAGCTTTTGACTGTGTCACTGCCCCATACAGCCCTAGAGCCTTACACCCTTTTTCCGCTTTCATGCTGCCTGCATTCTAGTCTGAGCTAAAGCCCGTGCAGGACTCGGTTTATCGGCATTAACATAGTAAGTACCATAACGAGTTTTCTTGTTTACTGCAGCGTCATCAATTCCCGGCTTGAGTTGTTCGCGGATACCCATGAAGTAGACACCATTGGCTAAGTTATACAAAGCTGCTCCTGTTTTGGTATGCATAAAGCTACCACAAGCTGCCATTAACCAACCACTAAGCATCTGCAGCTTACCAGATTTCTCTGGGCTATAGTTTTGTTGCTTCTTGGTAATATCAGTGAAGATTCTTGGATCACCCGCTTGATCTTGATGTACTAATTTACCAGCGGTAATAATCCCGAGCGCTGGAATCATATTTGCAATATTGGTTAGTACCGTATCAATTGTCTTACTACCAGTCAACTTACCAAGCACAGTTGAGAGTACCGCTGTACCGAGAGTTGCCATACCAGCAAAGGCGTAGGTATTTTCTTCGTGCACCTCACCATAAGCCTTACCACTATTTTTAGACATCTTAGTAGGTCCTTTATCACCCCAAGAGAAGAAATTGGCAAGCGTGTTCTTTCTTAAAGCTGGAATACGCACAAAATCTAGTGCCATTTTGGCAGCCTGGCTAAACTGCACAGCAGTTGTTGCTGCAGCTTTGCCCAGTGGAATCTTACTAAGAAGCCCGCCCATAAATTCTTCAGACCAATAATCTATCTTAGACATAGCATCCTTGGTCAATTTGGCTGCCACTGTTTTCTTGTCAGCATAAGGCTTAGCAGCATCACTTGAGTAATCCTCTTTGACCTGTGCCTTGGTTTTATCATCTTTAGCAAAATCATCCAAGTTATAGTTTGATCTCATTGCAAGTTCATTGGCTCTACCAATCAACACAGTCTGGTTGATCGCTCTCAGAGTCCTACCAAAAGTAGAAGTCTCATTAAAGAAAGTAGAAGCCAATCCAAAAATCTCACCAACAAACTGCCAGTAGAATTTATGAGAAGACAAAAACAATCCTCTACTAATACCAGAAGCGACTGTATTTGTAGCATAAGCCAATCTCTGAGCTAATCCTGCAGCCCAAGCTACAGTACCTGCTCCCATTTTATCAGCAATGATTTCAATTGGCGCAGCACCAATCAAGACCTTAGAGACAACGCTCAATAAGCCATCAAATGTTTTACCAGCATGCATCGGATCAAAGACCTTGTTGATTATAGGGATCTTCTTCAGCAGTGGATATTTTTCCAAAATGCACTGCTCGTAGACTTGTCCCTCAAGTGCTTTCTCACCTGCTTCAGAGATAGGCGTAACAAGTGAACGTTTATTAGTGTCTTCAATTACATCTTGTGCCCACTTAGCATTAGGATCAAGTTCAAGATTAAAATCTTTATCACCAGCAAAAAACTCAGCAAAAATAGCAGCGTTGAATGCATTATTTTCGTGAATATTGTTACTACGGAAAATCTTATTAGAATAGTTGTCAAGAAAAGTCTGCGACCATTCTGATTTGCTTTTAATTTCGCCAGTACGATTGGATTTATAACTTGGCTCATCACCAGCTGCTTCTACTGCAGATAAAGCATCGTCATGCCATTGGTTTTGTTCTTTGGACAATAGTTCAACCATTTGCAAAGCAACATCACTCTCAGTCATCAAGCCTCTTGTAATAAAAGCTCCACCACCTAGAAGAATAGATTGCGCAAGCATCACAGCGTCGCTACCTGGACTGTCACCAGCACCAATCACAGCATGATTACCGGCTCGTACTTCTTCAATGCCAGGTAAGACATCAGCCTTGGAAGTATTCGGAGCGATTTCAAGATATGGTTGCGGATCATTATCAACGACATTGATCAGAACATGGTCGGGGTTCTCTGGTTCTTTACCCTTATTTTTCAATTCTTCAATTAATTCTTGCAGACTACTATATTTAGTTTCAAAATTATCAAAGTCTATATGCGCGATACTTTTTTTATTCAAGGTGAATAATTCAGTACCAAGAGGAATACCAAAAGTATCTTGTGCCCATTGTTGAGCTTCTGGAGATTTTGCAAATTTGGAAAGCACACGATAAAAATCTACTTTTTTATCAGAGCGAATTACATTGTCAGAATCAAAAGCATGTGGTGTAAGACAACTCACCATACCCAAACGTATTTGACGAGTTAGTTCATTTTCTGTTGCAGGTGGCTTAGTTGGATCATAATAATCAAGCGGCAACTTAATCCCTGATTGATTTAACTTAGCAAAAAATTCTTGATCACTAGTACCATTCTTGCGAGATCTTTCTACCAGGGTTATGTATTGGACATAGTCACGCACGGTAAAATCAGGGTGTTTAATAAAGACCCAAGGGATTGATTTATATTCAAAAACCTTAAGTGGTTTATGTTCTGCTTTATTCTCAACTACTTCTTCAATTGCAGTAAGGAAACCATTAGGAGCATCCGCTAATTTAATTGAGTTGAGTTTCTCAATAAATTGTCCGTAACGAATAGTCGCAGGACTAACAGTAAGTGAACCACCATTGCGCGGATCATGACGAGCACCACCAGAAAGACCATTGATAATTAATTGATCAAAAAGTTTTTGATTCTCTGGATCATCCAAATAATGAATACCAAACTCATGAAGTAACCCAGAAATCTCATTTGCCGCTCTTGGATTACACCAATTGCCATCTTTGTCTTTGAATTTCGGTCCTTCAGTACCAACCAAACTTGGTCCAGGTACAAAACCGGTTCGAGCAGTATTGATCTCAAAATAGGCACCTAACTTCTTGTAAGCCTTAAGCGCCATACGTAGGAAATGCTTATCCTGTAAGGATCCTATTGATCTACTATTTTCCACTTTCTGAACTGTCTTAAAAGTCACATTGCCATCAGCATCATAAGACTTGTAGAGACTGCGTCCTTGTTTCAAAAGATCAAAAAGAAACTCACGACGATTAAGGTAGTTGTTTTTGATCTGGTTTTTGACAGCACCTTCGGCGTTGGCATATATAATTTCTGGTATATCGATTGTGCTTGTATCAAGCCCTAAAAGCTCATTGGCTCTTTGTGAAATCTGTGTCTTGGTCCAGGTGAAATCAGCATTACGAGCCGCTACTCTGAGCTCATCATCACTTGGACTGAGCATAGACATTGCTTCAGCTTCATTAGATTCAACTTTCTCAAAACTACGCGGTAAAACAGGACCTGTTGCTTTCTCAGTGCTTGGCTCACTGACTCTCATTTCACTTTGTGGTTTTGCTGGCTGTGTTGGTAGCTCGATGGTAAAAACTCCTTTGTTCTTACGGTCTTGGACAATCTCTGAATACGCTTTTACATCAAATAAGAGGCAAAAAATACGATCTAATTATCAATTCGTGTTACGTATTCGGTTACTAATTATAACCCTTATTTCATCAGGACTACATGAAAAAATCATACATAGTAAACACATTAAGAAAAACTAATACATACAGGTAAAATAAACAACCAAAAATAGGTGGTATCCACTAATTGAAATACCCAAATTGGTCCATGCTAAAGTTGGATTTCTAATCACAATGATTCAAATCGGCAAAGCTCTCAATTCAGGCGCCGTGCTTTTAAGCACCGGACTCTTGCTTTTTGGCCTCAATATTGGGCAAAACCCATCCGTTAGTACCCATAAATCCACACTTAAATTAGCAATAGAAAATCGCATGGGCCTAATGGGGCTTAAACACAGCAATCGCATTTATCAATCTCAAGCAAGTTGGTACGGCGGTTACTTCCACGGCAGACAAACAGCCAATCAAGAAACCTTCGATAAAAATATTCTCTCAGCTGCACACAAATCCCTTCCTCTCAATACTTACTTACTAGTAACCAATTTAGAAAACGGTCGCAAGACTATCGTAAGAGTCAATGACAGAGGACCTTATATCCCTGGTCGCGAATTAGATTTATCAGAAGCTGCAGCTAAATTAATTGGTAGTTATTCACGCGGCGTGGTGTCGGTGCAGTATGAAGTTTTGGAGAGCGCCTAGCGGCACTGGTTGTGCCCCTTCGGGGCTGGTTATGGTCGGCTTTCAGCCTTCCTGGTTGCGCTCATTTTGTTCGCTGGTTGCGGCACTTCGTACCTGCTTTCTAGAATAATAAACCATATATTAAATGAAATAATTACTAGCAGCGAAGCAACCAGCAAATCTTTGATTTGCACAACCAGAGAGCCAGAAAGGCGAACGCAACCAGCGAACGAAGTGAGCGCACCCAGTCCTCTTCGAGGACTCAACTAAAAAATCACTTAGCCAACCCTATAGTCAAATTATCAAACCCATCATTAGTAACCAAAATATCATCCTCAATACGGACGCCGATCTTTTTGTTTTTAATATAAATACCTGGCTCAACAGTACAGACCATGCCACTTACATACTTGGCTGTTTTTTTATCAATACCACAATCATGAACATCCATACCAATTGAATGACCAGTACCATGCATATAAAACTTGCGGAGCTCTTCAACGTCGTGCCTGTCTTTCATATATTTCAAATCAACAAGGCCTTCTGCAATTACAGCTGCTGCAATATCATGAGTCTCACCAAAACTAATTCCGGGCTTAATTGAATCAATTGCTTTTTCTTGCGCTGCAAGAACCAAATCATAAATATCTTTTTGTTCTTGGCTCATAACACCACTAGCTGCATGCACGCGAGTTATATCACTAGCGTAGTATTCATACTCTGCACCAGCATCAATCAAGATCAAATCATCTTTCTCTATCTTTTTGTTGTTACTAATATAGTGAAGCGTACAAGAATTTACACCAGAAGCAACAATCGCTGGGTAAGCCCAACCATTGGCTCCTTGTTGGCGGAAAACCTGATAGAGAGCGGCTTCTAATTCATACTCATAAATTCCTGGTGTGATCATCTCAGCAACAACACGGTGTGCTTGAATAGCAATCTGCGCTGACTTTCTCATCAATTCAATTTCAGCTTGGGACTTTATCGTACGCATTGCAGCAACAAAATCAGTTAAATCAGCAGAACTCAATTCTTTAAATTCATTAATATCAAAACTTTGATCAGCAGCAAAATTCTTTTTGGCACCTTCAAGTCCTTCACGATATCCATCCCAAATTTCATGCTTAACATCAAAGGGTTCAACATAGAGAGTGAAAGGGTTATCAGCATAGGGGTCCAAAACACAAACTGCATTGGCTTCTGCAAATCCAGTCAAGTAATAAAAGCTACTATCAACCCTAAACGGATAATGAACATCATTAGAAAATACCTTTTGTTGTCCACTCTTGAAAACCGCTTTTTGTTTTTTCTTGCCACTAATATCCATGAGATAATCAAGGACTTTTTGACGACGGGCTTTGAATTCTGTTTTACTAATCATATTTCTATTGCCACACTTTTCTTGGTTCTACTGACTTATGATACCGAAGCAAACGCTTGCTCCAAGTCCTTCTTAAGATCATCAACTGTCTCTATTCCAACTGAAATTCTTACTAGATTATCATTGATACCTAATTCAAGGCGACGTTCACGCGGCACAGCTGCATGAGTCATGCTAGCTGGGTGACCAATTAGACTTTCAACTCCACCGAGTGATTCAGCCAGCTGGAATATTTGTGTAGCACTCACTAGTTTTTTGACAGTTTCAAAATCGCCATCAAACTCAAACGAAAGCATACCGTTGTAATAATCCATTTGTTTTTTGTAGAGTGCATGTTGAGGGTGTGATTCTAATACTGGACAGTGAATAGCTTTAACCTTAGGGTGTTTTTCAAGCCATTTGGCAATTACAATACAGCTCTCATGATGCTGACGCATTCTAATAGCTAGTGTTTTTATTCCTTTCATTAAAATCCAACAGTCAAACGGACCGGCAAGGTTGCCAGTTGCATTTTGCCTGTATGCAATATCAGTTGCTAGTTTCTCATCTTTAACAACAATTGCACCAATCAAAACATCAGAGTGACCACCAAGATACTTAGTACCTGAGTGAATTACAATATCAACACCCCAATCAAGAGGGCGCTGCAAATATGGACTTGCAAAAGTATTGTCAAAACCAATAAGGATTTTGTTTTCTTCGTTTCTTGATTTATTTAATTCTTTCACTAAAGCAACAATCGCTTCAATATCACAAAGTCTCATCAAAGGGTTGGTCGGTGATTCAAGCCAAACAAGTCTAGTACTGTCTTTAACGGCATTCTCAATATTGCTCAAGTCACGCGCGTCAACAAAATCAAAACTCAAACCAAGTGGAGTCATAATCTCATTAAATAACCTATGCGCTCCTCCGTATAAATCGGAAGAACTAACTACGTGATCACCCGGCTTAAACATTTGCATCACCGAATGAACCGCTGCAATTCCAGAAGGATAAATCGCTGCAAAAGTCCCGTTCTCTAGTGAAGTCAAAACATCAGCAACTGCTGTTCGTGTTGGATTACCAGTACGTGAATAACAATAGCCCTTGTTATCATCAATTCCTGCTTGAGTATAAGTAGAAGTTTGGTAAATAGGGAAAATCGTTGCACCAGTTGCTGGGTCAGGCGCTTGCCCAACTAGAATAGAACGAGTTTCAAAACCCCAGTCCTTTTCGAGCTTCTTTTGAGATTCATTAAGTTCTACCCGAGTACTATAATTAGATCGACTTTTCATATCATTTCTGGCAAGAACTAGTCATTGCTTCGCTAAAAATATAGCATGACACCCAGCCAGCCACGTTGAGCCTTTCGCCTTCTGCCAGATAAGATCGCACCCGCTGCGTGACATGCGCCTCTTTTCAGATAATTTTGCTTGCGGTCTGAAGCAAACACAACTTTCATGGCTTATAGTTCTATAAATTATCTGAAAAGAGGCGCATGTCACGCAGCGGGCGCGATCTTATCTGGCAGAAAGCGAAAGGCTCAACATGGGTGGTGAAAGTGGACTAAAGAATACAGATGACTAACTTCATACATTTCTTTGATCAACACGCTGGCACGATACTAATTTTTGGTCCAATCATTATATTACTAATAGTGGCCCTACGTGATATCACCCAAACACAGCACACCATCAAAAGAAATTACCCTGTCGTTGGAGTTCTACGTTACTTGTTAGAACTCATTGGTCCTGAGCTTAGACAATATCTTTTTCATGATGAAAGGTCAGACAGACCAATTCCGCGTTATCTGAGGACTTGGGTTTATGCCAATTCAAAACGTCAACTTGCAACAGTTGCATTCGGTACCAAAAAAGACATGGACAAACCAGGCACAATGCTTATGCGTCACAGTCACTTCCCTATCAACTCAACTGAAAAAGAATTAGACATAGATCACAAAGTTACCATTGGCAGCAAACGCCGCTTCCCATACAACGCTTCTTTATTCAATATCTCGGCAATGTCATATGGGGCACTTGGCAAGAATGCCGTGCAAGCCCTGAACAATGGAGCTAAAGTAGCAGATTGCTTTCACAACACCGGTGAGGGTGGTGTTTCCAAATATCATTTAGATTCTGGTGCTGATATTTGCGTGCAAGTTGGTACTGCCAAGTTTGGTATGCGACACGCTAACGGTGACTTTGACGAAAATAAATTCCTTGAACTTGCGCACATGGACCAAGTTAAAATGTTTGAGATCAAACTCTCTCAAGGAGCCAAGCCTGGCAAGGGTGGAGTATTGCCTAAAGAAAAAATCACAGACGAAATTGCAGCAGCACGTGGCATCGAAAAAGGCAAAGACGTTATTTCTCCACCACGACACAAAGAATGGGAAGACGAAGAAGGCATGATCAGATGGATTGACGATTTGCAAAACAAAAGTGGTAAGCCAATTGGAATCAAGTTTTGTCTTGGACGCAAAGGTTTTATGAGACGACTCATTGAAGCAATCAAAAAAACTAATATGATGCCAGATTTCATTACCGTAGATGGTGCCGAAGGCGCTACTGGTGCAGCACCACAGGCGCATACTGACTATCTTGGTTATCCACTTAAAGATGCTTTGATGTTCATAGACAATGCATTAAGAGAAGCTGGTCTAAGGGATGAAATTAAACTCATTGCTTCAGGCAAAGTGATTACTGGAGCCGACCTTGCAATAATGATCGCCCTTGGCGCGGATCTATGTCAGGGAGCAAGGGGTTTTATGCTAAGCATTGGCTGCATACACGCTCTCAAATGCAATACCAATCACTGCCCTGCAGGAATTGCAACACATAGACCTTGGCTTGAACGTGGATTAGTTATCAAAGAAAAAATTCCTCGTGTTGCTAATTACCACCATGCAGTGATTCATGAATTCAATAGTATGATGCATGCTTGTGGCAAAACCCACCCTTCAGAGTTCAAGAGAAGTGACATTATGAAAGTGGTAGATTTTCATAAGATAGTGACCATGGACGAATTAATCCCACAACCACCATTAAAAGCATGTCAAGGAGAGACGAACTAATGAAGCACTGGCAAAAGCACCGTTCATTTTCGTTAGTGGAGCACATGCTTTGCATAGTCCCGACCTTTTGTGTGTCGACCTCACTAGCAAAACAGGGTTTTGCAGGAGGTCTCGTATGCTAAAATTGATTTCTACTATGTTTAGATTCATCAGTTTCATTTTGGGTATTGCAGCAGGATTTGCATTAGCACTTGCAGTGCTTCCTATCCCCGGCAAGACGTTCTTTAATAGAATGTCCAAACTACCACCAAGCGCCAAAGATCTAATCGATAACAGCATTAGCTTAGGCATTTCGTTCTTTAGAGTGGCCTTTACTGCTGGTAAAGAATTCAACCATCGCTTTAGTGCTGTCATGGACAAAACCAAAGTTAAAATCGATGAGCTTAACGTCAAATACTCTGATGAGCTTGATAAATTCAAAGCAAAACGTAGTATTCAAGCAACTAAAGAAGAGGCAAAAGTATAAATGGAAACTAGTGTGATCGACATAATTTTCATTTGCAGCCTGGCTTTCTTGGCTCTAAGCATGATCGTTTTCTTGATTTTCTTTGTGCCTGTTTTGGTACAACTTACCAAGGTCTTGGAATCATTGAGATCCCTCATTGATATCGGCAAAGATTATGTCCAAGGAATCCAAAACAAACTCAATAGTGCCGGTCAAAACGTCGGCAAACTTGCTGACTATTTAACAGCACTAGGGGGCACTGTTGGTACTGCCTTATTTGATTTAGTTTTCTCAAACAAGCGCAAGTAACCAAACCTAAATCAAACCTGTTTAAGACAAGTAAAATTTGGTATAATAATCTTATGAGCAACAATAATAATTCTAGTAATTTCGTATTTGGGATAGTATTTGGTCTTGCAGCAGGTTTCGTTGCAGGTATTCTAAGTGCCGATAAACCAGGTAGAGAGACAAGGCGTGATCTTGAAATCAATTCTTCTGACTTCTTTGAAACTGTCAAAGAAAAGCTCGACGATATTAAAATTCAGGCAGCGGATACTATCGGTGACTTCAAAGATTTTACTGACGAGAAGCTCAAAGCTTCAGCTCAAAACATTGAAACTCAAGTAGAATCGCTAGGCAAACAACTTGAAGAACTGACTCAAAAACAATCTGCGAACTTCAGTGAAAGAAATTAAAATCATCAACAGTGCAAGCTTTTTATAATAAACACAAAGCCACAATAATCATGTTGTCCCCATTATTATTGGGATTAAGTTTTTTTGCGTATAGTGGGATCTCTGGTTTAATTGCAGTCAAAGATGCCAAGATCTTTGATCAAGTGACGAAGACCTCTTTGCAAATTGGTGATTTTAGAATTCAAGAAATTGATAGTAAGACCAACAAAATCAAGTGGACACTCAACGCAATTAACAGCAAATCAAACTTGGGGCAAAACCAAGCGCAAGTACAAAAACCCAAACTTACTTTTTACAATCCCAACACCGATTATAATGACGCACAATTTGAAATCACTGGTGAATATGCACAGTTCAACAAAAACGAACAAGAGATTAATCTCAAAGACAATGTACTACTCTTGAGTAGCGATGGTAAATATAGACTGAGATCCGGTCATCTCAAGTTTCAAGAGCAACTAGCTTATCTTATCGTTTCAAACAACTGGACACTCAATTCAACAGATGGCTATAAAGTCAGTGGTAGCAAGGGACTTATCAAAAAAGATTTTAGCTCTATGATTAGCCAAGGCAATGCCAAGTTAACTAAAGGTAAGCAAGATCCTCTTGAAATCCAAGCCCAGCAAATCACTCTTGAGCCAAACGAAACCCAAACTATCATTGCAGAAGAATCTGCTCTCTTTCAAATCAATGAAACCACTACCCTCACCGCAGGCAAAATTATTATTAATCAAGATGGCAGCATCGAAGCTGAATCAACAGTCAATGCCAAAGCAAGTAATATCAATTGCTTCTCTGACAAACTTATAATCACGGTGGATGCAAATAAAAAGCCAATCGAAGCTATCTTCACAGTCAATCCTTATATTATTCAAGGAGACAACACGATTTACTCTGACAAGATTATTTATGACTTTAATACTGAAAAAGCCAGTATCATTGGCCATGTTCACTCTGAATAGAGTTGCTTGTTAAGAAGGGGTTTGCCCATTTGCAAGAACTCTAGTAAATTCTTTGATCCAAGGTTGTATAATAAACAGCGTGAGCAAACTCAAAATCACATTCTCGACGTCACTAGCCAAACTTCGTTTTGCCATATGTCTAATTTTTCTTTCCCTGCAACTAGCAGCCTTGGCTGAAGCTGGCAATCTTGGCAAAATCAAAATCATCTCAGCAGAAAAACTAGATTATCAAGATGGCAATTCTACTTTAATCGGCAATGTCAAAATCCAAATTGGCAGTTTCACTATCGAAGCTCCCAAGGCTTTCATTGACGCTGACAGTAACGGTGAATCAAGCTACGCTCGCTTTGTCGGTGGCGTTTCTTTGGACTCTGACCGTATCAGCATCGTTGCACCACGAATGGATATCGACGTTAATAAATCATTGCTCAAGTCATTTTCAAATAACGGAGAGCTTGTCGTCACTACTATCTTTAGTAAGAAACAAGCCAATCTATATGCTCAATATCAAGAAATCAATTTAGCGACCGGCTTTGCCCAAGCCAATAGCGGCAATGCTGAAGATGTTATGCAAGTGAAATATGTCAGTGAAGAAATGAATATCAACTCAGACAAGCTGGAACTAGAACTCCAGGAGCTTAGTAGTATTCAATACATCAATTTCCTGAGCAATGTAACAGCAATCTCTGACAAGCTCCGTGTTGAATCACAAGATCTGGTTTATTTCCCGAGCCTTGACTTAGTCAAAGCCAATGATGATGTTAGATTATTATTTCTCAGTGAGACGCAGCAGGCTAGCTATCTTTTTTCAGATTCAGCGCTGTTTGAACAGAGTAAAAATCTCTTGTCTGTCTTCTCGCGTGGACCACAGCGTTTTGCTGAAATCCACAGCGATCAAATCTTTGGTAAAGCTAGACAGATCCTAGTCAATATTGACGAGGATCAGAATATAGACAACGCCATACTCACCGGCAATGCTTACGCCCAGCACCAAAGCAAATCACTACTCGGCCATGAGATCTTACTTGATATCAAAAACCAAAAACTTGAAACTACTGTTGGCAGACCGCGCACTCGCATACTTCAATAACCGTTACGTTATCAACACCGGGTGATAACACCGTAACGCTTTGCTAATACATATATACAAAGCGTTACTTTGTTACGACCCGGCGTTGTTCATTCTCAAAAAAAAGACCAGGCATAAACCTGGTCTTTTAATCAGTTTCTCAATGAAGCCAATGGTTAGACAGCTTGATGAAATTTTGCAATTTCAGACCTTTGTACTTCTGTAGGAAGCATTAGGAAGTGTCTAGCAGCTTTGCTCAAAGTATAAAATACTCCGCTAGGCTTGCCATTTGGCACACGAGAAACAGTTGAGCCGGTCCCATGCATAGCACGAGGCATTGTCTCAACTTCATTGTTAGAGACACCGGAATGGTGTCCTGTTCTCATGGGACTAATTATAACAAATCAAATCAAGAAAAATCAAGCCCAAATCGTTACGTTATTAACACCGGGTGATAACACCGTAACGCTTTGTAAATGCGTATTAGCAAAGCGTTACAGCGTTACGACCCGGTGTTGATATTATCAATTAACCTAGTTTGACCGACTTTGCCAGCAAAAAACAACCTATCCCAATGCTTTTCGAGATATTCAAGCTCAATACCCAGACTAATCATAATTTCACGGGCGTGATCAATAGTTAAAGCTCCAGAAGCAACTTCTTTGAGATATTTATAGATATTGGCAGCAGTTTTTCTCTCCTTATCACTCAAATATTGATTGCGAGAACTCATTGCCAGTCCGCAGCCCTCACGAATCATCGGCCCGCGAATAATTTCAACCGGCAACTTATAACGCTTGACCATATCTTCAATCACCATTAATTGCTGAAAATCCTTTTCACCAAAAACTGCCTTGCTCGATTTAACAAAATCAAACAATCTTGTGACCACCGTACAAACCCCATCGAAATGTCCTTTGCGACTTAGCCCACATAATTTATCAGCAATCTCAGAATTTGCATGAATCATCTCAAGCTTGGACTCGACTTCCAAAGGATAAATATCTTGGCAAGTCGGTGCCCATAAATAATCAGCGAAGTCTCCAATTAGATCCATGTCCTCAACGAGCTTACGCGGGTATTGATCAAAATCCTCTCCTTCGCCAAACTGCAAAGGATTTACAAAAATACTAACTATTACTTTACGTCCATGCTCACGCGCCAGTCTCATCAAAGAAAGATGCCCCTCATGTAAAGCTCCCATCGTTGGCACCAAAACCAAATCCTCTCTATCAAGTAAAGTATCAAGGTCTTCTCTAGTAGTAAGCAATCTAAGCATTAGTTTCTAGTGTAAGTTTTGGGCAAACGCAAATTAAGTGCTGAAACAATTTCATAACTAATAGTTCCGGCAGCCTCTGCCCAAGCAGCTACAGGTAGATCTTCAGTCAAAAGATCAACGACGTCACCGACTTGAATATCCGCTGAAGCGATATCAAACATCATTTGATCCATCGTTATTAAACCAACTTGTTTAATCTCGTGAGATTTGACTTGCCCAACAATCTTGCTAGATAAAGATCGAGGCACACCATCAGCATAACCCAGAGGCAAAGTCGCAATTCTTGTATTCTCAGACGCTACCCAAGTGCGCTTATAACTCACTGTCTCACCTTTGTTGATTGTCTTAATAAAACTAATCCGAGCTTTCAGTGATAACAAAGGGCGCAACTCTAGATTCTCCAAACCATAAAGCTCAATACCGCACCTTATATAATCAGCCTCCATATCAGAAACCGACCTGGCAGCTTGAGAGGAAGATGGATGTACGGGGTATTTCAAGCCCGTAATAAAAGTCCTAAACTGCTGATATTGATAAATAGCATAATCGGTATCAATGGCATCAACAAAATGCGTAAACAAAGATTGTATCTTCAAGCACTCAAGCTTCTCAATCTCAAAAACATCTTGCCTGTCTTCATAACGAAAACCTATTCTATTCATTCCAGTATCAAACTTAATATGAACATTGGCAGACTTGCCCATCTCTTTAGCTATCTGGTTAAGCTTCTTGGCAGATTCCAAATCAACAATGGTAAGCTCAATATCATTCTCCAAAGCCTGTTCCATAGCCCATTCTGGACTCACACTCAAAACAATAATAGGCTTCTTGCTTGCTTCTCTTAAAGACAAAGCCTCATCAACACTAGCTACCCCATAACCGTGAACAAAATCGTAAGCATCTAAGACTTTGGCAATCATTACCGCCCCATGACCATATGCATCTGCCTTGAGCACAGGGATTAATGGCTTATTAAATTCGGCATAAAGGTTCTTGAGATTGAATTCAAGATTGTCTAAATTAATTTCAAGCCAAGCATCTCGCCTATAGGATTGCTTTTGTGTCGGTCTTAGTTGAACCATATCCCTCCTTGACGTTTACGCGCAAAGTCGCATCTGCTGCGTTACGCTCGTCCTGACAAGTCATCATTGGCGGCTCAGCCAACTCAGCCTTATCAGAATCTCGCAAGCCTTGCATCTGAGAGCTTTTCACGCAAACTTGGCTTTCACTATAAACTTGCAAAACAGACCTAAGATCCACTTCTCCAAAATCTGGCCACAAGGTATCCACAAAAACAAGCTGAGAATTTGCCGCCTGCCATAATAAATAATTACTCAAACGCTTCTCACCACCTGTTCTCAATATTATTTCTGGATCAGGGCAATCAGCCGTATATAAATAACTAGCAAACTGTTCCTCAGTTAAAGCCTTGATCTCATCTTCATTCAAACTTGCCTTGATTCGCGCAAGAGCAGTGCTCATCTCATCAAGCGAACCATAATTAAGAGCAATCTGTAATTTCAAACCAGTATTGTTTTTTGTTTTCTCAGCTAAACCATTGAGGCTCTGCTCAATACCAATATCAGCAAAGGCACTAATGTCACCCAGGAAAGTCACCTTGACGTTTTCTTTGTGCAAGTTGCTCAGTTCCTTAACTGCAACTTCTCCCAAGAGCTTGAATAAAAAATCAAGCTCGCTTTTGTCTCTTCGCCAATTTTCAGTAGAAAAAGCATAGCTGGTAAGATATTCAATACCGTAATTAGGACAAAGTTTGACTAGATCCTTAAGCGCCTTGACACCACGGCGATGCCCTTCAACAGAAGGCAAGCCACGCTGGGTTGCCCAACGTCTATTACCATCCATTATTACTGCAAGGTGCTTGATCACAGCCAATATTATAGCAATATCATCACTTAAGGATTCACTGAGAAATGCAAAGTCTCAACCCTTATCTGACATGTGCTGCTCACAGTCAGAACCTTTTTTCATGGACCCGACTAGAAAAACTTCGTTTTTCAGCGTGTGCTTAACTAGTAAACAAGGAAAGGCTACTTACTTTGCTACACTACCGCAACAACAATTTCGCTAGCGGACTCCTCACTAAATGAATACTGCAACGGTGGAATACGCTCGCCATCATCATTCAAAGGCACACGTTTGTAATAACGAATATCCAAAGCTGTCTTATCACCAACCTCAATAGTCTCGTGATCCAAAGGCGCCAAATAAACTCTAAAAACAACTTGATTAGTCAAAAGATCGCTCAATGGCAGCTTGATCCTATCTTTAGCCCCACTAGTTTTTTGCGATAATGCAATAGTCTTGTATTCATCACCAAAAATTCCTTTGCCTTCAATGTGATCAACGGCAAATAAATTCTTGTTGTAATAAAGATCAAACTCTAAAAAATTCGAGCTGACAATATCATCAAAGTTGAGACTCTCGTCAGTCGTTGTCACTTCAAACTCAACAAAACCAGGTGACATGACAACTCCAGAGATATGTTCAAACTCATCATCTGAGCCATTCAGTCCATCAAAAATATCAAAATCTTCAATATTGAGAAATTCTTTGACAAAATCAACAACCGCAGACGTCGTTTCTATAATCTCCTTAATCTGCCTATAGAGCCGTTCCAAATCACGAATACGCTGCAACAAACTAATCCCCAAGAAGGCTTGCTGTTCCATTCTTTCATAGTCTTCTTTTTTGAGTCGTACATAAATATCTTTATCCTTGCGAACTAAACAAGGCTGTGATTTTTCATAACCCAAGTCGTCAACCACTACTTGCAACGAAGCGCTCTTCTCTGATTTTGCTTGAGCAAGCAAAGTCCAGGGCATAGTCAAAGTCACAACAAGGCTACAAAGCAGCATCCTACGAAAGCTCGACTTGAGCGAACTAAGTAATTTATTCATTATTATCTCCTTTAAAGCATGTCTAGCATTGCTTTATGTTTTGCTTCAAACTCAAACATCAATAATTATGAACAAATCAACAAGAAAACGAAAGGGGTCATTTAACCCCTGGTGTTTTTTATAAAAGTTAATGATGGTGGGGCGTTTGCAAACAATAAGCAATAATTTTATGTATAATCAAAATTAAGGGGGTCATTTAACCTCTAGGAGCGTGTAACCCAGCCCATATTGATAAACTTGCATTTTGATATTTGGGTAATTTGGGCTGGGTGTATAACACGCTCCATTATCAATGAAAATCAATTGCCATGCGGAGCACAGCGGAGTTGGCAATTGATTTTATGAGCTTGGCGTTCAGCCCCACTCAACTTGAGTTCTTAATATTTTGGAGTATTTTCAGTTGAAAAGTGGGGCTGCATGACAAGCTCCTAGAGAATCTCAAGCTATAACAAAAACTCGCGTCTACATTCTCGCAAAACGCTACTTAAGGATCCACTGAAAATTCAATGTCTCAACCCTTATCTGTCACGTGCGTCGCACGGACAGAACCTTTTTTCATGGACCCGACTAGAAAAACTTCGTTTTTCAGCGTGTCCTTAAGCGTTTTTTCGCTTCTATCACACTACTCTGCCGACCTTGTCGGCAATTTCCGTTCTCGGTTACGCTGCAAAGTTTAGAGCTGGCTTCTCGGAAGAAGGGTCATTTAACCCCTGGGAAATCTCAAGTCTAGTCCAAACGACCGATTAGATAAACCAGTCAAATGACCTGAAACCCTTATAAATAGCTATTTAGTGGATAAATGCTTGTCGACAAAAGTGGAACTTATATAGATAGAGATCTTGTGAAAGGATAACCTCTTCCATAATTACTCTATGTAAACCGAAATAATATAGGAGATCCATCTTGGCCGTTAGTTTTGTAGGTCTAAATAGTTCATTCGATTCAGGTGCGTTGATTTCACAACTCATAGCGCTTGAGGTGCAGAGTCGTATTGCTCCTTTACAAAATAAAATCTCTCGTCTCAATGATGAGAATTCATTTTTATCTTCTGCTTCTTCAAGCGTAACCAATATCAAAAATATTATCGACCACAAAGCCATTTCTCAAGGTACAACAGAACTTGCATCCAAAAGTGTTACCACGCTCGATAACACCAATGCAGCAGGAACCGAAAATTATTACACCACGATTACAGCGACTGACGATGCCGTAGCTCAAACTTTTGATTTGGAAATTAATCAATTAGCAACGACAACGACAAGAAAATCCGATGCCCAAATCAAGAATGCTGTTACCGGCGCCTCCACTCTTGCAACAGCCAATCTCAAAGGAGTGACTTCAGTCACAACCGGTGACGTTACTATTGATGGTGAGACAATCGCATCAGTACTAACAGACAGTAGCACCGTCAACGACTTGCTGACTTTCCTGCAAAGTTTTGCGGCGGTAACTTCAGCAACCATGGATTCAGAAGGCAGAATCGCAATTACTGGTACTGCTACAAGTATTGGTAGCCCAGGTGATGACAGCAATATTATTACAGCAGTTGGGCTCGATAACGCGGTACTTTCAGGCGGGGCAGCAACTGGTATTCAAAAACTAACTGCAGCGAAGGCTTCTTCAGTACTCAACACCCTACCAACTCCAATCACCGGAACAACTCTAACTATCAATGGCGCAGCTGTAACTTATGACCCGGCTACTGATAGTATCACCACACTCATTAACGCGATCAATAGTGAGTCAGACACAAACGTCACAGCAGCCTATGATGACATTAACGGCGAGGTCATTCTCACCAACAAAGACACAGGTGCTTTATCCATGACGATAAGCTCCAATGGTAATGCTGACACAATTCTTAGAATCGATTCAGCTATCAGTCAGACACTTGGAGACAACGCTGAATTTTCAATCTCCACCCTTAATAGTGGAGCAACACTTGTCAGCAACAGTAACACCGTTACTGGATTACTCAACGGCGTGACACTCGAACTTAAAAACCTCACACCCACAGGTCCTTCAAGCCCCGTCAATGTAACAATCGCAGAAGACGTCTCTAGTGTAAGTAGTAAACTAAGCTCAATCATTAACAATGTCAACTCATTACTCACAGGACTTGATGATAGAAGTGATAGTTTCAGTAGAGCACTCTCTAGAAAAATCAAAAACACCATATCAACGGTACATTCTGGGGCAACCAATGATTACACCTCACTTATAGATATTGGGCTAAGAAGTCAATTTGACGGCAATAATCAATTTACTGGTTATAGTTTTGACAGTACAATTTTTGAATCCAAGTTTTTGGCTGACAGGAGTGACTTCATCTCTGTTCTTTATGGGACGGACACTGCAACTGATCCAGATTCAGAAATTGCAACTCTCTCAGATGGTTCAGAAGGTATCATTACGCTCTTACAAAGAGCCCTTGATATTTACGTAGATCCTGATGTTCCAACCAACGGTATTATTAGCCAAGTAAGAGAATCTATTACAACACAGATTGACACTGCAAACGAGAGAATAGAGAGAGCTCAAATCAGTATCGATGCCATTGAAGCCAGGTTATCAAGACAGTTCTCTCAACTTGATGTAATCAACGCACAGTTTCAACAACAACAAAGCGCAGTAGCGAACTTGGGCAACACCGGTGGTTAATCGATGAACGAAAAACTCACAACTATAAGCCAAGGACTAACGAAGATCGAAGAACTCGACCAGCAAATTCGTCAGCACCTTGAAAAACAGGACTACGGTGAAATCATCAAAATCATGCCAGTGCGCATGTCTATCATTTGCCAGATAAATAAACTCAGAGAAAAAAACGGCATCAGTAATGAAGACAAAAAACAACTTAATGAGCTTTTCAATGGAGCTAAAGACATCCAAAAAACTATTGTTAGCAAGAAAGACAAAATTGGTGAAAGACTTAAGAAACGCAAAACAGTGGTTAGCCAGAATAAGAAGTTGCGTTATTAATAGAGGCTGTAAGGTTGTAGAGCTGTAAGGCTCTAAGGGGAGAAGCGTTACAGCCTTAGAGCTTTAAAGCCTTAGAACCATACAGCCTTAGCAGGAACTGCTAAAATAAAGGCATGCAACTAATCGACACCCACGCACATATTTGTTTCGATGCCTATGATGAAGATAGAAGCGAAATGATGGCAAGAGCCTATGATTCAGGTGTCTACAAATTAGTGCATCCTTGTTGTGAGCTGAGTGAAATCCCAAGGCTACTAGAACTAACTCAAGAATACAACGGTGATGGCAAAATTGATCTTTATACAGCAATGGGGCTTCATCCCTGCTACATAGAACATTGGGACCAAGATTCAGCAGCCAAGATCTCAGATTACATAGACAAAGAGCTCACTAAACCAAGTCACAAAGTCCGTGCCATTGGTGAAACTGGGCTTGATTATTTTCACTGCAAGGACGAAACATCACAAGCAAGACAAAGAGATATTTTTAGAGAACAAATCGCTCTAGCCAAAAAATATCAACTTCCACTCATTATCCACACCCGTGATGCCTGGCAAGATACTTTAGCGATACTCAAGGATGAATACCCAGAGGATAGAAACGCCAACAACGGTACTATCCACTGCTATACAGGCGATTATAGTTTTGCTTCTGAGGTCATCGAACATGGTTTTTATATCTCTTGGTCAGGAATTGTTACTTATAAGAAGAATGATGAGTTTAGAGAAACAGCAGCCAAGATCCCTCTTGATAGAGTCTTGGTAGAAACAGATTGCCCCTTCCTTGCACCGCAAGCCAAAAGAGGCAAACGTAATGAACCAAGTTTTGTAAATTACATAGCCCAGACCCTGGCTGAAGCCTACAATATTAGTAAAGAAGAACTAGCTGGAATTACTACAGAGAATGCACTTCGATTGTTTAAGCTATGACTAAAAATCGTCACTTTATTTTTGCGCTCTGTGTTCTGCTAATCAGCTTCAATCCCTGCCTGGCTGAACCATCCAATGATGACTTACGTGATCTAATGCTTATAGGTAATGTCGAAGCAGTAATCACCACGGTAGAAAAAGATCGTGCCATCAACTGGTCCAAAAACAAACTCAAAATCAATCCTATAGCTTCTGAGTACTACGCTATTGCGCTCATTGTCTATGGTGACATCAATAAAGCCAATCTCTTTCTAGAAGCAGCAATGGAGCATCATCCCAAATCTCAGAAACTCAAAGACTGCAAAAAACATCTTGACTTCTTTGCTAATCACTTCATTAACCAAGACCTTAATTACAACAAGCCAGAAAAGATCCATATAAAGATCTATGACCTATTTCATCTCTATCTAAGTGAGCCAACTGATTCTAAAACAGCTCTCAAACTCAAGAAAAAAATCATTAAAGAAATTAACAAGCTCGGAAGTCCAATTCCATATTTCATGACAGCACTTGACTATCTCGCTGAGCTCAATGACCCAAGTCTCAACCAGCAAATTGAAACTCGCGCCTTTGCAATCATCCAAAACAAACGCAAACAACTCTTTCCCAAGACTATGGATTTCTATCAGCTTGCTTTAGCCTACAAAAACCTTGCTCGGCTCAGCGCGCAAACAGGCGAAGTTGCCAAAGCAACTCAATACATCAAACTAGCTCAGAGCAATGTTTTCAAGATGAAAGCACTTTGGCTCAAAGAAGATATTAGACACTATAGAAAAATAATGAAAATGGAGCAACGAGTTACTGAGTTTGGTTATGTCTTGCCGCAATGGTTGATTTTATTGAGAGATGAGTATCAGGCTTATTTAAGAACTTAATTGCAAACCCGTCACAAAACAATCCTCAAGCCTCGCCTGACTAAACTTGAAACCAGCATCCTCAAGCACCTTGGGTTTAACTTTGGCACTTGCCAAAAGTAAAGCATCTGCCATCTCACCAAAAACTATCTTGGCCAAGAAACTCGGCAAAGGTGCAAGTGCAGGACGGTCCAGGACACGCGCTAAGGTCTTAGTAAAAACCGCATTAGTCACAGGATTAGGACTAGTGAAATTAACCGGACCACTAATTTCTGGATTATTCATCACAAAAAACAAAGCATAGATCACATCCTCTATACCAATCCAACTCATAAACTGCTGACCGTGACCAATAACACCTCCAAGCCCCAAGCTAAACGGCAAGAGTAATTTAGAAAGCGCACCAGATTCTTTACTAAGAATAATTCCAAAACGTGGATGCACTACTCTAATACCCGCCTCTCGAGCCTGACTGGCAGCGGCTTCCCACTTACTGCAGGTATCAGAAATAAAAATCCCTTCAACCGGGTAGCTATGTTCATACAAAGTCTCAAAGGGACGATCAGCATAGTAACCAATTGCCGAGGCTGAAATAAATACTTGTGGTTTGTGTTTGAGGTTGGCGAGCCTATCACTTAACAACTGAGTTGATACAATTCTACTGTGACTAATTTTGTTTTTTTGTTTCTCGGTCCATCTTTTATCAGCAATATTTTCACCAGCCAAATGTACAACAACATCAAAACCCTCAAGCTCATTTGCTTCCAAAATACCAGCCTGCGGATCCCAATAAATACAACGCTCGTCAACTTGCTTAATAGATCGAACTAATTTATAAACCTCATAACCCTGATATTCAAGGTAGCTAGCAAGATTACTGCCAACTAAACCGCTTGAACCTGAGATAAGGGCTTTCATTGATTTCACTCTAACATAGACTGTCAATAAGATCCCACCCGCTGCGTGACATGTGACATTTTAAAGATAATTTGCACTCGCAAGAGAGATTAACAGGGCACCCGAAAGACTAATCTTCAATTGGCAACTGTGTACACCAGAACAACACTTTATAGTTGTTCTGGCTATTACTACTAGTAGTTGGGTAGTTAGGTAACAATTAAATTATCAAAAAATGGTGGATGTAACTAATTCTATACCGGCGAGCGCAAGAACAACACTCAATGAGTTGTTCTTGCTAACCTACGTACGCGGCGTTTTATGCCGCATAGCAGAAAAGTCCCAAGCCTTGGGGCGAAGAGCGTGGGTTCGAACCTACGTTCGCGACGTTTTATGTCGCTTGATAACAAAGTCCCAAGCGATGGGACGATAAAACTTGAGATTAAAAAAAAGAAGACCCTAGGGTCTTCTTTAATAATGGTCGGGATGACAGGATTCGAACCTACGACCTCTTCGTCCCAAGCGAAGCGCTCTACCAAGCTGAGCCACATCCCGATGCTCGTTGAATCCCCATTCATACCTTTTCTTCAACCGCTACTTCGCAAGCGAAGCAACACTCTCTTTACAGCAAGCTGAGCCACATCCCGAATTAAAAAATCACTCTGGATACAACGAAAAGGCTTCCAAATTATACTAAATAGAATTGCTTATACTGTAATTTTTAGAATTTAATCATCTAAGAGCTTATGGCTCTGCTCCCGTGATTAGGTATTACCAAATAGCCTAAGATAGATTCTGTAGTTGAATCACTGGTTCTACCTGAGTCGGCGCTGTCGACATTTGTGCATAAGCGCCAGCGTTTGCCCATGATTGTTGGGCTGCAAATAGCGTTTCTTGGGCTCTAATTTGACCCATCTGAAAAGATTGTTGGAGCAAGGCATTCACTATTCTTGAAATTGGATCACCTCCGCCTCCACCGATGCCACCGACTCCTCCGAAGCCTCCGCCAAATCCACCGCCACCAAAACCTGCAGTCTGACCAATACCTCCAGCACCAAAACCTGGTGCACCAAAACCTAAAGATGAGCCACCGCTATTGAAACCACCGCCTCCAAAACCGCTATTAAAACCACCGCCGCCAAAACCGCTATTGAAACCACCGCCGCCAAAACCGCTATTGAAACCACCGCCGCCAAAACCGCTATTGAAACCGACGCCTGATACACCTGAATTAAATGGTGAAGTTGACATGATTAACTTGTTAACTCCTCAGTCTCAGGTTCTTCTACAGCAGCAAGTTCTACTACTGGAGCTTCACTAGTTGTAGTATTCTCTAGCGCCGCTGGTTCAACAGCTTCACTGTTGTCAGTCCATGCAGGATTAGAATGAGCACCACCACATCCGCTGCAAGTACCTGATTGACTATTACTATCTTTCCCAGAACTCTCTCCGTCGTCACTGGCTTTAGCTTCAACTTTATCGCTACCTTTAGTGGCTTTAGCTACAGCTTTATCACTTGTTTTAGCACCATTAGAAGTAGTAGCAAGAATAGGTTGTCGTCCCATTCCCATCAATGCCAGCATTAAAGCAGCATCATTTGATGAGTTGTTTTGTTGCCCACTTGGTTGATTCTGTGCACTAACCCTCTCTGCAAAAGCTTGCTTACCGCCCCCGGTCGTTGTTGCATTTACTGAACCTACCATAATAATTCTCCTTGTGATTAAACCCGATGTTTCGGATTAAACCATTTATACAAAATCAAAGTTAAGCTTCGGTTATGAGAGTCTCAGAATATGGCTAATGACTGAATCCACAAAAGCCTCATTCTCAAAGCCATTCAACAAATCCGGGCTACAAATCTCTGCTAAAGAAATTGGCGGCGCATTGGGGGTTTCGACTAGAGTTTCTTGATTAAGCATCCTCAGATTGAGCCCTATTCCAATAATCGCGAATCCTTTATATAGTTCAACTAAGATCCCCGCAAGTTTGCAACCATCATAATAAATATCATTAACTGGTTTGATATAGTAATCAGCCCGATGAAACTCGTTGAGAGACACTATCATAGCTTCAGCAACGACCGTCGTCAAACTTGTTTCTATAGGATCACGCATCAAAGAAGCAAAAGTCGATGAAGCTACAACTATCGAAACATAAAGCCCCGCTTCCTTAGGCGAGACCCAAGACTTGCCGTATTGCCCTCTACCAGCACTTTGCTCTTCAGCAACAATGGCAACCACTTCATTAATTTCCCTCAAGTCAATTAATTTCTTAGCTTGATTTTGAGTTGAATCAATTAATTGATAGTACAAACAACGCATTTACTGATTTTAGCGCAAAAAAGCCTCAAGTCGACAACGCTAATGACCGATAGCTAAACCAAAGTCCCCAAGACTTACACACAAGCAAAAATTACAATGAAAAAAAGAATTATCGTATTAATAGCAATGCTAGCTCTGGGACTGGGCTTTGCAAACAAAACCACCGCTGAGCCGCCGAAGCGAAAAGGCAAAGCTGTTCAATCCTATCTCTATCTAGGATCACAAGGGACCCAACTCTGTAAAAAGCTCAATGGCAAAACCAAAATCACAGTTTGTGTTGGTGGAGAAGATGATGGAACGGCTCTTCATTCAAGACATAAACTCATTGCTAGCGTAAGAGACTTAGCTCACAAATTTAGACTCAATTCCAAAACTCTCAAAAGCAAAGAAAGATTACTAGTCAACAGTGATTCATATTCCAACTCAGCTTGTCCAGCTTCGTTAAACAGCCAAGACACAACAGAAGCAACGACTGTTGCAACTGGACTCAAGCTCTGCAGGGAAGTCGGTGACAGCACAACTGTCTGTGTCAGTGGCGCAGTCTCAGGAGCACTACTCTCTGATAAACAAAGTCACTGGGTAACAAACACCATTGCGAAACTACAACAAACTTATAGCAAGAAATTTGATACGCTAAGCTCAATAACAAATGATACAGATGAAGTTGAAGAAGAATCAATCTGTGAATATCAAGAAGGAATATTCGTAGCTAAAAATACCAGTTTTGAATCAAGCATGAAATCAATTGCTAAAGCTCAGAAGGATTTGAAGGCTGTTACGGCTGGCACTATTTCCACATGTACCTTTGGAGACTGGGATTCAAGCCAATGCCCGGGAACTACGTATTGTTCTACATATGGTTCGACTGACCACGGTAACTGTCCTACTGAGTATTGCATGATGAATCCTGGTGACATGATGTGCTCTACTACTACTACTTCTACATGCAGCTTTGGAGATTGGGATTCAAGCCAATGCCCGGGCACTACGTATTGTTCTACATATGGTTCGACTGACTACGCTAGCTGTCCTACTGAGTATTGCATGATGAATCCTGGTGATATGATGTGCTCTACTACTACTACTTCCACATGCACCTTTGGAGATTGGGATTCAAGCCAATGCCCGGGAACTACATATTGTTCTACATATGGTTCGACTGACTACGCTAGCTGTCCTACTGAGTATTGCATGATGAATCCTGGTGATATGATGTGCATTTAACAGGGACTTTATAATTTAGTATTAGCACCATTGGCAGCAATATTAGATTCAGTTGGTTTCTTAGCAAAAAAGATGTCTTTCATTCTTTGAATGAAGATTTTTCGATCAATTGGAGCATCTTTAATTACACCAGCTTTCTCTGCATGATCTAGGAACCCGTTAGCAATGATTGATATTGCAGTATCTGCTGCTCCAGGGTTGGTTAGTGCAAAATCACCAAACTCCTTCATGTTTATTCTAATTTCAATTTCATGCTTACCTGCCAAGAAATTTACATAGAAAGGAAGTTTGCGGAACTGAGCTGGATAGACATCAAAGGATTCCTGGAAATCAAATCTCACTTTAGATTTATAATCATCTGTCAAGTAATCAGCAAGCAAATTATTTGCCTTTGTTTGAAAATCATTCTCAAAATCTTTTGCTACTTCTACCGTTGCTGCTTCTACAAGCTTGCGCTTAGGCGGAGATTCTTTTAAAGGATTTGTCCAAGAAGGTTTGCCATTTGGATCAAATAACGATAGATAAGGTTTCTTCGGTGAACGTGGCTCTGCTTGAGCAAGCTCTACACTACCTTTGGGTCTGCCTTATTGCTCTGAAGATTTATTATCAATTTTCTCACTTAATTCGTCAATTTTGGCTATTACGTCATGAGCCCCTCTGAATTCAGGGCTGTTAACATCAGAAGACGATCTATTTGCAGAAGCAACTAGCACGGCTGTAGACAAAGCAACCATAGAACCTATCGTAGTCAACCAATATCCCCGTTTTGAAGAACCTTGTTCAAGGTCAGAATCTACTCTAACCTTAATTATATTACTAGGAATACTAAGCCTTGCTATTTTAGGAGAAGCTAACAAAGTTACAGAATAATCATCACCAAAAACTCTTCGCTCTGCCATGTTAGTTCCAATATTATTTACAAGTTCTTCCCATCTTCGCGCATTTCCATTTGGCGGGGCTAAATCATTCTTGTCAAGTTGATTTACAATATCAAAATCAACATCATCATCCCTCTCACCCCTTATAAATATTTTCGCCAATCTTCTATCATTAATATCACCATCTGCTGGTAATAATTTATCAAGAACTTGTTCAATTTTTCTTGCATCTCTTTTTTCTAATTCATTGACAAGCCTTGAAGCGATATAGCTTAAATTAATACCAATATCTTTTGCTGGTCTGTTATTCAAAAATGGTTGAAGGTCTTCATTCAAATTCAAAAAGGCATATAATTCGTTGACTTCTTCTTGACTTATGTGATCTTGATCACTTTTGCTCTTGTGTTGTATAACTCCACTAGCAAGTTTTCTGAGTGAAGGTAAATAAGTATCACCATCGGCAGAATTTTCTAATAAATGACTTACTACACCAGAAATCGATCCATTGATATGATTCAATAACTTATTGACAAAAACTTGAGAAACAGCAATAAGAGTCTCATCACGATTTGGATTACGCCCTCTACCAGGTCTAGACCTTGCATCTAAAGTACCAATTTCTAAGTCAGAAGCTAGAGTCGCAAAAGTATCTCCAAGAGAACCTGCCAGTCTAAGATCCATTGATTTTCTGGTACTACCGGGATGCTTCAATTCACTTGCCAAAACCCTATTTGCAGCTCCAGCAAACTCAGAAGTCGGATTGGTCCTTCTAGTAAGTAACGCAGCATCAGTAGCATCATTTACCCTGCTTACAATTTCAGAATCTATCTCTTCTCCAGTTATTAAATTGAAATCATACTGCTCTTGTTCAATGCCAGATTTTTCACTTGAAGAACTCCCCGGTTGTTTATTCCCTGACCTTATTTCAAATATAGGGGAAGCTCCATGGCGACCAACTGAAGAGTCTACTTGGCTTGCATCAAGATCAAAACCCTCAGCACTCTTAGCTCCAAATTCAGATTGAGGCTGATTGG
>JABHOV010000099.1 GCA_018695135.1 Candidatus Melainabacteria bacterium | reverse complement strand
CTACGGTCTTTCACGGCAACTGAACTAAGGACGCTAATTTGAAACCCCATTTACGAACGCAACGACCTTTTCTTGTTTTCGTTTCTGACCTACGGTCTTCCACAAGCAACTGAACTAAGGACGCTAATTTGAAACCCCATTTTCGAACGCTAAGCGACTTCTTCTTGTTTTCGTTCCTGACCTACGGTCTCTCACGGCAAAGAACTAAGGACGCTAATTTGAAACCCCATTTACGAACGCTGCGACTTCTTCTTGTTTTCGTTCCAGACCTACGGTCTTTCACGGCAAAGAACTAAGGACGCATAATCAACAATCTATCATATGAAAACCACTCAAGTTAGTAAAATTTGATTAATTTACTACAATTTCTCTCCCAGTGGCTAGGACTTCATCAAAAAAGGACTTTGTAACCTCATGATTTAATTTACTAGGATGCACACCTATCACTTCTAATCCTGGGTATACATTATCAAATCCAGCAAGCTTACACAATTTAAACCCATTAGCACCCTTCGGATGATTAGCTGGTAAATCTTCAGATATCACAAGCAGATCAATATCACTATTGTCAGTTGCTGTACCTTTAGCATAAGACCCATAGAGTAAAACTCTGTTCAAACCAATCTTGCCATTTAAATTAGCAACAAATTGGTCAAGAGCTTGATCTAATTCTAATTCATTAAGTTTTTTAACCATTTAAAAGTCACCTCCACATCTTTAACTAATTGCTGTCAATATTCATTATCATATTCTTCTTCAAAAATTTCTATCTCTTCCGGGTGACTAGAATCAATTCTACACTCTTGCAGCTATTTTCTCAAAAAATTCAAGTTCTCCTTGATTTCTTTAGTCTTTTCTCTACAAACATTAGCTCTAGTAGCATAGTTGGACCAAGAACGAAAAACTTCAATAATTTGATCTATAAACAACTCAGCATCTTTAATCTGAAACATCTTTGCATAAACCAATAAGTCTTCTTTATTAATCTCTGTAGATTTACCGTTGACTAATAGATTATGTTCTTTGAGCCAATGATGATTAGGGTTAAAAGCATAAGTGAGATCATATGCAGGAGCTATCCTCCAAACCCCAGCTTGATCCATCAAGAAAGAAAAGTTTTTGGTGTGATCATCATGATTACGTCCAATGACATTAAAAGCCATTACCTTGAATATCTGCTCCTTGTCCTTCATCTTCAAGCCTAGTCTTTGTGCCAGACGAAAAAGAAATTCATAAGAATAGACCCTAGGACTATTGTAATCAAGATGAGCTAGTCCACACAGAGTTTGCATATGTAATTTCTTTCCATCCTCATCTCTATCAAAACGCTTCGTCAAAAAATGACTTCTACCACTTTGTTCTAGTAAAGAAGATTCACTCATCTCAATACCAGAATCTTTTGCCATCAAATAGTAAGCATATTCAATATTGGTATAACCCTGAGGATCAGACAATGATTCATTTGTTAAACCATCTAACTTAATAATATAATTCTCAAAACCAACAGGATTATCAACTTGACCAGAACGAATCAAGCCTTTCTCTGGATCATAAGCTATCACAGCTTTTGCCCTAGCACCTCCCGCTGAAGAGCTCATTTGAATTATTCTATTCACATCATCTTCATCAATCTCAAATTCCATTCTTTCTTGGAGTATCTTTGATGAAAGGTCCATTAATTTTTCAAGTTCAATTTCAGCATTTTGTAAAGTACTTTCATGATTTGGAAAGAATTCTAATGCACCCATCGCCCTAGTTCCTAAGTAAGCAAGCTTGTCCAAACTATTTATATTATCAAGAGAAATACCTTGCTTGGTAAACCAAGAGTTGATCATGGGCTGTCCATATTTATCAGGTAAAGAATCTGCAAGCAAACCAGGCAAACCATGATAAGTAGCCTCGTTGAGATCAAAGCTCCAAACCCGTTCTGGCACACGTGGCATCATCAAAGGAGAGGGTTCATAGTTTAAAGGAAGTTTCTTGGAGTATTCAAAATAGACCAAGCGTCCTTCCTTATATGCTGCATAGCCCAGTACTTGATCCCAAATTCTAATTTCAATTTCATTAATCATGAACTAGCCCTCTTTCTTTTGTGTGAATCTCTAGCTTCAAACAATTCCTGGGGACTAATATCTTCAAATTTAAAAAAAGCATCTAGCTTATCCATTTCAGAAAAAAAACGGACGATATTAATAAAAGTCTCCATGCTTGCCCCTTCGCCATTTTCAAGCCGACGTAAAGTTCGTCCTGATACTGCAATCTCTTTAGCCAGTTCTTTCTGTCCAAGATTGCTCTTAAGTCTCAGCTCTTTAATACGTAATCCCAGCTGCTCAAGCACTTCATCATTGCTCAACCAAAGGTCTATTTGCTTTTCCATAGAATCATTATACCCCAAGAGCCCCGCTAACCAGACATATTAGTCCCAATGCTTATAGAACCCAGGCGTTAACGGACAAAAATGACCCCTACTCCAGCAAATTCAAATCTGCTAAAGAATTAAGCTTGATTACACCTGTATCAGCATATACCTGGAGTTTAGCTTTAGAATCAGCAATATCAGGATTGCGCATATTAAGCCAACCGATACGATCTTCTTGCGTGAACTCGCCTTCGCCACTTTCCATAGTCAATCTATCAGCATGATAAGTAAAATGCTCTCCTGTTGTATTCAAGATAGTGTAATCATCACCACGACGAAGTTCAATAGTTACTTCACCGGTGATTGCTTTAGCCACCCAACGCTGAAGAGTTTCGCGCAACATGAGGGCTTGTGGATCAAACCATCTACCTTCATAAAGAAGTCTACCGAGCTTGCGTCCGAGGTTGCGATAGTTATCGATGGTCTCTTCATTATGCACAGCAGAAATCAATCTCTCATAAGCAATAAAAAATAACGCGAGTCCAGGTGCTTCATAAATCCCGCGACTCTTCGCTTCAATAATTCTGTTTTCGATTTGATCCGACATACCAAGTCCATGACGTCCAGCAATACGATTGGCTTCAAGAGCTAGCTCTACTTGATCCTCAAATTCTTTCCCGTTAATTGCAACAGGTAAGCCTTGCTTAAAACGAATCGTCACCTGCTCTGTATCAATCTTGACAGCAGGATCCCAGAACCTCGTGCCCATAATAGGCTGGACGATAGTCATTCCAGAATCAAGTTCTTCAAGATCCTTTGCTTCATGACTGGCGCCCCAAATATTAGAATCAGTAGAGTAAGCTTTTTCTTCAGACATCTTGTATTCAAAACCATGTTGGTTAAGCCACTGACTCATTTCTTTGCGTCCACCAAGCTCATTAATAAAATCAGCATCAAGCCATGGTTTGTAGATTTTCAAATCACTACTTACCATTCGTCCATAACGATAAAATCTCTCAATATCGTTACCCTTGTAAGTAGAACCGTCTCCCCAAATATCAACTCCATCCTTGAGCATTTCTGTTACAAGTATTGTTCCAGTAACTGCTCTTCCAATTGGTGTGGTATTGAAATAAACTTTGCCCGCTGTTGAAATATGAAAAGCTCCGCAACTAAGTGCGACAAGTCCTTCTTTGACAAGTGGTGCTCTACAGTCTATTAGTCTTGCTTTTTCAGCACCATATTCAAGTGCCTTGGCAGGAATAGAATCATAATCTGTTTCATCAGGCTGACCAAGGTTGGCTGTATATGCATAAGGCACTGCACCCTTGTCTTTCATCCAGGCAATCGCTGCAGAGGTATCTAAGCCCCCAGAGAATGCGATACCGACTTTTTGACCCTTAGGTAGTGATTTTAAGATGCTTGCCATGCTTTGAATTTTAGCATGCAGTCGTTTTTAGCACTTTTCACATTCGCAAACTCTAAATAGGCTATTTGAAAAGTTTCATATGCAAGGCTTGCATGTTCTGAGGAGCCGGAGTTGGCTGAGCCGCCATTGTTCAGGGTTGCTAAATACGCATAGTTTATACAAGTGGAACTGGGTCCCCGTAATACAACGGAAACGTGTAACATATCATGGTTGTGAGAAATACCTTCTTGGTCAAGGGAAAAGCAAGTACCATGATGGGCTCATAGAGTCCCCAGATGGAGCTTTGCAAACAGTCTATTTACCACCAGCGAGTGCAGAGACTAAGCCACCAAGCCCACCACCAGGACCGCCTCCGCCCATCATGCCTCCACCGGGACCACCAGCCATCTGAGCGACTTTACTTACACCATCTAAAACACTTGCCATTTTACCTTTTGGTTTTTCACCAGGTTCTAGATCAGGCATTCCCGCCGCTGGGCGGCCGCCTCCGCCAAGTTTGTTTTTCAGCATCTGAAATCCTTTATAACCACCAAAACCTAAGACTGCCCATTTAACTAGTTTCCACATTCCGTGCAAGACTTTGAATCCAACAAAACCACCAATCGCTCCACCAGCCCACGGCTTAGCAGCATCTGGTAATTTCTTGACAAATGGAATCCAATTTGCAATTCCAGTTGCAAGTTTTTTAAGACCTCCAGGCTCTTTTGCTGATCTAACTTTGTCCATAAACATATTAGTGAATGCAGTAAACACAACTTTGCGATCACCAGCAATATACTTAGCTTGATCTTCTTCACTCAGACTATCTTGTACAAATTTATCAAAAGCATTAATCAAATCATCTTCCAAAAACTCAGTATGCCCTTGCATAAAATGCGTAGCAATTTGATCAGCTGACAACTGAGTATTGGGATTTGCTTTTTGATAATAAGGATAGAAAAATTTATTTATAATCCCAGACAATAATTTTTGTCCACCTGGTATCCAATGAAAAAATTGACTTAAACCTCTAATTCTATCTGTTACAGCCATTCGAATTAATGCTTTAGCTTTTTGCTCCGCAAGATGTGTACCATGATCTAAGAGAACTTCTCCTCCCTTAGTAGCAACTCCCATTCCCAAAGCTCCAGCTTTTTTTCCAACACCGGCTAAAGTAGTTCCAATGCCACGTCCATCTTGACTAAGAGCATCAACTTGCTGGACAACAGGCTGATTAGCAGGAGCTGCGACAGCCGCATTATTTGTTTGGTTAGTAGCATTTATGTTTTGCATTTAGGGCCCTTGTTGAAAAACTAATCAACAATTCTATCAATCTCTGCCAGACACTTGTCATGACATATACAATTGTACGCCCATGAAACATGTATTGTCAAGTTCTTTCGCAAAATAACGGGTGTTTTGACCTAGTGATTACACCTATTTAAACAATTCTTTGATTCCTTAAGTTGCAAATACAACAATATCGACTTTTTAGCCTAAAGCTAGATTGATTCTATTAACCAATGCTTAATTTGACTATGTAAGCATAGACCTAGAAAAGAGGTGCTTCTAGCGTAAATGACAGATCATAGAATCAGAAGAAATAATACAGAAGGTGGTGCGTCTAGTCGAGCCAATAGTTCATCTGTAAACCGTTTACTCAGCTCATTAAATAATAGAAACTCAATAAACCAGAATAGAGTAAGAACTCAACTTGGCAATCTTGGCAATCGTAGTGGAGGACAAAGATCCAATTCACAACTAGAAACCAAAACTTATTCAACAAGTAATACACCACGAAATCATATCTCTGATAATCGAACCCAAGTATCAAGAACTGGCATGAGATCAGGGTTTCGCTCAAATTCAAATAATCAAAATAGAAGTCTATCCCGCGACAGCATTGTTAATATGCTCATTGATACCAATGGAGATCAACAAATATCTCTTGAAGAAATTTTACTCTATGTCATTAAACTAAAGTCCAAAGGGCAAGCGATCCCAGATAGTCTGAGACGTGTCCATCCAAAGTTCAATGATGTTGTAATGTCGCTAGAATTACTTGATACAAGTGGCAATCTTGATATTGAAGACAGTGAAGCAGTTCAGGGCTTGCTCAAAAACAGAGCTGGATTACTGGACAGTAACGTAGATCCAATGGTGGCCAACTTTGTACTTGAATATCTAAATGAAAATTCAGAACAAATTAAGGAAGCAGTAGAATTTATTGATACGAAACCGGATGCAATAATTTCTAACCTTGAAGTTCTAACCACTTTACTCGCTTCGCGCAAAGGAGAAGTCGACCTAACTGATCCTTATATAGATATGGTTTTAAGAACCAATGATCAATATGAATCATTAGTAACTCTCTTCGCTACAATGACATTTAATTTTGATGGTACTGTGACAGATGCTCAAGCATTTAATATTCTTCTTGCACTGAGAGGTGGGGCAAGTGAAGGCGATGTATTAGAACAAGCTCTTTTCCTTGGTACCAACGAAAATATAGCTGCGCTCGAACAATCAGTTGCATTATTTGACCATGAGCAAGATGGGGTTATTTCAGAAGAAGAATTTATCAGCATAATAATGGACATGCGCGCCGGTAATATCGCAGAGAGTGAACACCAACTAGCCGTAGACATTCTTAAAACCAGAGAACCATATTTAAGTATATTTCAAGTAATAGCAGCGATCGACAGTATTGAAGATGGTTCTATCACTAATGATGAGGTTATTGACTTTAGTCTAGCGAGTTTAAGAGGCGATATTGTTCTCGATGCTGCACAAATAGACAAAGTGATTAACAGTAACAGCAGCGTTGATCTAATTAGAGAATTAATTGGCCGAGTTGATACAGAAGCAGCGAACCAGGGAGAAATCACTAACCAAGAATTCTTAACTGCAATCACTGAATTATTAACAGATAGTTCTATTGGAGCCAACAGCAAAGCCCTTATCCAAAAAATTATTGCAAAGAACCCCAATAGTGCAGAGATACTTGCAGTACTCAACTTTATTGACAAAAACAAAAATAATATTATTGGCACAGAGGAAGTTATTAAGGCAATACTGGCAGATTACAAAAACGAGACTAGTAGTTTTGATGCTGCTATTTATGACATGGCGCTGGATCTCAATAGCCAAAAGGTAGAGATCAAAGAATTAATAGATAGAATCAATCCAGCCAAGGATGGCAATCCTAGCCTAGATGAAATGCTTGCTTTCGTCTTAGATTTCAAGAATGGTGACATTAGTCACGACGAAGCTTTAGTACGTGCAGTAATAGAATCATTCCCTGATGCAAGTAAAATACTTGAGACTTATGAATTAATGAACCCCCTTGGTGGTGACATTGACCTTAGAGAATATACCGTTGCTCTGATGAAAATCAATCGTGGTGAAGCAACAAACCCTGGGCCAGAGATCATGGCTCAATTCACTGAGCTTGTTGAAAACGCAGATCTAGTCAATGAAGCAATTACTACTCTTGATACTGTAGTTGTTGATGGTTTGGTATCAACCGAAGAATTCCTACTTAATTTCAATAACTTATTCCTTAGAGCTGACTCGTCAGTAGACATGGCTAAACTCAATATCTTCCTTTCGGTCTCTGATCTGATTTACGCTGACTCAGCAGCTTTGAGCCAGTTTATTAATGACGTTGATACTACCGTTGAAACTCCAGTCAACATCATCTCTGACACAGAAGTTATAGATGCATTCTTTAATTTAAACAATCATTCAATCACTGATCCCGGAACAGACATTGTCAATGTCGTGCTTTCACAAAATCCAAACAAAACAGCTCTTGCAAGCTTGGTTCAAGCAATTGACGCTGACCATGATGGTGAAATCAGCAATTTGGAATTAACCACCAACTTACTCAAATTCAGAAGAAATGAATTTTCTGAAGAGCCAGGGCTAATACAACATATTTTGAATAAAAATCCAAATTACAATGAAATAAATGCATTAGTTAGTGCCTTTGACAGAGACGCTGACGGTGCTGTTGAAGACATTGAATTATTTGCTGAATTATTTGCCAACAGAACTTCTATTTATCCTGGTTTGAGTCAAACTGAATCAGATGCAATTATTGCCGAACTCAAGAACACCAATCCAAACAGCGCAGCAATCACGAACCTGGTTAACAGCCTTGATCCAGATGGATCAGGTGACGTTGATTATGACGAATTAGTTGCAGTCTTTTTATCTATCAACGCAGGTAGTCAAGCAGACTTTAGCGATGAACTCAAGACAGCGATTCCTGGCATTGGAGCAAATGGTTTAGCAGCTGATCAGTTAGTAGATCTAGTAGATTCAGAAACAAGAGATGGTCAAATTTCTGATATCGAAATAGCTAAATTAATCTTGGCTGATAGAGCCGTTGGTACATTAGCTAGCTATGATGCACAATTAGTCGATGCGATTTTTGCTAGCAACGGCAACAGAATAAGAATCGAAGCAATACTTAGTCAATTAGATTCAAGCGGTAATGGTGAAATCGAAAGAGCAGAAGTTATTTCAGCAATTCTAGATCAAAGACTTGATTCAAGCACTTTTGGTACTGATTATCCATTAGTTGAAGCAATACTTACAAATCAAAATCCTGAATTTGCTCAAATTCAAAGCATAATTAACGCTATTGACATTGACGGTCTTGGCACAATTTCAAATCAAGAAGTGATGAACACATTAGTCAAACAAGCCCAAAACACTCTCACTGGAACTGATGCAGAGATTGCAAACGACATTATCGCTGAGAATACAGAGAAAGATGCGATTCAAACAGCACTAACTGAATCAGGAATAGATTTAAACTCAAGTAGTTTAACAGTAGACCTCTTTAGCCTCTGGGTAGAGATTCAACAAGGAACCAAGACTTTTAATTACTTTAATGAGTTAGTTACGGCACTTGGCATGACGAATGATTTTGGAACTTTAACTACTCAATTTCAAGAAATAGATACCAGTGGTAATAATATAATCTCCAAATCCGAATACGGTCAGTTGATGCTGGATATCATCACTGGTGACAAAGTTCAAGCAGACTACCAACTACTGATCAATATTCTTGCTAGCGACCCTAACTTGGCAGGAATTAAAAACATAGTAGACAGCTTTAATCAGGATAACGACAATAATATAAGTGATCAAAACATATTAGAAGGTCTTCTGGCAATCAGGAGAAATGGTGACCTTGGTTTAATGAGTGAAGACTTTATTACAACGATATTAGCTAGCAACCCTGACTCAGCAACCATAATCAAAATATTGGATATTACTGATCCAACTCAAACAGGTAGTTTTGATCCAGCACATCTCTCACAAGTCTTTAGTACAATAGTTTTAAATAAAAATAGCGCATGGTATGATCCAGCTTACGATTTTAATAATGATGGTATTATTAGCGATAACGAACATGCCAACTTCATTAATTTCTATGACAACATAGTCGGTAATGAGTTATTTGAAGTCTCACATATCGCTTAATGATCTAAACTATAGTATCTAAAAAAAAAGACCTCTCCAAAGAGAGGTCTTTTTAATTTAAAATGTAAACTAAAAACTGAATAATACTACTTATGATATCCTTGTGCTTATCTTCACTCAAAAGATCATCGACATGCAAGCATGCTTTTGACCTAATTTGATTCAATATCACTAACAAACAAGTTTGCAGGTTACCTTATGAACGATTTATCTGTTCTATCACTCCACTAATTAGGCTCTGAGTTGGCTTAAGTATCCAACCTATTTAGTTTCACTGTGATCGACCGTAACAATCTAGAATCTAGACTATTTACTCCATAAAAGGAGGTGATCCAGCCGCACCTTCCGGTACGGCTACCTTGTTACGACTTCACCCCAGTCAACAGCACTGCCTTAGACGGCTTCCTCCCAATAAAGGGTTAGACCACCGGCTTCGGGCATTACCATTTCCCGTGGTGTGACGGGCGGTGTGTACAAGACCCGGGAACACATTCAACGCAGCATGCTGATCTGCGTTTACTAGCGATTCCTACTTCATGAAGGCGAGTTGCAGCCTTCAATCCGAACTGAGATCAGCTTTAAGGGATTAGCTACCTATTGCTAGGTGGCGACCCGTTGTACTGACCATTGTAACACGTGTGTAGCCCTGGCCATAAGGGCCATGATGACTTGACGTCGTCCACACCTTCCTCCGGTTTAACACCGGCAGTCTTGCTAGAGTGCCCAACTTAATGATGGCAACTAACAACGTGGGTTGCGCTCGTTGCG
>JABHOV010000104.1 GCA_018695135.1 Candidatus Melainabacteria bacterium | reverse complement strand
TCTTCACTAGCGGAACTAGTGCTTTGCACCGTTCCGACCTTTTTTCTGTCGACATCACTAGCAAAACTTCGTTTTGCAGGATGTCTAAAGACAAAAAAAAGAGCCCCATTGGGGCTCCATTTTGGGAGGGAGGGAGAATTGTTATAGGACCATCATGTCCTGAATAATTTTCTTGTCGTCATTGATTACATTCTGACGCATAGTTCTGATCATTGATTTAGCACCACTATAGACACCAATATTGTATTTGATCAAACCATCTCTTTGTTTTGCAAGATAAAGATGTTCATTAATTACAGCTTGTTCTGTACCGTAATATTTTTTAGCCATGCCGTTTCCAATGAATGAACCAACGGATCTACCGATACCAAAACCAATTACACTACCAAGTGGGCCACCAAGTGAGCCAGCAGCAATACCGAGCATGCCACCAATACCTTGAGTTCTGAATTTGAGTTTATTCATTTTAACTTCTACTTCAGAAATTCTTTTGGTCAAACTAAACATGTCTTGGAAATTACTCGCCGCGAGTTGATCCATAGAACGTTTGTTATATTCGGCTTGTACTGACCAGCTTAAATAGCTTGCTTCTTCTGGTGCTGAGTGTGTGTTTGTAAGCATGTGCTTCCCCTTTCCACCTTAGTGGTAATTGCAGAGCCGTTTGGCCCTACGCTAAATATTTGAAATCAATGAAATAGTCATCGGCTACTTAATAAGAATTAAGTGCTTTTGATTAGTTCGTTTTCTTTCTTGTAAGTTTCCTTGTCACCCTTCGCGACTTCTAACCAGAACTGCTGATTATTTCTAGCGTGTCCTAATAGTTGTCTTACCGTTGAGAGTAATTGCCTTGCTGCCTGAGCGTCGCCAATCCCAAGAATTGCTTGTTGCATGAGTTGTTCTGCAAAAGCGTTATCTGCTTGAGTTTGTGAAACTAAAGACTCAGCGTCAGCCATTCTTTCTGCGGAGTTTATGTAGGGTATGTGTTGATATATTGCCATCGTGCACAATATATAAAACATTTAGATTAACCCTAGGTTAAGCATAGAAAAGTTTTACTTAAATAAAATTTATATTACCGCGCCTTCAGTCTTAAGCCAGTCTTCAAAGGCAAGAATATCAGGAACGAACAAGTCGCCATTGTCATCATTATTCAAAAAGCCTTTGGTTCTCAATCTATCAAAACCCTTAGATACTTGCTTCGGATTTACTTCAGCCAATCTACTGATTTTGTGAGTGTTTAATGGAGGAATCTTGGTCCCTTGCTTAGTTACTTTGCCGTCTCTCATTAGCTCTAAGTAAAGTGCAAATGCAACTCTTGCTTCATCACTAAGCTCCTCAGGTGGTTCAGCAGGAGTTCCTTCCTTAAGCGCTTGATTTATATCGTTTAATTCATCTTGATTTGACATACTTGATGGATTCTAGCATAGCTTATGCAAAAGCGTCCTTCTTGATGATTAATTTTAGATAATAAATAAAACCTGGGTGGATTTACCTAATTGAGGCAAGCATGGTATTAACACCTTAGATAAATGTCGCTGGACCAAAATTGAGTCTAAACAATTTAGTACTATCAGTAAGAGCTTCAATAATTGGGAAACCAACATCAAACCTAAGCGCTCCAAACAGTGGAATATTGATACGTAAGCCAAAACCAACAGAAGCAGCCTGAGATAGTCTCTCCGTTAGTCTATTGAGCCTGACATCACCGCCTACTAAGCCAGCATCAGCAAATAAAGCAAAGTCAAGATTCTTGAAAAGCTTTGAGTTTTTGAGATTCGGCATAATATTATAAATAGGCGTTCTAAATTCAGCAGTACTCAAGAGCATCTTGCTACCAACACCCAATTCAGAAATCGGTCTATAACCACGAACACCACTACTAGTACCTAATCTATATTTAGAGAATTGAGGAATATCACCGAAGAGTTCATAGCCCCCACGCAAATTCAATAATAAAGTAGAACGCAGAGGCATAGGGAAGAAACGAGAAGCGCTTGTACTGAGCTTGGTGTAACTATCAATGTCTCCCAATCCGAGGGTTGGAATGATTGCAGCTCTAAATCGAGTACCACTTCTTGGTTTGTTCTTGTCATCGAGGTTTTGATAAAGATAGCTAGATCTAAAATCAAGAAATGCACCATCAACTATTTGCTCATCTCTAATTTCCCTTGCTTCAGCTTTGGCAATAGATCTCTTACCATTCAAAAATTGTTTTTGTGTTGAATTCAACAAGTCCTTGTTAGTAGGACGATCAATCTCCATTATATTATCAGCAATCATATTGATATAATCAGCTCTCTCACGGTCTTTTATCTCAATTACATTAAACGAAGAACCAAAACTCACATTTTGATGACCTTTCAACTTTTTAGAGATCGTGGCACCAGCAGTTGCCAAGGTTTGTTCAGTCAAGTCAACCGTGAAATTGGGACCTTTGTTATAACTTAAATTACGTGTAAAAGAAAAATCGTGCCCATGGTAAAACGGGCTAGTATAAGATCCACTAATGGAGGTGTACTTTCCTCTTTTTACAAAGTTACTGTTGGTATTCAAGGTGCTTCCCGCTGCAAAGCCACTGCCAATAAGAGCTGTAACATTGAGTGTGTCACCTCTACCTTTGACATTACCTCTTGTATAATTCACATTACCAAATAAACCAGCTGAAGAATTGACACCACCACCCAGACCAAAACTAGAGAACTTAGCTTTCTCTTTGAGTTGAAGCTCCAGCTCATAACCTTCTTGATCAAAACTTGGTTTTACAACTCGATTTAAGTCATCAAAGTAAGTAGTGCCTTGGATTCTTTTATAGTCTTTTGCAAACTTGCGTTCGTTATATGGTTCATCAAGTTTGGTATTGCTCATCAAGTGTTGAAGGTACTCATCTTGTGTCTTATGATTTCCATTAAAACTAATAGACGTGATGATACCTTCATCAATAAAGATCTTGAGTCTACCACTGCTATCCATGTCTATGTCTTCAACACGAGCGAGTATATATCCCTGCTTGAGGTATTCTTGCTCAAGCTTGTGGATCTTGTCAGAAACAAGTCTTGCATTTTCAGGCTTGGCAATTAAATCACTAAAATATTGATAAGGATCAATATCCTTAATTTGGTTGCCTCCGTAAATAATCAAATCAGTAATCGGAGCATTTTCTTCAACTTCAAACTCAAGTAAGATACTGCCATCAGGTCTTTGATATGGCTTAGCTTCAACTGATTGAGGTACAAAGTAGCCCATGCCATAAATTCTCTTTAGATCTTCAATAATTAGTTCTTTAGAAAGCGCCTGACCTTTATAAGCCATAATCACATCCAAAATCTCTTCCTCAGAAACCAAACGGTTGCCAGTAACTTTAATTTCTGAAATTAATCCCGTTAAAGAGCCAGTGTTAGCATGAACCGTAAAAGAGCTCAAAGCAAAAAGGATCAGAATAGCTAGGTATCTGTACACCTCGCTATTATAAGGCAAAATCAACAAATAGATTTGCGCTATACTATTTAATATGTCGGACCCAAACAGAGTTTATATATTTGACACCACTTTGCGCGATGGTGAGCAAAGCCCAGGTGCCAGCATGAATCCTCAAGAAAAACTTGAGATCGCTAAACAACTGGCACTACTCAAGGTTGACGTAATTGAAGCTGGTTTCCCAGTTTCCAGCAAGGGTGATTTTGAGGCAGTACATACTATTGCCCAAGAAGTTCATGGACCTGCAATTTGTGCTCTTGCTAGAGCCATAGAAAAAGATATTAAGGTAGCAGCTGACGCACTTGAAGGCGCCAGCAAAAAAAGACTGCATACCTTTATTGCAACATCAGCAATTCACATGGAGCACAAACTCAAAATGACTCCTGATCAAGTTCTAAAGAAAGCCGGCGAGATGGTTGAATACGCCAAGTCACTCGTTGACGAGATTGAATTTTCACCGGAAGATGCTGGACGCTCAGAGAAATCCTTTCTTTATGAAATTATCGAACTAGCAATCTCCAAAGGTGCAACATCAATCAATATCCCTGACACTGTAGGTTATACAACCCCACTTGAGTTTGGACAATTGATCAAAGATATCAAAAATAATGTACCGAATATTGATCAAGCGATTATTTCAGTTCATTGCCACAACGATCTTGGACTAGCAACAGCAAACTCGCTTGCTGCAATAATGAATGGTGCAAGACAAGTAGAATGTACTATCAATGGAATTGGCGAGAGAGCCGGCAACGCTAGCCTTGAAGAAATTGCCATGATACTCAAGACTCGTCATGATCTTGGACTCAACACCAATATCAACACCAAGCAATTAATTAGAACAAGTAAATTAGTCAGTAATATTTCTGGAATTTTTGTTCAAGCAAATAAAGCAATCGTTGGGGCAAACGCCTTTGCACATGAATCTGGCATACACCAAGACGGCATGCTCAAAAACCAAAGTACTTATGAGATCATGAACCCAGAGGATGTCGGTATATTAGCAACACAAATCCCTCTAGGCCCTAGATCAGGTAAGCATGCACTCAAATCAAGACTTGCTCAATTAGGCTTTGATAATCTAAGCGAAGAAATGTTAGCAGACCTCTACACTGGTTTTAGCAAACTTGCTGATCAAAAGAAACGAGTTGATGATAGAGATCTTTATGCACTCGCGTCTAATCAATCATTAGAAAATGAAATTAGTGTGACCTTTGAACTGGTTCACGTACAAGTAACTTGTGGTAGTGGTAATTTACCGACAGCAAGTGTGATCCTGCGCGACCAAAGAGACAAAACCAATATTCTAAAAGGCGCAGAACTTGGCACCGGACCGGTTGATGCAATTTGCAAATGTATTCGCAAACTAACCAAAGCGGATTGCACCTTGATTGAATTTACAGTTAAGTCCGTTACTGAAGGTATTGATTCACTCGGCGAGGTCTTTATCAGAATCCGCGATGATAACAGCAAAGGCGTTTACAGCGGGCACGCTGCTAAGACAGATATTGTCATTGCTTCAGCTCAAGCCTACTTAAATGCAATAAACAGGTTCTTTGAAAGAAAAGAAGGTCTTAAACTAAGTCCTCAATCAACTGAAGCAGGAATTTAAACTTGGTAGCAATTGCAATTGATGGTCCAGCTGGTAGCGGCAAAAGTACAATCGCAAAACGGCTTGCTACTGAGCTAGCTTATATTTATATTGATAGTGGGGCGATGTATCGAGCAGTGACCCTTGCCTGGCTTGAAAATCTATCAGGGAAGCCACAGCAATCAAATGCGGATCTTCAACTTATCGAAAAAATCTTAGAAGATTCTGATTTTGAGTTTAATGGTGACAAAGTCATCATCAACAATCAAGACTGCAGTAAAGAAATCCGCAGCAACAAAGTCAGCCAAAACGTAAGCTATATCGCTTCCTTCCCTCTCGTAAGAGACAAGCTAGTTGCAATGCAACGCAAGATGGCAGAAACTATCAATGTAGTCATGGACGGACGTGACATAGGCACTGTTGTTTTTCCTGACGCCAAGCTCAAAATCTTCATGATTGCATCAGCAGAGATTAGAGCCGAGCGCAGAGCAGCCCAGCTGCAAGAGCAAGGTGAAGAAGTTGACCTTGAACAATTAATTCAAGAAATTAAATTACGAGATAAAATTGACTCAGAAAGAGCACATTCACCATTGGTTAAGGCTGATGACGCCGTTGAGATCAATACTGATAATATGAGTATTGATGAAGTTGTTAAGGCTGTGTTGAATCTACTCTAATTCGTGTTAAAATCTCAATGTCGAACAGGGGAGCTTCTGTATAGAGGCTGAGAATGTGCAAACGAGAATGCACTAAACCCTTATTAGAGTCTGTTCAAAAAGGTTCATATGCAAGGCTTACGAAGTTTCGGCGGGCTGAGTTGGCTGAGCCGCCAATGATGCCTGTCGAAACTTCGTATAACGCAGCAGATGGGACTTTTAGGATAGACTCTGGAACCTGATCTGGTTAGTACCAGCGAAGGGAGGTAAAATGATTCCATTCGTATCAACAATACGTGGCTTTTTTTCGTCACGCAAAAAACAAAAAACAGAAGAACCGATGTATGTGGTTGCAGACATCGCAACTACGGCTTTGGACAAGGGGGCTTCAATAGCACCCTATGTCCAAAGCTGTAGAGAGATTCTTAAGAAACATCATCTCAAACTCAACAACCATGCCTTTGGCACCAATGCTGAAGGGCGCTTGTCTGATTTGGAGGACGCAGTCAGAGAATGTCACCAAGTTTTGCATTCAAAAGGTGTACCGAGAGTTTCTACTAACTTAACCATTAGTAGCAGGACTGATAAAGCGCAGAGTTTGAAAACTAGGCTTGCCGTTTAATTATTCTGGATACCATAAAGTCTTAGAAATTCTCAATTTCTAATCCCAACTCGGCATCAAGCTCATTAATCATCCCGTCAATCTCATCAAGATCAGCGCCCTGTTCTTCTGGCAGTTCAAACTCTTGAGTCGGCTCTAGTATTGGTTTGATTTCACGTGGCAAGATTAGTGGTTCCTCTTTAAGTTCCATGACTGGGGCTTCAGGTTCAAGATAGAGCTTTGCTAAGAATTTCGAGATCGTGCCAGTGTCATCTCCAACAACATCACTGAGATAAAGCTCAGGATGAATATAAAGCTTGGATTCAGCAATTGCAAGAATATATTTCAAACTATGGATCATCATTCTGCCATAGTATTTTTTATTGAGATAGAAATTACTCAAGTAACGGTTTAAGACAATCGAATCCGGAAACTCAACAATTAGTGACTTAGCACGTTTGTTAACTAGTTGTTTATAACCAAGCGGCACATCTATTAATAGATGTTCAAAAAGAATCAAGGAAACTAATTCTTTATCGTCGTCTTCAAAGCGACTTAATAACTTGTCTTCAATCAAACGATAGGTCTCTGTACTTTCAAAAGAAAAAGATTCTTCTAATTTAGTCAGTGCTTGTTTGCAGAGCTGCTCCTTATGGATTATATCCACGGCAACTGGTTTATCAATTGTCTTTTGGTAATAATCCTCACAAATAGCTTTGTTGTAATTAATTGTAAAAATCAATGAAACAACAATCAAGACAAAACTAAAGAACACAAAGAGTTGATTCGCTAGGCTAAAGCTTTGTTTGGCATCTTTGCTAATTTGTGTTGTCATGGTAGTTCTATTATACTTGTCAAAGATTAAACGAATGGAAGTTCCTTCACCAGCAAGAGTATCAATCACCGCTTGAGCCTGATGAAACTGCATAACGGGTTGCAAACTAGCTAAACCATGACCGGTGCTAAGTGCCAACCCTGAATCTTCATTAATAGCAGCAGCAAGTTCATCAGGGATTGACTTACCAAAAGAACTAATTTTGATTTGCCACTTATTATCATTGTCGTTAAGTTCTATCTTCACTTGTTCGCCAGTATATTTAAGTGCGTTTTCAACTAGATTGAGAATCACCTTAGAGAGTAATGAAAAATTGCCCTCAATCAATGCATGTTCAGTAGTGCAGTTGTTTAGTATTTCTAAACGACCATTGTTACTAAGTTGCAAAAGCTCAAGTTCCAAAATATCCTTGAGATCAAGTGCTTCTTTTTGATAAAGTGATTGAAGCAAGTCTTTATCCTCATCACTCAATGACTTGTTTGCTTGATAAAGCTCATCAAATAAAGAACGGAAATGAAAACTAGCGCCCTTGGCAAAGTTGTATATATTAGAGTCCTTAGTTTGGTTTTTTATTAAAGCAAAAAAATTAGCCGCATCATGTAGGTGTGATGTATTGAGAGCCAATAATGAATTCAAACTATTTTTGTATTGTTTATTTGCTTTTTGAGAGCCCTTCTCAATAACAAGCTTGAAGATATAGATCAGCAAGAGATTGATACAAAGAACGCTAGTAATCCAAATTATCATAATGTCTAAACTCCTTGCAAAAATACTGAAGGATGTCTAATAAATTTTATCATCCTCTCGCTTAAGAGTCTCATATAATAGATCCTCATGTGACTTAAGTTGATTCATTAAGCCCTGGTCATTTGAATTGAGCTCAATTGCTGAACGAATTGATTCATAAGAATTATTAATACTATCAATTATATTGCGGTAGCCTCCAAATGCAGGACTGAAAATCCCCTGACCCTGACTCAATATCACCGAGCTTAACGCAGGTAAATAAATAAAGCTAGAGATAGATAAAGTAATCTCCAAAAAATACAGCCCTAAATTATCAAACTCTCTAAGAATTAGCTTAATCAAAAAATAAATTAATGAAATCAACACGACAGAGATCAATGTTTTCGACCAAGTAATAAATGAATTAACTGCATTTGATTTCAAAGAATCAGAAACCAAGGCAAGCGCCCAAAGAGGTGACAACACTATACCAATCACTATATTAATCACTAGTCCAGTCAGAAAGAAATATAGGAAGAACTGTGCAAGTATATCGATAATAGCGAGTATCAAAGCAGGCAAATAACCAGCTTGCTCAATCAAAGCCTCCCAGTTAAAAGCCAGCTTGCCATAGACACTAGTAAAATCAAAACTATCTTCCAAGAGAATAATTAATCTATTATTCAAAGCATAAACCCAATTGATAATCAAATGCAAACTTGGTCCAATGAAATTAATCACCAGCATGGTAAACAAGCCATTCAGCAAAGGTGCAGAGATAGAATAATCCCAGTCTGAGTTTGCAGCCAATCTTTTGAATATAATAAAAATAGTAATGATACTCAATAAAGCTAATGAGATCTTTTTGATGAACTTGTGTAAGGCATTGAGATTGGGCTTGCGACTAATTTTCTTGATCGCTTTTAATATACTAGGCTTGCCAAGTTCCTGCTTAGAAACATCAAGCAAGAATTGATCCGTAACTTTGTGTGAGCGAAAGTTAGCATTGAGAATTTCTTCAGTCATCTTGAGCCGTTGATACTCTGGATAACCGCTAAAGACTTGTTTTAGAGCCAATTCAGTGCCGCGCTTGACTTGATAGGTCACATCAACTCGACCATTGCCCATACTAAAAGTATTCGACAAGACTTGTCCAATCGTCTCTGAAGTCTCTGAACCAAGTTTGTATTGATCCAAGAGACTCCCCAAGTCACTCTTGTCATTTTTATTAAGCTCAAGCTGAGTTTTCCCCTTCTCTATATTGATGTACTTAATTCTGTCTTGATTATAATCATTTAAAATCCCTAACGGATCAGTTAAATCAATACCAAAGAAGGCTTGAGCACTAGTCATGCAAGTCAAAAACAAAAGCAAACATAAAATCAACCTCATTGCTCAATCCTAAAAACCGGGATCGATTGCACCAAGAGATTTTTAGTATCGACAATCAGCTCAATACTAAAATTGCGATCCATATAATCACCATTAAATAGTTCTCGACCTAAACAAATGGCTTTCGCGTGCTGTTCATCTAAAGAATCCAAAAAGATGTCATCTAGTTGGAACTTACTCTTCAGTTGCATCTCTTGACGTCTGATCATTTCAGGACGAATCTCAAGGACGAATAATTCTTTATCAGTCATATCAGCGAGCCTATCAATTGCAGCTTGGCTAAGATCAAAAAAACTACTTAAATAACTCTCTACAAAATTGCGCAGTTCTAATTCACTGATTTGAGATTCATTAGTTAGTAGGTCTTCACTAACAGTTTCATTGACAGTCTTTGATACTATCCTAGAATCAATCAGCTCATAAGCCAAAGCCAAGTTTAATAGCACAGACACAACAACAATAAGTTGTAGCTTTTTTATCAAACCAGCTTGTAGCATCCAGTTACTAAAAGCGTCTTCTAACATGCAAGCTCCTTGACTACTTGCAAACAAGCTTCAGTAGTAGATAAGGATTGCTTGAAATCTGTTAACAATTGATTACGCCGATTCACAAAGTCACGAGTCGAATTACATAGAACTGCTTCAAATGGATCAAGTGTCAATTTCACTAAACCAGATGAGCGAGTAGTTTTGAGTAAAGCAGTGCCTTGTTCATTCATCAAGGGGGAGTGCAACAATTGATTCTCCGTTTGGTTCAGATTGGCATATGCTGAAATTTCTGACTTGTCACGAGCCTCCTTAAGTTGAAAACAAAGACTAACAGAAGCAGAAGAATGAATCTCTCGAGGAATGTCACTTGGTTTTTGAGAAATAGTCCAAAGCCCCAAATCTAGTCCCCTACCTGCTCTGGCCAAGTGGGTCAGGATTTGCTTACCATGTTCACTATCCTTACTAGTAAATATCTTCCATGCTTCATCTATCACCAAAGTGATACCAGCTTGCTTATCAATACTCACTTTGTTTTCAATAAAACTCGACAATAAAAATAAACTCACTGGCAAGAAATTAGAATCTGGATTCAATTTAGAAAAACTAAACAAACGTAATTGAATATCATTATCCAAATGGGATTGAGTGCCGTCCATGAGTTTGGAATAAATACCACCAGTAAACTTACAATAGGGAGAGATTGCAGCCATCCACTTATCGGCAACCTCGCTCTCTGAATGAGTCAGAAGCTTATAAAAGTCACTCAACGATGGAGCTTTGTGTAAAAGATACAAGTCGTTAAACCTATTCGTTAAGAATAGTTTTTCTCCAGAGTCTAATTTTGTTTGATTATCCTTTATAACGGCAAAGAGTTTCAAAAGATCTTCGATATGTTTCAAAAACTCGTCAGTACCTGGCTTCGCTCTACAGGCAAAAGGAGCAAACAACGGCTCATCAAGACCATATTTATCAATTTCAATAATCTCTCCACCAAAAAAATCCACAAAGAACTGCCAACCATCCTCGGTATTGTCAACAATATAAAAACGCCTGTTGCTTTCTTGTAAACGACGCTTAATAGCAAGTTTGGCAGCAACGGTCTTGCCAGAGCCAGAGTCACCAATGAAATTAATAGCTCGGTTGTGACAATAAGCTGAATCATACTCATTAAGGTAAACTGGTTTAGCATTGACCAAAGCCGTTGCCAGCAAGGGACCAGAAGGAGTTCCCAAATCATTATCAACAAAACTAAAGCAAGACTTAGCAAAATCCAAATTAGCAAACAACTTCTCTCCATTAGCTAATTTATTATAAGCAAAGGGTAGTGAATAAAGCCAGTTATTCACTTGTTGCCGGTCTAAAGGATCCAAACAAGTTTGTTTCATTGGTTTACGTATCAAATTATCAATATCTTGTAATTCTTTCACGCTTGTTCCAATCACTCCAATATAAATAACCAAATCAAAACTATAAGGTCTATCTATCAGGTCTTTAGCGAGTTCTTGATTTTCTTGAATGATATTGACAGTACTTACTTTAGACCTGGTTTTCATTTGTTTCAAAAGCTCTGATTTATTCTCAGCTTTGCGTCTGTCACTGATTGCGTTTCGTGGCTGAAGAGATATCGAGACATATGACTCCGTAGAAAACAAAGGTAAGTAATTCAAGAGCCAAAACTTAATATCACCAGTCTCTGGTGGCACAGTAAAACGATAGACCTTATGCAAGCGCCCCTTAAACTCTAAATACTTAGACCGATCAACCAATAGGTCGTGATTCTCTCCTTGCCCATTGAGCTGTTTGGAAAGTAGCCAATGATCACAAAACGCTATCAAGTCACTGGAACGCAAAGGCTCAGCAGCAATCCCAATCTGGTTAAGACTCTTGAGACAAGTTTCTAGTTTTTGTTCTAATAGTTTGTACTCAATATCTAAATCATCAAAATCATTTTTGATTAAAAAGCTCACGCAAGACTCAGGAAGCAAATTACTCAAGATCTTATACAAGAGTTGATTCTTGTTCTTATTATTCTTGTGGCGGATAATTATATAAAACTCTGGACTTGCAATAAATTGATCTTGCCCGAAGACTTGCCCTTGCCATTCATTATTCAGCTCAATCATTTCTGCGAGGTTTTTGTTCAAACAACAATGATTAGGACTAAGTTTAAGCTGGTAGGGTTTCACCCAAATAAAGCATTGAAAAACATCTTCCAATAGATTTGAATTGAGCAAATAGGAATTAATTGAATCAATAGACTGCAGTTGGGCAAGGTAACTTGCCCAGTTGTCCAAGACAGAATCACGCTCCTGGTTAGTTGATTTGTTCCAAGAGATACCATTATTGAGTCTGACTATTGAAATCAAATCAGCTTCTTTTGAAACAAGATGATCATGATTTATTGTTTTGAGATTTTGCAAATCAAGCACAGACTTATAGCCATCTTTGTTAGGAAACGTCTTGAAAATATGATTTGCAAAAGGATGAGTCAAAAAAGAGCTATAAAAACCAGGAACTGCATTGTCTAGCGATGATTTAATCACAAAACTAATTACTATCATCCACAAAATAGAAAGAAAGAGCAGAAGAGGATTATTGAGACCTAGCTTGAAACTAAAAGCCAGGTAAACTAACACAATAGTCAGTAGCGTTAGTTTGACCCAAGTATACAAACTTAAGCCCCAGAAAAACTCTTCTGCTTTTTTGAATTCTTTATATGTTTTTATCATATCTTCCTGGGATCGCTGATGTCTCCAATAGCTCCTGCATATGTCTCCTGCCGGAGACTGCTTACGCTCATTTCATGAGCTGCGTACACTTCGCTGGATAATTAAGCAAAGAACATTAGAGTTCCTGCGAAAGTTCCCTTTATCTTTACTAACGGAACTAGTGCGCCGCACCGTTCCGACCTTTTTTGTGTCGACATCACTAGCAAAACGGGGTTTTGCAGGATGTCTACTAGTGATCGCAAGCAGGAGCCAAAGGCTCCGTATGCAGGGAACGATAGTGACCGTATGCAGAAACCGCAGGTTTCGTACGCCGAAAAGTTAAGTCTCTCTAGGGACTTAACTGTTCTTAATTGCTGGCAAACCTCTTGATAAATTATTCAAAAGATTATAACCACCAAGCCCAACAGCAGCCATTGGCGCAGCCGTTTGCATCATGCCGCCAAGCTCAGCGGTCAAGCCATAAAAACCATTGACATAATCACCAAGCCCACTACCAGTAAGGTGTTCAGCGTATACAGTATCAACGGCAAATTGTCCGCCAACATCATTAATCATACTAAAAACAAGTGGTAGAACTTGAATCAAGAATACCCCTGCAGTAGTAGTGCCAATCGACGCCACTATACTAGTAGTCTTGAAACTAGTAGATCTGTTTTCATTAGCCACTCTCAATGCTTTGTGTTTACCCAAGATTTTGGATTCAACAAGCTTATAGCCCCAGATCGGCAAAGTTACAGTTGCAATAATCGCTGCCACATAAAGACAGAAGCCTGCGATATTAATGCTGTGAGTTAGAATTTCGTTCATTGGTAAGTACCTCCTTTAATGCTTCAATTGCTAACAACAAGTGTTGGTCTTCGGCTTTCGCCAAATAAAATTGTTTTTGGATTTGATAACTAGCTAATGTCGTTAAGACAATCACAAAAGCTAACCAAGCAAACATAAAATATGGATTTTGATTCATCTTTAAAAAATAGGGAATAGCACTAGCAATCAAAAGTATCCCTGAACTTATAAAAACCGTAGTCCCGCAAAAGATAGAAAAGGGACTGGCTGCCCTGGCTTCACTCAGCTCAGGAACCCGCAAGGCAAGCTTGTCCAAAGAAATAGCATCTGGTAACCCTTTGATCTTCGCCATAAAACTGTTATAGACCTTATGCTCAGCACAATGATATTGCTTCAAGAGCTTGGGCAAAGGACGTTTGATTGATTGATAAGGTGGGCTTCCACTGTAAGTCCCTGTTTTTATTTCTGGCATAATGCTCTCCTGTTGTGACGGACGAATATACTTGGCATAAGAAGTCTTATTGCCAATAGAAAAATAAATACAGTCTATTTCGCTGTAAGCGTCCATTGTTTTCTCGATTATATTAGAGTGATTACGGGAAATTATTCAGCTGGTTTTTTATCAGCATCTTCCATAAATTTGTCTTTCCATGTGATGATCAAACCAGTCGTAAATGGAAGAGTGATTAACATCAACACCATTAGTGTTATAAAAAAAATATCTTCAAATGACATTATTGTTTCTCCTCTAAAGCCAAAAATGCTGCAAAGAATAGTATTGCAGATATCATCATTATAACAAATTTCTGTAACCAACCGTAGTCTTGTACATCAAGTATCAAGGGGAAATGGATTTGCCAAAGAGTATAGACAGCTGCTCCTGCACCTAGACCAAGAATATTACTAAGTAAAGTTCTTTGGACCGAGTTCAGTTTCAACAATAAGTTTCGTAATTGATCTCGCAATCTCACATTTATAGTTTTAGCACTCTATCACTATAAACGAAAGGGGTCATTTAACCTCTGGGGCAACTGCCACAAAGTCAATGGACATAGGGAATTCAATTTTTGCGCAATTGCACGAGGCAAAGTCAAGGGGTCAAAAGACATCTAGCGTCAACTTTACTAGTAGCAAGCTTGAGCACTTGCTCAATATCTGATTTACTCAAATCAATATCTTCGAATTCACACGGGAAAGCTAAACTAAGCAGCAAAGTCTTTAAGCTACTATGCTCATAGTCTAAAGCAGCTCCAGTCAAAAGATCAACACCGTTTAATTTCTCCAAATACAAACTAGCAATCAAGACCTGAATACCATGCAAAGTCTTGGAGCCAAACAATTCATCAATAGCTAAAGAAATTAAATACTCAAACCCAAAGTGAGATTCTAAATTAGCAGAATAACTCATTGCAATTCCGGAAAGACCAAGATTCTCAATTAAAGCTCGAAGAAAATCCTTATCACGCAATATCAGTTCTGGCTCAATAGACTTGCTAGTCAAAACATAATTCTGCAAAAGCTGAATCACACCAAGACTAGATCGATTAGACAAAATCGCAGCAAAATCATCCATAAACTCTTGTTTAGCTGGCAGAGCGAGTTTGCCAATCAAGTCTCCAATGGCAGCCTGCAAATGCTCTAATGGTGTATCTTGAATAATGTAAAGCGGCACCAAAAGTGCAATTGGCATCTGCGCTTGATAGTTATTAGTATGTAATACAGCAAGTGAAGAACAAATTCCATTATTAGAAACCAAACTTGGAACACTAATCAATTGTGTTTGACTTTTATAAGCTAAATATTTGCAGTAATCAAGAAGCTTGCCGCCACCAATTGCAATAATTGCCGTGCTAGTTTTGGCAACAAGCTTAGTATTAATTCCTGAACGTTCAAGGATTTCATAAAGCTCTGAGAAGGATTTAATTTTATCCAATTGTAAAATCTCTGCAATGTCAGATTCATAAACAATTTTATTTTCGACATTTACGCAATCACTAAGATCTTCAGAAACTTTGTTTGCTAAGGCATCTGAACTGTATTTCCCAGAACAAATTAAAACACAAGTGAGTGAATTATTTTTAACAGTCTTCTTTAGAGCCAAAATTAAAGAAGCATAATCATTGACAATTTCTATTTGTTTTGGAATCTTGGTAACTTGCATTATATTGGCCTGAATAACAAGCTTAGCAAAACTCATAATCAGGGAATTGCGCCTTGAGATAATATTCCAATTCTGCGGTAAATCGCTAAAAAACTTGCAATTGTGGTATACCATATATGGATCGCCTAAAAGCGATTTAGATAAGCTCGAATGTCAGTTCCAGAAGACAAAATCAAATCACTCAAAATTGATTCTAACTCCAGCAATAAAGGCAATGGTGTTGGTAAGTATTTGCCTATTGTAGAAATGATTGCACGCAAAGAAGTTGCGTCAAAATCAAAACAAATGATCAGCTTTGACGAGCTGGTCAACACTGGCTTAATTGCAATCAATAAACTAATTGAAGGAGCCCAGCTTAATCCTGGAACCGAATACAACTCAAGTTATATCGCCCAATCAGTCAAATGGGCAATGAAAGATGAAATGCGCTCTCGCCAGTCT
>JABHOV010000091.1 GCA_018695135.1 Candidatus Melainabacteria bacterium | reverse complement strand
TCATGCCCTTGAGATAAATCGCACTCTTGGGATCTACAAAAACTTTGAAGCCTTCTTGCTCCTGAACTATGTCCTTATCCTTAATTTCACCGAAGGATAAATCATAACTAAGTCCACTACAGCCGCCGCCCTTGATAGCAAGACGCAGTCCATAAGTCTCAGGATCTTTGCCCTCTTTGGACAATAGGCTAAAGACTTGCTCTTGAGCCTTAGTCGTTAATTCAACAATCATTGTTACGCTCATTTAACTTGCTCCTTTGCCTGTCCGTCTAGTAAATAAATCCATATTGGCAAGCCAATAATCAAGGTACAAACTACACAAATATTGAAAAACATTGGGAAACCTGGGTGAGCAATTAGCTCAACAAAGTCTTGAAATGAGTGTATTGCAAAATTCATTTGTGCCTCCCAATTGATTCTAATATATAGATAGCATAACCCTTAAGTAGAATCGTAAAGCTATATAATATGATTATATCCTGCTGCCATTGAAAAAACATGAAATTAGCGATATATCGCGCTAAGTCATGCTATATTTGGCTGGTGAATTTCAATTGCCCTTCAAAAGGCAGTTGCGGTAAGAACAAGGTACGCGCCTTAGCAAGGCTTTCCTTCGGTGAAGTAGACTGAGACTCTCTCAGGCAAAAGCAAGACCCGAAGCATTCAGCGTCGCTGAATACAACGAAAGTCAAGCCAACAAAAAAGATTGATAATCTTTTTGGCGTTAACAGAAAGAATGGGGATTCAAATTACGCGCCAGTAGCTCAGCTGGATAGAGCAACTGCCTTCTAAGTAGTAGGTCATAGGTTCGAATCCTATCTGGCGTACCATTAAAAAGAAAAAAGACACCTGAAAGGGTGTCTTTTTTCTTTTAGTAGCGCCTAGATTGAATCGAAATCTATTTTCCTCAGAATCTATGATTCTAGGTCATGGGTTAGGAGGAAACATCCCTTTGGATGTTTCCGACGTTTTAGAACAAAGCTGGAATCATAGGCTGAAGAAATAAACTCTCTGCTCTTTCAAGACCTTATTCCAACCACAAACCATAAAGCAACACTTTAGGCTTTACTACAAAAGTGGATTTATCTAGGTTTTGTGGAAACGGTAGACGCGGCCCCTATTACTTTCGTAATGATGTAGGTGACTTTGATCACAATCCAGCAATTAGCACCAACTGTAAAGCTATCAATTTATGCTTTGATGCTATGCAAAAACAACTTGCTGCTCCAAGCAATTAAGCCTTAAAGCTTAAATGAGCTACCTAGGAACGTCATTGGGTAACAGACTGTCTCAATACTTGAAATATAGATACTTTGTCATCCATTGATGATACAGTTTTTAAATCTTGCGACTTCAAAGAGCCTGACTAGATACGACTTCTAATATAGACGAAAATAATGCAGCCGCAATTAGGCTATCATCTTTAGCAAGAGTAGTTAAACTAGGTAAAAGACTACTGCGTATAGTTTCATCAGAGCAGCAATCACGAAGAATTTTTTTCCAATGATCGCTGTCTCTACATTCACCTATCATTGTTATAAAAAGCGCAGGGTCTTTATATCTATCCCATAGCAAACGAATAGACATATTTAAGCTTGTACCATTATGATCACCAGTAAAACCTTTTTTAACAAGCTCAATAAGTGTTGTTCTAACCCAAGCTGGCTCACCTTCTACAGGTCTTGCCATGACTAAAGCAAGAAAATTATCCTCTTTATCATCCTGTGATTCATCGTTGTCAATATAGTCATCAGTTGCAGGACAAGATACCAAGTCAACACTATTCGCCTGAGTTAACAGTAAGTCATCATAGTCTGATCTAAGAGGTCTAATAAAATCTGCCATATCCTTTCGTGAAGGAACACCTGGATAGTATCCTGAATTAAGAGTATTAAAGAGCGTAGCCAAATCCATCTCGCGTACAACAGTTTCTAGTAAGTGTCTTTGTTTTGGCAATTTCTCACGTAATAAAAAAGCTAAGTCTCCAAAACCTTTTCCAGTAATTACATCAAAGGCTAATCGTGCTCTAACTTCGGAATCACTAAGTCTCTTGATCTCACCAGCTTCAAGGCGCAGCTTCTTTGAAACGGCATCAGCTTGAGTTCCAACTCTGCTCCTAATACTGGAAATAATTGCAGAATCAAAAAGACCTAAGCCTTTTTTATCAGCTTCTGCTAGCACCCGAATTACATCAACAGCCAAGGTATCAACTTGTTCAACTTGGTGTATTTTTCGAACTTGCTGTCTTTGCTCATCCGTCTTTAAATGCTTCACCAAACGATCTTCGCTTGGTAATGGGCAAGCAAATATAGGTACTTTTATTCGTGCTATAGGTTGAGGCGGTGCCATCAATGGATTCTAAATAATATAGCACGTATCGGGACAAGTTAATCAGGCTACTCTATCTGCAAACTTCTGAATTAACACCATTTCCACCTCAAATCCTTCTGAAAAGTTGCTGAAATAATCCTTACTAGGGTGCATTTAAAAAGAAACAGCCCCGCAAAGGGGCTGTTTCTTTTTAAATGCACCCTAGTAAGGATTAGGGGCCGCGTCTTTCAAATTCACATCGTCAAGACAGAAAGAGTTAGATTGTAGTTTTATGCGGTTGAGAGGACAGACCGTAATAGACAAGAAACTTGCTAAAAGTTTGTTAGAGGTAGATCGTTGTTTTTAAGAAATTATCTAAAAAAGTGAACTGTGGAGACGCTTGTCTTGTTTTCTTGCTCTATCCCTAGACCTGTCGAGTCAGCCATTCTATTATTTTAAAATACTGAACTATGGAGATGTGTCAAGTACCCATTATTTAGCTAAGAGTATAATCAATTGTATATAGACATGGATTTTTGGTTTTTACTTACTGATATTGGCATTTTATTAACGGCAGCTCTTGTCTTAGGTGCTTTGTTTATGAAACTAAAGCTCAATCCATTAATTGGCTATTTGCTTGCAGGTGTTTTTCTTGGTGGTCCAGGTAGCCTCCATTTCGTGAAGTCTCCACATGAAATTGAGGTCATCTCAGAATTGGGAGTTGCTTTGCTTCTATTTAGCTTAGGTTTAGAGTTCTCCTGGAATAAAATTAAAACATTTTCTCATAGCATTATCAAAGCTGGTATATTACAAGTTTTAGTAACTCCCGTTATTATATTTTCCATTGGGCTAGTATTTAAGCTTGAATTCAGGCTTGCTATTTTTTTAGCATTGGCTCTCACCTTGAGTAGTACAGCGACAGTACTTAGAAGTTTGATAGGGCAAGGGGAGATTGATAGTGCTCATGGAAGAAACGTAACAGCAGTTTTGCTTTTCCAAGATATCGCGGTTGTCCCTTTTACTATCATCATTTCACTACTAATTTCTTCTGGGGAAGCTTTTGAAATCAAGAATTTACTATTTATCCTAATAAGTGTATTAGCCTTAGTTATTGGCTTATATGCCCTGTTAAACAAGATTGCGATTCCGATACTGAGTTTGTTTACATTAGAAAACAATAGAGAGATGTCAATTCTATTGGCTGTTGTCATTAGTATTGGTTCAGCATGGGCGGCACATAGAATTGGAATCTCACCGGCGATAGGTGCTTTTCTTGCTGGGATGATCTTAGGCAGTTCTTCTTTTGCTACGCAAATTACAGCTGATGTATCTCCTTTAAGAGTAGTGTTTCTTACGCTGTTCTTTGGTTCAGTAGGGATGGTAGCTGATCCAATATGGATTGCTAATAATATAGTTTTTGTTTTAGCACTCACTATTGCAATATTAGTTATCAAAACCATTATTTCTTTTCTTGTCTTCAAGATTATGAATAACACCATCGCGATCTCCTTAAGTTCAGCAATTATAATCTCTCAAATAGGAGAGTTTGCATTTGTCTTAAGTACCATAGCGAAAGATGGAAAGCTCATTTCAGAAGATATGCATCAAATATTATTCTCGGTAACAATTCTAAGTATTTTAATGACTGCCCTTGTAATTAAAGACTCTTCCAAAATTGGTTTGGCTATTCACAAACTCTTTAGCAAAAAGAGTTCTGGCTATATTGAAGAACAAACTGAAGAACAGTCTAATGCTCCTAAAATCTTTCTTCTTGGCTTTGGACCTTCAGGCAAAGAAGTTGGTACATTATTGAAAGATGGTGGCTATACCAATATCTCAGTTATTGACCTGAATAAGACTTGCCTCAATGACGCCACAGCATATGGTTTTAAGGCATATATTGGTGACATAAGGCAGCTGGAAGTCTTGCAGCATTTTGGTATCGCAAAAGCAGAACTAGTAATTATTACTGTACCTAGCCAAGAAGCGGCACTCCAGGCAATTGACAATATTAGAAGATTAAACCCGAAGGCTTATATAATAGTTCGTTCTAGATACCAAGTAAGTGTTAAGTCATTTGAAAAAGCTGGCGCTCACGCAATTATCAATGAAGAAACGGCTGTTGGGAAAGACTTGGGTGAAAAATCCTTAGGATACTTAGTTAATCTCTAACCGCATCGTTAGTCTTCACTCTCTCACTAACTTTTTTAGTCAAATCTGAATATCTCTGTTCCACTTCCTCAAGTCTTTTAACATCAATCAACTTAGCCAAAAACAAAAGATTAGGAGATTAGGGGCCGCGTCTTTCAAATTCACATCGTCAGGACAGAAAGAGTTAGATTGTAGTTTTATGCGGTTGAGAGGAAAGACCGTAATAGACAAGAAACTTGCTAAAAGTTTGTTAGAGGTAGATCGTTGTTTTTAAGAAATTATTTGAAAAAGTGAATTGTGTAGACGTGTCAAGTACACAATTCACTTATACAGCCAAGTTCCATGCCCATTGATTTTGCGAAGCCTAAGTAAATAAGCCATAGTGTAGCTGACGAGGTGAATTTGAAAGACGCGGCCCCAATCTTTCTTTTATATATGACTCCAGTAGAATTCACTTCCTTGCTAGCATCATTTTAGGTGTGATTCATAATCAAAGCGTGCGTTGTGCGGATACGACCCTGAATCACTAGTATCATCACTTAAAGACTTGTACTCTGGTTCGTTAGTATGAAAACTATTCCTTGCTGCAATTGCTACCATATGACAATTTTGCAATATAAAGAAAAAATAAACAAGCCATGCTTAGTCAATCTCTTAAGATAAGAAGGGCTACTGCTAAGATTCAGCATGAAACAACTATGGTTATCCAAATTGCTTTAAATCACAAAACCAAATACAGCTATGACAAAGCTGTAAGCATGGGACCGCAAATTATTCGCTTGCATCCTGCTGCTCATTCACGAACCGATATCATCAGTTACTCTCTTACCGTTAAGCCAAGTCCACATTTTATTAATTGGCAACAAGATCCTCATGGCAATCATATTGCAAGAGTTATTTTTCCTGACCGGATCACATCATTCTCTGTAGAAGTTGATCTCATTGCTGATATGACAGTAATAAATCCTTTTGATTTTTTCATGGAAAAATCAGCCGAGCTTTTTCCCTTTAATTACGATGATAATTTAAAACATGAGCTGCAACCATTTCTTTCTAGTAAGAAACCCGGCTCAGAGTTAAACAAATTAATCAAATCAATTGATCTTAAGCCACAAGCAACAATTGATTTTTTGATTGCTCTCAATAAAACAGTTCACTCTAAAGTCAAATACTTAATCAGACTGGAACCTGGTGTACAAACCAGTGAAGAGACTCTCACTCTTGGTTCTGGTTCTTGCAGGGACTCTGCTTGGCTCATGGTAGAACTCTTGCGCAATCTTGGTCTGGCAGCACGTTTCACTTCTGGTTATTCTGTGATTCTCAAGCCTGATGTCAAGTACTCCCAGGAAGATGCAGATATAGATGATGACTTTGTTGATTTGCATGCCTGGGCTGAAGTATTTTTACCAGGTGCTGGTTGGGTTGGAATTGATCCAAGCTCAGGTCTTTTAGTTGGTGAGGGTGCGATCCCACTTGTCTCTAGTCCTGAACCCACAAACGCAGCGCCAATAAGTGGCGGACTTGAGGATTGCAAAGTAGAGTTTGCTCATTCAATGTCAATTTCAAGGATTTATGAAAGTCCACGCAGCACCAAGCCTTATTCCCCGCAAGCATTTGAAGAAGTTAACTCTATTGGCAAAGCTGTAGACTCAAGACTCAAAAAAGCCAAGGTCGGATTAACAACAGGCGGCGAGCCGACTTTTGTTTCGGCTACTGATATGGCGGGAGCAGAATGGAATATAGATGCTTTAGGACCCACAAAAAAACCTTTAGCTCATAAATTATTACAAGAGCTCAAACAAGAATGGACTAGCGGCGCGCTCTTGCATCATGGTCAAGGCAAATGGTATCCTGGAGAGCCTTTGCCAAGATGGGCACTGTCGTGCTTTTGGCGCGAGGATGGTAAAGCTCTTTGGCAAGACGAGACGCTTTTTGCTGACGAGACCAAGGACTATGGGCTCAAACAAGAAGATGCACAAAGATTTATCCAAGAATTAAGTAAAAAACTTGGGCTAGATTCCACTTATATTAACCAAGCCTATGAAGATACTTTGCATTATCTAAGTGAGGAGCAAAAACTCCCAGCTGATGTTAATGTACTTGACTCTAAACTCAAGTGCGAGCTTGAACGCAAAAAGCTCTGTGAGGTTTTTACAGAAGGACTTGAGACTATCTCTGGCTACGTACTACCACTAGAAGCAAAGCTAGCAGGCAAAACAATTCAATGGCTAACTAATCCTTGGCAACTCAGAAGAGAACAACTCTATCTTTTGCCAGGCAACTCTCCAATTGGTCTACGCCTACCTCTTGATTCATTAGTTACAGAAATCGAGGAAGCAAAAAGCTATCCGCGTGATCCAATGGACAACAGCAATATAAGCACACTGCCACGTAAAACCAAAGCCAAGCCAGGGCTAGTCTCTGATAAATTAATCAAAACATCACTTTGCACTGAAATCAGAGAAGGCAAGCTTTATATTTTCATGCCACCAATAGATCTTATCGAAAGCTATATCGATTTAGTACATAAAATCGAAGAAGTTGCCAGCAAATTAAAACTAGCAATTATAATTGAGGGCTACGAACCGCCTTATGATGGCAAAATCAGAGTATTAAAAATCACTCCAGATCCGGGAGTAATAGAAGTCAATATCCCGCCTAATGACAATTGGGAGGATATGGTAACCATGACCAAATCGCTTTATGCTGCAGCCAAAAGAACCGGACTCTGTGCTGAGAAATTCATGCTTGATGGTAAACACACTGGCACTGGTGGAGGCAATCATATAGTAATGGGCGCTAAGACCCCGTCAGAGAGCCCCTTTCTCAAAAGACCTGATCTACTAGCAAGCTTGATCGCTTACTGGAATAATCATCCTTCTTTGTCATATCTTTTCTCCGGACTTTTTGTTGGACCAACAAGTCAAGCACCTCGTATTGATGAGGGGAGACAAGATAGCCTCTATGAATTAGAAATTGCTCTAGCTGAAATTGCTAAAGCCAAGGAAGTATCACCATGGTTTATCGACCGTACTTTGCGCAATCTCTTGGTTGATTTAACGGGCAACACTCACCGCTCTGAGTTTTGCATTGATAAATTATTCTCCCCGGACTCAGCGACTGGTAGGTTAGGTCTTGTAGAACTGAGAGGCTTTGAGATGACGCCAAGCTTTGAGATGAACCTTGCTCAGCAATTATTGATTCACTCACTACTTGCAATGTTTTGGGACAAGCCTTACAAACAAAAACTCACTCACTGGAAAACCACTCTGCATGATCGTTTCCTCTTGCCTTATTTCATTCGTGAGGATTTTAAAGAGATTATTCATGACCTCAACAATGATGGTATTCCAATTAAATTAGATCATTTCAGTAGTCATTTTGAGTTTCGTTTTCCACTGCACGGCAAACTCTCCTACCAAGATATCAATATTGAACTAAGATACGCGATCGAGCCTTGGCATGTACTGGGAGAGGAATCAGCGGCTGGCGGCACCGCTCGCTATGTTGATTCATCATTAGAAAGATTACAAGTTGAAGTTAATGGCTTAGTTGATCCTCGTTATATCATTTGTTGTAATCAACGTAAGCTACCACTCGTCGCTAGCGGCAAGGAAGGACATTATGTAGCAGGGCTTAGATATAGAGCTTGGCAGCCTTATTCAGGTCTGCACCCATCGATCCCAGTACAAACTCCGCTTATCTTTGATATCGTTGATACTGTCAATATGCGAGCAATCGCTGGCTGTAGTTACCACGTGAGTAATCCAAGTGGCAAGAACTCAACTGATTTCCCGGTTAATGCCAGGGAAGCAGAAGCGAGAAGATCATCTAGATTTTTTAATACTGGACATAATCCAGGAAACATAGATAAAATACCAGAAGAAGAAATTAATCCTATCTTCCCGTCAACTTTGGATTTAAGGTATTCATGAAAATATTTAGCTGTGATAACTGTGACCATTTAATTTATTTTGGAAACATACGATGCAACAATTGTGGTTATGATCTTGGCTACTGCTATGACACTGGCAAACACTGTAGTTTCACGGTTGGTGAAGATGGTATTTGGACAGCAATTGGTCCAACTACTTTAGGTAGAAGGTATAAACAATGCAAAAATTATAGTCAACATGGAGCTTGTAATTGGATGGTCCCAGAAGAATATCCAGTAGAACGCTGTGTCTCATGCAATCTCAACTGGGTAATACCAGATTCAACGATAGGAGACAATTGGCAATACTGGCAAAAAATAGAGAAGGCCAAAAGACGATTGGTATTTTCAATCCACCACTTGAAACTACCATTAAAGAACAAAAAAGAAGACAAGCTCAATGGCTTAGCTTTTAAATTAATGGAAGGTCCAGGGCTCAACGGACGTGAGCATAAGCCAGTAATGACCGGACACGATAGAGGGATTATCACATTAAATCTAGCTGAAGCCAATGATGCAATCAGAGTCAAAATTCGCGATGAAATGAAAGAGCGTTATCGCACTTTGCTAGGACATTTTAGGCACGAGATTGGACATTATTACTGGATGCTTTTAGTCGATAATACTCACTGGCTAGAACCTTGCCGACAATTATTTGGTGACGATAGGCAGAATTATGCAGACTCACTAAGAGATTATTACGAAGCAAAAGAAGAACACCAAAAAATAGATGCTATAAACTTCATCAGTCCCTATGCAAGTTCACACCCATGGGAAGACTGGGCTGAGACTTGGGCTCATTATATGCATATTCATGATACTCTAGAAACCGCTAACTCATGGGGTTTAAGGTTTAGTGTCAAATCAATACGCTACTCGTCGGCACAAAAATCAAATTTAAATACAGATAGTCCCTTTGATAAAATGATTGACAACTGGGACTGGGCAAGCTGCGCGCTTAATAGTGTCAATCGCAGCATGGGACTAACCGACCCTTATCCTTTTGTAATCTCAGAGCCAGTCAAAGAAAAGCTGCGTTTTGTGCATAATGTAATTCACGAAAATTCAGTCTGGGAATTTAATACATGAACTATCAAACAATACTTGAAGATATTCAAGAAGAAATCAAGCCACTGCTTGGACAAGGCAAGGTCGCTAATTATATTCCTGCACTTGGGGCTATTCCAATTAGCAAATTTGCTATGGCAATTAAAACCATTGATAATAAAGAATACAGCGTTGGTGACGCTGAAGAAAGCTTTTCTATTCAGAGTATTTCTAAGATTTTTAGTTTTGCTCTTGCACTTAAGGAATTAAGAGCCGAGTTGTGGGAGAGAGTAGGTAAGGAGCCGTCAGGAACAGCGTTTAACTCATTAATTCAGCTTGAGTTTGAGCATGGCATCCCGCGTAATCCATTTATTAATGCAGGTGCTTTGGTGATGACTGATATATTAACTTCAACCTACAATGATCCAAAACAAACTCTACTTGATTTAGTAAGAGAACTAGCCGATAATCCCAAGGTTAACTTTGACGAAGTCGTGGCTAAGTCTGAGAATGAATGGGGTGATAGAAACAGAGCCCTTGCTTATTTCATCAAAGACTTTGGCAATATCAATAATGCGGTAGATGAAGTCTTAGATTTGTATTTTCATCAATGCTCACTGAGTATGTCATGCCTTGATTTAGTCAGAGCTTTCTCTTGTTTAGCCAATGCTGGTAAAACAGTAGGGGCTAATAAAGTAATCATCAGCGAAAGACAAACCAAGCGTATTAATTCTCTACTTATGACCTGCGGGACTTATGATGCCGTTGGAGATTTCGCTTATAGAGTCGGTTTGCCAGGCAAGAGTGGCGTTGGAGGCGGCATAGTTGCAATCATGCCGGGACATTTTGTTATTAGTGTTTGGTCTCCAGGATTGAATGAATCAGGCAATTCACTTGTTGGGACAAAGGCTCTAGAGTTGTTTACCACTAAGACAAAGACTTCTATTTTTTAAGACTCGATTAAAGTAGATTTAGTTATGAAGATAGTCTTTTTCTGCGTGTCCTTAGTTGAGTCTTCGGTACTAAAATAAACCGAGTTGATACTTTTACCTATCTCGAGCAATCCTTTTTGTATCTTATCTAAGTATTCGTGTAAACCATAACTAATAATCGATTCGCCATTCATTGCTTCTAATCGGTCAAGTAGTGCCCTGCTAATCTCGTAAGGCTCACGGGCATGAGGATTGTGACCAGTATTCACAATTGTCAATAAAGAATCTGTTGCCCTATTAATACAACTATAAAGAGAACGAGGAAAATCTCTATCTAATATCAGAAACTCAGCGACATTAACATGTTTGATTTGTTGCCATTTCTGACGATACATCTCTAGTGCACTCATTGAATCCAAGAGAGCGTTCCATTGAATATTGTCAAATGGAGAACCTATTAAATCAGGTGAAGACAAAAGTGTAAAATACTTAACATCAAGCAAGCGTGAACCCATATCAGCCCTTTCAAGTAAATAACCAACTCTGCCAAAGTGCCAGCCTCTTCCGTGAGAGAGTGTGGAATCCGAGATACCCGTAAACAATTGGCATTGTCTTTTGACCCTACTGTAGAAGTTGTGATGATTGAGTATTTGGTTTTGACTTTGTTGTAAAAATAGATATAGAGTATTAATCTCATGCCACATATCAGATGTAATAATTTCTCTTATCGATCTTGCATTTTCTCTTGCCATTATTAAACAAGAAAAAATCGAACCTGGATTACGCAAATCAAACGTCAAGAAATCCAAGATGGTATCTCGACTGAAGTCTTGATAATGCTTTTGAAATTCTTCCGCAGCTCCTACGGCTCGAAGTAAAGGCTCCCACTGCTTTTCAGACTCTGGTATATCGATATTAAGATTAAAGTTCACCTCTATCAAGCGCGCCATGTTTTCAACACGCTCTCTATAGCGTTGCATCCAAAAAATATTGCCAGCTACTCTACTTAACATCTATGCAGCCCTCACCCAAGTATCTTTGCTGCCACCACCTTGTGATGAATTAACAATCAAAGATCCTTTTTTTAGTGCCACCCTTGTCAAGCCACCTGGCATTACATAAATATCTTCACCATATAAAATATAAGGTCTCAAATCCACATGCCTACCTTCTACTTGGTTATTAATCAAGGTCGGCACTCGTGACAAGGCTAGAACGGGCTGTGCCAAATAGTTACGTGGATTTGCTTTGATTTTATCAGCAAATTCACTACGCTGTTGAGCTGTTGAGCTAGGACCCATCAGCATACCGTAGCCACCTGCTTCATTAGCAGCTTTGACAACTAGTGTCTCTAAATTATTTAAAACATATTCACGTTCCTTATCATCACAACACAAATAAGTTGGCACATTGTTCAAAATTGATTCTTCACCAAGATAGTACTTAATCATGTCAGGAACAAACTTGTAAACAACTTTGTCATCAGCAATCCCTGTACCTGGCGCATTGACGAGACTCACATTTCCCTTGATATAAGCCTTCATCAAGCCTGGTACTCCCAGTAAAGAATCAGCCCTGAAGACTAAAGGGTCAAGAAACAAATCATCGATTCTTCTATAAATCACATCTACTCGTTCTAGACCATCAGTAGTGCGCATATACACAAAATCATCGTCAACAACAAGATCTCTGCCTTCGACGACTTGAATACCCATTTGTTGAGCAAGAAAAGAATGTTCAAAATATGCTGAGTTGTAAATTCCCGGTGTAAGGATCACGACAGTTGGATTATCAACTGGGCTTACATTGGTCAAAGTTGCGAGTAATTGACTTGGATAATCATCAACATGGCTTACTGACATTGATTCAAAGAGCTTTGGAAAGATGCGCTTCATTATCAAACGGTTCTCCAAAACATAGGAAACACCCGAAGGGCATCTGAGATTGTCTTCCAGTACATAGATCTTACCATCGGCAGCTCTTACTAAATCAGTTCCAGTAATATGAGCCCAAATATTTTTTGGTGGCTGCAAGCCTTTGCATTGAGGAATAAATGAAGTACCACTTTCAATGATTTCTCTTGGGATTACATTGTCATTAATGATTTTTTGTTCATTGTAAATATCGTGGATAAATAAATTAAGGGCATGTATGCGCTGCTTAAGTCCTTTTTCGGTACTTAACCATTCTTGTTGATCTATAATCCGCGGCAACATATCAAAAGGAAATATTCTCTCGACACCAGTCTCTTCTCCGGTAACTGTAAAAGTGATTCCCATATTGAAGAAGGCAAGTTCTGCAGCTTTTTGTTTCTCTTTGAGTTGTTTTTTGTTTAAAGCATCAATATTTAAAACTAAATCTTTGGCATAATCACGTACCAGACCTTCTGCCATGAAATATTCATCATAGAATCCGTTAGTGTCGTAGTTTGCAAAAATTGCCATAACAAGGCAAATTATAGCTTAAGTAAACAGGGACGCGCCCCTGTTTCTTTACCACCAATCAGCAACACCCTTGGTGTATTTATTTGTATAGTATCTCAAAACTGAATAAGGGTAACCAACGCCACTGCGTCTAAAATTGTCTAATTCAGCTTGAGTTAAACTACCATTGGCATCAGGATCCAGAGTTTCTATTCCTGCAAGCAGTCTTTTATAATCACGTATATGGTAGCCATGACCAATTGCATTCCAAAATCCAAGATTGTAAATCTTTTGCTCGCGTGATAGTAAAACACCATGAAGCATTGTCTTGGTATTGGCAGTCCAGGTCTCCGTTAACATCAAGGCTAGTAATTGTTTGAGCTGGATTGTATTGTCATTCAAACTCAATAACGCTTCAAAATCAGTATCACTAAGCGCTATAATCTCTGGAGTCTTTTTGAAATTCCTTAAGTACAAAGCCTCTACCACTTCAGAGTCATCTAGTATATGGTTTTGATTTAAATCGATAAGAGGGTTGATAATTTGCATCGCTGTTGGCTGAGTTGTTTCAACAGACGGTAAAACGGGCTTCGCGATATCAGCATCAGCGGCATTTACAGGCAATAATAAATTGCTACAAATAAAGTTGATACTTAAAAATAAAACGATAAAACTTTTTAGAATCTGCATTCTTGCTCCTTATTGGTTCCTTTAGTTACATTCACGAATTAGGTTATGAATATAATAAGACTGTCCCCCATTGGAACCAGACTAGTAGCCAATCGCATCATACAACTAGTTGAAATAATGCTTTACTATGCAAAAGTCGCTGGCTATCTCTTTCAGCGTGTCCTTAACAGATTCCCGCAAGCAGACTGACTTATGTAGCCCTGAACCAAATTCAAAAAACGCATTGCAGATGAAAAGCGAGCTTCTGAGCTTTTACTGTTTTGTGCAATCTTTTTGTCACATTGCAACAGTGAGTAGAAGATTTGCATAAAATCAGCGTTACTTAGATCTTGAGGCTCATCAAAGATGCTATCCCAATCCGCTGCCTTAAAATCTTCAGGGGCAAAGCCCGAAATATCTATTGCGTGAAATAAAGCTGCTATAGAATCTTCTTTCGCAACCTTGGCAAAATCAGTCTCGGGAATTTGTTTTACTTTATCAAGAAGCAATGTAAATAAAGCTCTTAACTTAGGATCTTCAGCAACCTTGTGGTTGATAGCTACATTAGGATTGGGATTAATCACATTCGCTAAAGCAGTATAGTGGTCAGCATCAACTGTTCCCTGAGCGAGTTTCTCAATTAAAGTAGTAACACTTTCACCTCTAGGTAAGCCCTTGATCCAATAAGACTTACTGTCATGATCAGCACGCTGAGTATTTTGGAAAGCCTTGTCTACATTATTGAGCTGAGTAACGATGGGTTGATGCAATGCAGCAACTGCTTTAGTGATTCCATCTGCAAAATGACCGATTGCCGCTTCTGTTACGTTAGCAACTTCTTCTTTCTTAATAGCTTTAATCTCAGCAAGGTTTTTAAAGGCGTTAACTACATTAGTTTGAAACCATTCTTGAAGATTGACTCTTGGTTCTGTATCATGAAAGAGTTTTCCGGTCATCTCCTGCATTGATTCTGAGACATCATCAAATCTACTAGCCAAATTGGCTGCAAATTCTTGACCAGAACTAGTTTCTTCTTTTAATGCCTTAAACTCTGCTTTCAATTCACGACTAAAACTTGGGCTTACTGCTTGTATCATAGAATAACCATCTTATCTTATTCAACGAAAGCATGTCAAAATATTTTCACGCAGCAATAAGTGCATACAGGTCTTCAACAGAGTCAAGCCCATAGTCTGCCTGGCTTTCTATGCGATCACCGATTTGAACACTCAGCCCATTAATTTCATTAATTCGATTAAAGGCAAAACAATCCGTCAGGTCATCACCAAAATATACTGGTAAATAATCTAAGAACTTGTGAGTTAAATAATTAATAGCAAGGCTCTTATTGATTTTCTTAGGGACAAATTCAAAGACCATAAGTCCTTCCTGAACTCTAAAAGTATCACTAAAATCCTTAGCTACTTGATTAAGTTCTTGTAACAAGCCTTGCGGGTCTTTATGCTCGCGATAATGGACTGCCAAAGATAGTCTTTTGATTTCCAAATCCAAGCTATCAGCAAATTGATCAATCAACTTAGCTTTCAACTTCTTAAGCTCTGCACCACAGTCAAACAATAAATCACTAACTGACATTTCTACTCCATGAGAACCAATCACCGTAATACTTTGATCCAAAGCAGTTGGCAGACTAGCCCCAATGATAAACAAAAACTTAAAATTGAACCTTATATTAATGTATGGGTAATTAAAGATATCTGGTGTTATCCTTATAAAGGTCGGAACGATGCCAAGCACTAGTTCCGTTAGTAAAGATAAAGGGAACTTTCGCAGGAACTCTAGTGAAGATAAAGAGGACTTTCGCAAGCAGTATATTATCATGACAACAGCGGTTGTACAACTAAATAGAAATCCAGCTTCTAGCCCAGTAGTTAGAGAGCATTCTGTACATTTAGCTCGTAACAACTTTGAATCACAAGAAGCAAGAGTAGCAAACGATCGTGCATTAATAAATAGCATCTCAACAAATCCAACGACAAACCCTGAAGCGATAGAATTAAGATCTGAATTAGCAAACCATCTTTATAACAGTCCAACTGGATTTAGGGAAATGGTAGAAACTAGCCAAGCACCAACGGATGAAACGGATTTACTCAGTAAATGGCTCCAGGACTACCTTCCGAGCTTGGATGGTAGCAGCGCAAGTAATAAAATCATTAGTGCTATGCATAGAATGCTCAAAGTAGACAGTACAAAAACATCTAGAGAACTGGCAAGCCTAATGAAAACTAGCTCCACAAGTGGAAGACTAGAACAAGCACTCAAAGCAGCAGGGAAAACAGATATTTTACTTGCAAAAATGCAAGACTTTGTTGAACCAAGAGCAAAAGCAATAGGTGCCAACACTCAAAATAGAACTTTTCAAGCTAAATCTCTTGCTCAAGCAGTTTAGCCCATGCTAAACTGCAATACATGTTATCTAGAACTCTAAAAAACTACTTAGCCAAAATCATCATCCTAATCTTGGCCCTGACAGCAAATTCAGCTCAAGCTGCGCGATTGCGTATAGACAGCAATGCCGGCATAAACAAGCTTGCAAGCACAGCTAATAAAACTAACTTACAGAGTATCGATGGATATTTAGCTGCCTTCTATATAGATCATCTAGATCACAATCTTCAAACTGGCAAAGCAGAGATGCTCTACAAACTTAATCTCAAAAATGGCAAAAGCATCAAGCTGAGATTTCTCAACCCACCCAAAGATCCAGGCAAAATTGATGCAATAAATATCAAAGGATATAAAGATGGTGATGATTTTGTTGTAGAGTCTTACAAAGAACTTCAGCCCAAAAACAAAGCCCTACTTATAGGTACTAGTCAAGCAGAATCAAGTGGTCTGCAAACTACTCTTGTTGCTCGTGTCATCGATAGCTCACGATCACTCTCTAGTCCAATTCACAGTGCTGCTGAATTAACCACTGCGTTTTTCTCTAGCACACAGCCAAGTCTCAACTCTTACTATAAAGAAGTATCTAAAAACCGAACTAGTTTCACGGGCAACGTCATCAATAGTCTCAATGTCAGTAATATGTGTGCCGGCGGCAATATTTTTGCAGAAGGCGGCGAGGTAAAAGCTCTCAATGCCATTCTTTCAGCGGGTCATAACCTCAAAGCTTATAATCGTCTCTCATTGATTGTTCCAGATGATTCATTTTGTTTACCAAGTGGAGTTGCCGGAATCGGTAGTGTGGGAATGTTCACATTGTCTTTTACAGATGGCAGTAGTCACAGAATATCTCTCAATGTCATCAAATCGACTATCGCAACTAGTAGCGAGGATTATATACTCCAGGAAGTTGTCTTCCATGAATTTGGTCACAACTTTGGTTTAAAGCATGACAACGCTAATGTTTGTGGTGAAGATATTTATACAATAAGATGTGCCAGCCTTGAATACGGTGGTGCTCACAGTATTATGGGCTTTGCTCCAACTCTTGCTCACCTTAATGCTATTCATCAAAATGACCTTGGTTGGTTTACCAGTACAGAATTTAGGGACCTAAGTTCTACGGCTACTATCAATGAAGTTTTTACTATTAGTCCTATTTCAGAAACAAGTACTAGTCTCAAAAGTGTTCGTATTCCTCTTGGTGATGGCACCTACTATGTTATAGAATATAGACAGGCAGAGAATTACGATGCTATCACTCTTTTACCTGGACTTAGCTCTGAACGTGGTGGCATTCTCATTTATCACAATGATGATGAAGCCATCAGCAATTCCTCTCTACTTGCTAGTGACATGATTGATAGAAGATCTGGGCTCAGTCAAACCTCCTCTGGTTCGTACTTTGATCTCAACCTAGCTATTACATTCAATAGACTTGCACCCTTCAATAATGTTTTTTATGATGATATCAATGGCATCAGAGTAACTCCAATTACTCTAAGTACAACTGGTGCAAGCTTTAGAGTTGAAACCCAGCTTAGCTCAGCTGGAGGAGGAGCGCCTCCAGCTGAAACACCAGTAGAAACACCAGTAGAAATAAATGATGTCGACTGGACTATTCATTTACCGAACAGTCCACAAACATTGAAGATTCAAAGCTTCCATATTGACAAAGATCTTTTTGCTGCAGATATAGAAGATGACAATATCGACAGAGTCGAATGGGATTTTGAAGATGATGGCGTTGTTGATCTGGTAAATAGCAGTAGCGTTTATACGAGTCATATCTACAGAGAAGCAGGTGGTTACTTAGTTGTAGCGACTATCTATTTCAACGATGGCAGCTCTATTGAAGTAACTAGTCAACCACTTGACGTTAGCAAATACCTTGGAACTAGCCTTAGAGCACCTGGTACAACAACAGCAAGCGAAAATAGACTCAAAGCTCAAAAGGTCTCAAAGTATATTTTCGAAATCGAAAATACTCAAAGCAGAAACTTAAATCTCAAAGTCAAACCAAGGTTTAGTTACTACAAACGTTTTGTGAAGCTTAATACCAAGCGATTCAAACTAGCAAGGGGCGCTAGCAAAAAACTCATTGTCAACTTCGCTTCAGATCGCAAGTTCCGTAATAATGGGCTTAATGTCAATGATGATGGCTATTATGAGATTCCACTCAGTATTATTGAATACAATGGTAGTAGCAGAACTTATAATTATCCCGTCCTACTCATAAAGCCAGCTGCATAAATTTTGTCCTTGGGAGTCCGATAACGTCGTTACACTTCGGACAATAAGGTGAAAATTAATCCTGTTCATGGAAGTTCGAGAGCAAGGCTTGCGAGCCCGAAGGGTTTACCCGAAGTTTGCTGTAGCAAATAAGGGTGAGCATAACGCAGCTATCGGGCTTCCAAGGATAGGATTAAGTGAAGTACTCGGCATTAATGCGAATATAATCATAACTAAGATCACATGACCAAACACTAATCCCCTCACCTTCAGCCACTTTAAGATCAAGTACTATCTCTTTATTTTTCTGCAGCTTCTCAATAAGTGCAGCCCTATCAAACTCTGTTGGCATAGCAGTTTCATAAACTCTTTGCCCTTGAATATCCAAACTCACTTGATCCATATCTGTTTCAAGCCCATGCTCTGCGAGCGCTTGCCCCAGCGCTGCGATAATCCTACCCCAATTAGGGTCTCTACCAAAAATCGCAGTTTTAACAAGCGAAGAATTAAGAACCTGCCTTGCTAGCTTACGTGCTATTTCATGATTACCGAGTCCTTGCAAGTTCAATTGAATTATTTTTGTTGCACCTTCACCATCGAGCACTATCTTTTTAGCCAACTCTTGGCACAATTCATTCATTGAGTCTTGAAACTGATCAAGATCAACCAAGGCACCCTTGCCACTAGACATAAACAAAACCATGTCATTGGTGCTTGTATCTCCATCAACTGATATTGAATTAAAACTCACATTAACAGCCTTCTGTAATACATCACGAAACTCTTGCTGCATCTGGCTTTCATCAAAGCCTTTGATTCTCACATCACTAAATATAAAGCCAAGCATAGTCGCTTGTTTCATTTCCGGATGAATCATTCCTGAGCCTTTGCAAATACCAAGCCCATGTCTATTTTGATGGACCTTCGTAATCAAATCCGTAGTAAGAATCGCCTCAGCAAAACCCAAAGGCTCCGCTGGAGCTGCCGACTGAATTGCAGCTGTCATAGTATCAATTGCAAGCTGCACTCCAATCTTGCCGGTGCTCGCCGTTAGAATCTGTTCTGTGTCCAGACTGAATTTGTCAGCAATCGCTTGGCGCAATTTATTGTCGTAGAGATCACCTTGTGCACCAGTACAGGCATTGGCGTTACCAGAATTACAAATCAATGCTCTGATCTTGGTCTCTCTGTCATAAATAGTTTTGTTGTTTTCAACACAAGCGGCTCTTACTTTATTGCTGGTAAAACTCGCTGCAAAGTAACAAGGCACGTCAGCTACTGCAATTGCAATATCCAATTTCTTTGGGTCTGTTTTTAAACCAGTCGTTGCACTATAAAACTTAAAACCATTTGGCAACTGAGGCACAAAACCAATTGCTTCTATTTGCTTGCCTTGAGCAGCTGCATAAAGAGCAGGCTCAAGTAAGTTATAGCAAAATGCTTTAACGCCATTGTTTTTCATGACTTCAATTTCTTCTTGATTTGGTCTAATACCTGGCTTCAGGCATGCCACGATGATTGCCTCAGCATCATGCTTTGCAGTATATAAATCAGTAATAGGATTAAAGCCAAGATTAGGCGCTTTGCCAGAGAGATTAATATGATCAGCGATTTTATATTCACCGCTCAAGCCATCTACTATTGGATAAATATCTACTCTTAGTTTAAGGGCTTCTGACATATCTTTTCAAATATTAACACTTAGCTTGCGTGTTGACCGCAAGTTTGGGGGCAGGGCTTGATTTTTTGCTAGGATTGGTTTCTTGAACTTAGACAACAAAGATCAACATGATTGTTTACAAAGAATCAGCAAAATTGAGAGCAGAAGCATATAAGGGTATCGGTTACTTCTTTGCTTCTATCTTTGGTTTGAGCGTAATTAATCTATTTGTTTATGGACAAGAAATCAGGCTTTATCTAAGCTGGAGACTAGGTGTAATCTTAATTAGCCTTTACTTTGCCTATTATTTCGTTGGAGTAGGTGTGAAAATACTAAGAGAGCTTGACGAAAGAATATATATAGGTCAGCATAATAATATCAAAACAACAGAGGAGCCTAATTAATATGGAATTAACGGAACTACACAAAGGAATTATTGCACTATTCTTTACACTAGTTTTTGCATATTGCTCTTCATGGGCCCTTGATAGACTAGACCATAAAAAAATAGTAGAACGCGAGAGTAAACCTAAGCAGTTACTGCCAGCTTGGCTTTAAATTATTCATCAAGCTCGCATTAAAATCTAGACTCACTGAAAAACTACTGAAATAGTTTTTCAGACCTTTTGTATATCGTTAAAGCTACGTCCTACCCTATTTAAAAAGCAACAATTTAACTTTATACACTCATAGCAGGCAGGACTTGTTTAACTAATTCAACAATCTCACTTGGAGTAACAGCAACCTGAACACCAGCAGCTTCAAAAGCCTTTTGTTTAGATTCAGCAGTACCTTTACCACCAGAAATAATTGCACCAGCATGTCCCATACGTTTGCCAGGAGGCGCCGTACGGCCAGCGATATAACCGATAACTGGTTTCTTGATATTAGTTTTGATATATTCAGCAGCTTCTTCTTCTGCCGTTCCACCAATCTCACCAACTAAAATAATGATATCTGTGTCTGGATCTTCTTCGAATAATTTAAGCGAAATCTTTTGGTCGATTCCAATAATTGGATCTCCACCAATACCAACAGCAGTACTTAAACCGATACCTGCTTGCTTTAAACCAAGACCAATTTCATAAGTCAAAGTACCAGAACGAGAAATCAAACCAACTCTACCAGGCATATAAATAGAACCTGGGTGAATTCCGATCAAACACTCACCTGGAGTGATGATACCAGGACAGTTTGGTCCATTAACTAATACACCTTTCTTCTCAGCAGCTGCATGAAGTTTCACTGCATCTTGAGGAGGTAAGCCCTCTGTAATAACTGAAATCAATGGCACTCCAGCATCAATTGCTTCAAGTGCTGCATCTAATGCTAAATAAGGAGGTACAAAAATCACAGAGCAGTTAGCGCCTGTTTTTTCCACTGCTTCAGATACCGAGTCGAAAACCGGTACTCCACAAACCTCTTGACCACCTTTACCAGGAGTCACACCACCTACTATATTGGTTCCATAGGCTTGCATCAATTCAGTATGAGTTTTACCCATGCCGCCTGTGATTCCTTGAACTATTACTTTTGTATCTTTATTTATTAAAACGCTCATCTTTTTTCCTTTCTGGTTTGCTTCGTCGCCATTGTAATCCCCCTTTGGGGGCTCGCAATGACTGCGTCACTTATGCTGCTACCGCCACTGCTTGTTTAACAGCATCATCTAAAACATTAGTCATTGTGATTCCTGCGTCATTCATTATCTTCTGAGCAGCCTCTTCATTATTTCCAACCAACCTTACAACTAAATTAGCCTTAGGTCTTATCTCCTTGTAGTGCTTCAAGGCATTCGCCACTTCTACACAATCAGTAATTCCACCAAGTATATTAACTAGAAGTACTTTTACTTCTTCATCAGAAGCGACCAAATCTAGTGCACGAGTCACATGATCCTTGTTTGCTCCACCACCAACATCTAGGAAGTTAGATGGTTTACCACCATGATGAAAAACTAAATCCATAGTTGCCATAGTCAATCCAGCACCATTACAAAGTATGCCGATATTACCTTCAAGCTCAACTATATTCAGGTCACACATCTTACCCTTGAACTCTCGTTCACCAAGGTCAGTCAAATGTGCTCCAAGCATGCCATCAAATCTAGGTTGACGACCGAGTGAATCCTCATTAATAGTGATCTTGCCGTCAAGTGCAACAAAGTTGCCATCGCCGTCTACGATCAGTGGGTTGATCTCAACTAAATCACAATCGTTCTTTGTATAAACATCCCAAAGACGGTTAACGATGTTTCCAAATTTAAGTACATCCTTACCAGTAAGTCCAAGCTGAGTAGCCATCTTACGTCCTAGGTAAGAACTATAATTGCCACCAGTGATAGGAACGATCTGAATACTATCAGATGATTCAATCTCTACTCCACCTTCAGCGGCAGCCATAATGATAGGTCCACGGTAAGCTCTGTCGATCAAAATCGAAACATAAATCTCACGCTTGATGTTGACCTTTGGCTCTACTAAAATCGCTTCTGGCATATCGCCTTTGATTTCAAGAGCAAAAATATCTTGTGCTTTTTTATAAGCATCATTAGGGTCATCAGCAAATTGGATTCCACCTAATTTCCCGCGACCACCAGTTAAGACTTGAGTCTTCAAGGTACACGGGTAAATCTTATTGGCAAAAATCTCCTCTGCGTATCTTATGACTTTGCCTTCTGGGGTTGGTATCCCAGACTCTCTGAATAATTGTTTTGCTTCGTACTCTCTTAATCTCATATTATTTTCCTTGGTTCTATCATAGCTGAAAAGCTACCTTAGATAAACTCGTCAAGCCAAGCAAAGAACTAAAGTCTTTAAATATTAAGATTTGGCTGTTGATTGGCTAAACTGACTCAATATATCAGCATTTACGCCAAGCAACTTAGTTGCCTCAAGGGGACTAAGGCTTATCTTCCATGATTTGATTTTAGTATCAATAACTTGTATTAACTTAGTAATAAAATGTCTTTCGGGAGACTGATTAGCTGTTACTGCATCGCTAGTATCTAAATAATCAATCAAAAAAGGTAAAACTCTAGCAAGAGAGGATTGAATTAAAGCTGCACAAGAATCAAGTTTATCACCAACACTTTTTGTCCATGCTTTTGCATTAGCCAACATTACTGATGATTTTAATAATCTACAAACAAGATCTCCTAACTGAACTGCAGTCTGTGATTGATTAACACCATTCCTTGTCATCTCTGATGCAACATCTTCTAATAATTCACTAAAGATATTTTGATCCAAGCTTGAAAAGGGCTCAAAAGGAATAGAGTGTAGCCAGTCTTTAGATAAAGCAGCGAAGAATTCATTTGTGACGGAGGAATCATCTGATCTATGATTTGGAGTAAAACCGACACTAGACTTAAATCTCCTTTCCATGTTCAAGCCAAAACGATCAATCTTATCACTTAGGCAGTTATTATTTGCAAAACCCATGTTTAAAATAATAGCACATGCTGTATTCACATAGTTAGGTGGTAAAATAAAAACATGGTTCAAATCGGCGACGTATTCGAAGAAATGTTGAAGCACTTTAATCCAAGTGCCGCTCAAGGTCTAACTGCGACTTATCAGTTTAATATCTCTGGCCCCCAAGGTGGTATCTGGGCATTTAATATAGATGCTGGCGCTTGTAACCTAGTCAAGGGTGGAGTTGATGCTCCTTCTGTTGAAATTGCTTTAGCTGATGCTGATTGGATGGCTATCCGTGAAGGCAAATTGAATTCACAAATGGCGTTTATGCAGGGTAAGTTGAAGATTAAAGGTGATATGAATCTTGCCATGAAGCTGCAAACCATGTTCCCTATTTCATAAAGGTCGCGGCTATTTTTCCGTATTTCTGCGTTGCTCACTAATTTTCTTCGGCTAATTGACGGCTCAGTCAACTGCACCTTGAAAATTAACTCGACGCCTTGAACTACAAAAAAATATCTCGCTCCTGTATAC
>JABHOV010000044.1 GCA_018695135.1 Candidatus Melainabacteria bacterium | reverse complement strand
TTCAACCATCTTGCACAAATTAACATCATAAGGATCTGTACCCATCAAGTCAGCCTTGGTCTTAAGCGGTGAATCATCTTCAATTTGAATCACTTTACGAGTAATGCCGGTCGCCCAATCATTTACATAAGCCTTGGTTACAACTTCAAGATCAGCAGCATAGCCCCTGAAATTAGTTCCATCAAACAAGAAGTTCATCTTGCTAGGTTTGTCAGGAGTCATAATGTCTAGCAAACATTCTTTGCGAATAAACCAAGAAAGGAATTGCACATCACCAAAGTATTTGACCTTCTCTACAGTCATCAATTGTTTCTCACCCCAGTTATCAGCACAAGGTGAAAGAATTCCAATACGAGGATGCTTTTCAATTTCTTCTCTAAGCGTTTTCACAATTGGTTCTTGTTGAGGGAATTGAACATCATTACAAACTAAGAATATGTACTTGTATTTATCAAGCTTCTTTTCTTCATATAATTTAGTCAAGGCATAATTAAAGCCTCTAGCATATCTCAAACCAGTTTCAACATCTTCCTTGGAATCAGCGTGCCAAGTATGATTCTTTGATAATTTGTCTTTGCTTGAACCACTTTCCAAGATAAAAATATCAGTTTCAGCCTTATCAAACTTCATGATGCGATCATGTAGTGCATCAGTGATCTCAGGTAAATTCCTATTCAATATTATTGTTGCAGTATCTTTCATTAAACTATTAACCTAAATCCTTTTACATATCTCAGTATAGATTCTTTAACTCTCGATTTCAAATGCGCTTCAATATCAATACTCGGAAGAGCTTTGACGGCTTCGGCTTTGATTTCCAAAAACTCAGGAGTGGCAAAAACATAATGTCCTGCAATGATAGATCTATCTCTATCAGTGGCATCTGTACCAGGCAGCATCCACTTATTCCACTTGTTTGAATCATAAGCTAGCTTCAAAAACCTCTCTGCTAATTTTTTTTGCTTGTTCGCTTCAAGCAATTCTAAAAATGCTCTCGTCTCTTCAACACCAAATTCTGGTGCGACATTAGCAGCGTGGATTCCAACTTTGGGGTGCCAGCGCAATGCTTCAGTAGAAAGATAGTCTGTATTGTGCTCTTTCATATAGATTCCATATTTCTCGCAAAGCTCAATCATTTTCGGAATTTGGATCTCTGCAGGAATTTCATCAGCAATTCTAAACGGTGTATCAAAAGTACCAACGTTTTTGGTTTCCATTACTTTGGTTCCGGTTTGCATTACCACAAACAATGGTTTAGGAATAGTATTTTTCTCACAGAAATTCATCACACTACTTAGAACATGTTCCAGTTCCTCACTAGTGTTCATGCCACCACTTTGTTCTTCAGTACCAATCTCAAAGGCAATATCATTATTAGTCTTGCGAGAAATATCAGTACAAAAATCAAGTAACTCATAGACCCTTTCCAAAATCTCATCAGTGCTAGATCTTCCAAAAATATCTTCACTTGGATCAATATGAATAATTTGAAAACCAGAACGAATATCAGCTTCGTATGATTTCTTCGCTGATTCCATCGCCTGACGAAGACTTAATTTCTTTTCTTTCTCTATAGTATTTTGCCAAGGACCACCGTGGTCTCTAGCAAGAAGTACATAACCTCTTTTGTCATTTTCAATAACATACTTTGAAAACTCTTCAGTAGTCCAATTATTTACATAACCACCACCAAAATCAGCTGAGTCAATTTGCCTTCTACTTGCAATTAACATCAGGGGGATTCTATTATCGTTGGCAATCTCAATTGAGGCATCAACACAGTTGACACTCATGGGGCCCACTCCAAGAAGCGTACATCTTCTCGATCTCATTGTAGTTTCTAGCTTTGTTCTAATCATTCAACACCTATTGTATGCCCAATTATGGTATTTTTATCATAAGCTAGTTTTGCAATTAGATAGCATGAAATATATAAAATATATAGCCGGAATATTAATCCTTGTATTGGTTCTCAACAATTCAAACCTTACTGATGTCTTGGATTTATTTAGATCAGTAGATTATTTATTAATCGCAGCCAACCTTCCAGTCTTTATTGTTGGCATAGCCATTAATTCTTATAAATGGAATCTGTTAATTCCAAGTTATCGTTTCTCAACTCTATTCACCTCAAACCTAATTGCTGCCTACTATTCAGTTTTCTTGCCAGGACAAGTTGCTAGCGAAGGTCTAAAGATTTATAGACTGAAAGATCACAAAGAAAATGATTTGCCACGACTCACTTGTTCAGTTTTTGTCGATAAACTCATTGGTGTTATTGGCTTATTAATTGTTGGTTCAGTAGGGATATTGCTCTCAAGTCACAAAGAAAAGCTAATGCCAATACTTTATGCATTTGGCTTAACAATCTCTGCCGTATTGTTTCTTATTTTTAACACTGCCTTAATTATAAAAATCTTTAGGTTTCTGAGCAAGAGTTTAACAAAACTACAAATCATGAAAAAACTCGATGAATTACTCTTGTCTTTTGAAAATAGTTTTAATGAAATCCTCCATGGTCAGTATATTTTAATCATTAAGACTATTCTCTTAAGTATCATATTCCAAACTATCAATATTTTTGGCAATTTCATAGTTGCTAAAGCTATTCACATTGAGCTTCCTTTTGTTGATTTTCTTTGGATCATTGCTCTCATCTCTATCGCCCTGGTACTGCCTATTACAATTGGTGGCTTAGGGATTAGAGAACTAAGTTTCGTTGGTATTTTTAAATTTCTTGCTTTACCTATTGAAGCTGCCTTGGCATTCTCTATTGCAGGTTATGGCATGCTAATTTACCATTCAAGTTTTGGATATTTAGTCGATCTCATTTGGGGTGTCAAGCCAGACCCTGAGACTTAGGCGTGATTACAAACTAGTCTTGCGTGGTATACTGTTATCGAAATGAGCACTAAGGAAAAAGAATTTTTTGGCGGTAACGAGATAAGCTATTATGCTGAGACCCAATGTGGTAAACAACCATTTGCTGCCTCTCCATACGAGTATTACCTTTATGCTGCAGAGCGAGCTGAAACAATCAGTGTAGAAAATCTCAAGTCTTATACTGTCTATGCTTATCAAACAGCTGAAGCAATTAATATCAACGCTAATGGCCGAGATTTTGTTCTTGCTGAAGGTGATAGTTTCCAAGTAGAAAACCTTGATGGAGTCAAAGTTAATTTACAAGCTGGTGCCAGAGTATTGATCGCTGGTACAGTTGAAACCAAAATCAGTGAGAGTTCTGCAACTGCAACTAAGTATGATGACATCAAAAAAGTAGTTAAACCATGGGGACACGAACTCTGGATTAGTGATGACCATCCAAACTATGCTTTAAAACAAATTGCAATTAAACAAGGTACCAAAACTTCACTTCAATACCACCGTTTTAAACGTGAAACAAATGTACTATTCACTGGTACTGCTAGATTACACTTTAAGACCAATGACGCTGCTGCAAATGATTCAGTAAGATCTGAAGACATCAGCACTAATGATTTAGATCCTGTCTCTTCAATTGATGTAATGCCAGAATGCCTGCACAGACTAGAAGCAATGACAGATGTAGTCCTCTACGAAGTTTCCACACCTCACTTAGATGATGTAATTAGGGTTAGCGACGATACAGCCAGAGTTGATGGTCGTATTGACGCTGAACATGTAAGCAAATGAGCCAAGCTGTAGTCTGTATACTAACTTCCGGACGCGGAACTCGAATGGGCGAGTTTTGTGAAATTGCCAACAAAGCAATTCTACCGATCGATAACAAAGGCGTAATTAGCCACATCATTAATCAATTCCCATTGGACACTAAGTTCATCATCTCACTAGGTTTCAAGGCTGATCAAGTTCGGAACTACCTTGATATAGCCCACTCTGACTCTGACATTGAATACGTAACCGTAGACAAATTTGAGGGGGAAGGCACTGGACCAGGCTATTCACTTTCTTGCTGTAAAGAACATCTCAATAGACCATTTTACTTTGTCTCTTGCGACACACTTTGGACTAATGACATTCCTCTTGATATCGAAGAGAATTGGTTTGGTACT